>CALMTS010000041.1 GCA_937872685.1 uncultured Desulfomicrobium sp.
GCCGAGCCACGCGTGGTGCAGATTGCCGGCGGCGACCCGGGCCAGATGGCGGATGCGGCACGGCGCAACGTGGACGCCGGGGCGCAGATCATCGACATCAACATGGGCTGCCCGGCAAAGAAAGTATGCAATCGCGACGCGGGGTCGGCGTTGCTGCGCGACGAGGCGCTGGTAGCGGCGATCCTGGATGCGACGGTGCGAGCCGTGAATGTGCCCGTTACGCTCAAGATCCGCACCGGCTGGAGCCGCGAGCGGCTGAACGGTGTCGCAGTCGCGCGTATCGCGGAGTCCGCGGGAGTGCAGGCGCTGGCGGTCCACGGCCGCAGTCGTGCCTGCCGGTTCGAGGGCCAGGCCGAATACGACACGATCGCTGCGATCAAGCAGGCGGTGCGAATACCGGTCATCGCCAACGGCGACATCGACTCGGGCAGCAAGGCTGCCGAGGTCATTCGCAACACCGGCGCCGACGGCGTGATGATCGGGCGGGCAGCCCAGGGCCGGCCGTGGATCCATCCCTTGAGATCAGGTTGTCGAGATACAACGGGGTTGTCAGAGCCTGACTCCGAAGAAGTTGACACTCTTGCTGCGTACCAGGAACGTGCTCGAGAAACTTGCGGACTTCGAAGTACTCCTTCGCACCGTCCACATAATCGACATTCCCAAGGCTTTGCACGTCCCTGATTCCCGGATGGCCCGCAAGTTCCGCGGCGAGGTCTTTGAGCAGTCGCAGATTGCCCTGCGTGAATATGTCAGGGCGCTTGAAGGAAATGACGAAGAACTCGTCGTCCCCGAAAATGTTCTTGATTTGCTTGTGAAAAGCGAAGTCAGGGTCGCCATCCACTGTGAAATAATCGACGTTGTCTATTGTCTGGATTCGAGGGACAAAGGCAAGAAAACACAGCGCGACAAAGGCGCTCAGAATCAGAGATTTCCAGGGGTGTCGGGAGGCAATACTGCTGATCGGTTTCATGGTCACCCCAAACTTAAACCATTTCGGGAAACGAAAGAGGCGGTTATGAGAGTCATACCAATGGGTCGTACCGACCTTTGGAAATGATTCCGTCAGGATCCAGAACCTTCTTGATCCCGCTAGCAACGTCCCAAAACACGTCTGAACCTATGGCGAGATGTGGCATCGATGCGATGGAAGAGCGATACGGTGCATACCCCAGGCGCATGATCTCCCTGAACAATTCCTCGTAACATGTGCGGGCCTTGTCCGTTTCCGAAGTGTTCTCGCGATCATAAGCAATTGTCGTCACTGCGACCATGGCCCGTTCCGTGATCAGCGAAACAGTGATCAGGGGTTCGAAACCGTATCTCAAAAAAATCGGCGAGATGTTCCGCACCAGATCCTGTGCAGCGGAACCGATCATGGGCATGATCGGTGATATCCACATGAGGCCAACATTGTTCACAAGCGGATCAAGGGATTCCGGCTCATCCCTGCCGGCCATTCTCCACAAGGTCCCATAGAGAAAAGCATCAGTTGGTCTCCCCTGCAGCAGGCCGCCAACCTTGACCAGGGATCCGAGCATGACCTGCAGTTCCTTCTGCCAGCCTCTGCTGCGCAACAGTTTCCATAGCACCTCCGCAAAAGCCAGCATCTTCGGACCGACGAATCGAACGCTCCCCAGAGGCTTGAGCGCCTTGCGGATCTGCCTGCGCATCTCGCGGACTTCACCATTGCTTCCGTAGATGCCTCCACTGACATTCCATGCTCCGAATCCACCCTTCTTCCGCAAGGCGCGCCTCAACGTCTCCGGCAAGGGCGTCTGCCCACCGGCATCATCCCAAGGGTAGCGCTGGAAGGAGGAAATGATGCGCAGGTCGTTGCCGATATGCACCAGACTCTTGATCCGTCCGCTGAGCTTCAATGGCCGGAGGGCATCGATCACACGTGGCAGATCGTCATCTTCAGGCATGGAAAGGAAAAACATGTTGAAGCACTCGGGTTTTGGCATCAGCCAAATCCCGAGACTCGTGACAATGCCAAGGCTGGATTGGGTAAATAGCCCGTCAAGGTAGGGGCCTAGCCCCCACTTGAAAACATGCGTCGCCTTGGCATCGCGATAATGTCCGTATCCTGTGCGTAATATCCTGCCATCCCCAAGAACCACTTCCATACCGCAAGAATTGTAAAAATGATCCCCATACGGAGTATGCCCGAAACCTCGTTCAAGGGTGTTTCCCACGATGCTTGCTTCCGGTCCGGACCCGGTGCAGTCAAACCAGAGCGGCAGGCCACGCTCCTCAATATAGTCGAAAAGCTGCTGTTGCGTCACTCCAGGTTCAATGACCGCATACGCCAGTTCGGAGTTCACCTCCAGGATGCGGTTCATCCTGGACAAGTCGAGAATCACCTGGCCATCGGTCACGGCACAGGCATCTCCGTATCCCCAATTCTTGCCGCGGCTGATCGGGTAGAGGCTGATGCCGGCCTGACGGGCGATGGACACGGCTGTCTGCACGTCCGCAGTCGAAACGGGGTACAGGACTCCTAGCGGCGTTGTTCCGTGCGGTAGAGTGCATCGGGAATAGAGTTCGATAGTTTCACTGTCACGACGCACCCGTTCTTCGCCAAATGCCGCTTCCCAGCGGCGAAAGGCCTCATCACTCTTGGTAGTCACTTTTTCTCCGATATAACCACGGTTTCCGTGGGTGAACGCATCTCGTAGGTCACACCGCGCCATGTGATACGATTTGTAAAGAGGGACACAACAGTATTGAATAACGCCAGCAGTGAAGCCGCAGGCGCAAGCAACCGATAGGCCCACGCGAGGCGATGCAATTTGTCACGGTGTTCAGGCAGCATTTCCAAGATGGCCGGCATGAGCAACTGGGCGTTTAACATCTCCATGGGTACAATAGCGAGCATCATGAGGGAAGAAAGCAGCACGATCGGGTCAAATTCACCCAGCACCTGGACCACAAGAAGAATCAGGCCCAAAAGAAGCACGACATTGCCGACGCAATGCGCCAAAGCAATCTTCCACCACAGTGCGGGGTGATAGATGCGAGCGATAGTGGTCTGACGGTTGCTCCACTCCAGCATCTCGGAAAATGAACAATCTTCGTGTGTTGCCACAAGACAATGCGGTACGAAGGAAATGCCAAGGCCGGCTTCCCGAATTGCCAGAGTGATGGTCATGTCATCGGAAAGAGCATTATTCCAGCGTTTGGCCACTGAGCAGGCCACAAATGTCTCTCTTCGGATCGCCATTGCTCCCCCCCAGGCGTAGCTTGCCTGCGGGTCTGGAAGAAAAACCACGCCGCCACCATTCCACGCGGAACGCAGCAAGGACCAGATCCCACGACGCACGGGGATGTACCAGCGAAAACCCGTGCTCAGACCTGTCCGCCCGTCCTTCAAGGGCTGCACGAGATGTCGCACAAAGGCAGGATTAGGCCTGGCATCGGAGTCCATGAATACGAGCACATCCGTAGATTCACCAATTACCTCTACGGCTTTGAGCAGGTTGTTGATCTTTTGACTTCGGCCAGGGCTTATGCCGGCCACCAGGAGTCGGGCCGAAACTTCGGGATGAAGCTGTATAATTGAAGACAACTTCCCATAAGCCGGATCATCAGTGGTCG
>CALMTS010000042.1 GCA_937872685.1 uncultured Desulfomicrobium sp.
GTCACCAGCTGGTTGGAGGACTGGAACACTTCGT
Organism: uncultured Desulfomicrobium sp.; assembly: GCA_937872685.1. GTDB lineage: Bacteria > Desulfobacterota > Desulfovibrionia > Desulfovibrionales > Desulfomicrobiaceae > Desulfomicrobium. Next base: position 35 of record CALMTS010000042.1, read on the forward strand.
TTTCGGAATCCAGAACATCCAGAAGACTACGCTGGGCCACGCCGAACTGTTCGAGGTAGATATCCTTGGTGTCGCGATTGTGCTGCACAGCCGCAGTGTATTCCTTCACCTCTTTCATGGCGGAGTTGAACTGCGCCCAGGTAACCTTGGTTTCGTCCTCGACGGCCAGGGTCAGGTCTTCCAGGTCGGCCTGGCCCTGACGCTTGCGGGCTTTGGCGGCCTTGGTAGCAGCCACATCGGAACCGCCGTTGTACAGGTTCCAGTTGAAGCGGACCATGGCCGCATCAGTTCGCTCCCAATCCTCCTGGTCCTGTACGCCATCCGAATACTGCGAGGACAGCTCCAGATAGACATACGGATGGTAGTTGGATTTGGCGACGTTGACCCGTTCGAGTTCGGAGGTCACATCCTGCGTCGCAGCCTTGATCTTGGGGTTGCCGGCCTTGGCCTGCGCCGTCATGTCTTCAAGACTCGCAGGAAGCTTGTCCGCCGGATAGGGTTCCATCTCGATCTTTCCCGGCAGGTAGCCGGTCAGACGCTGGAATTCGGACAGGGCGTCTCTCAGGTTGGTGTGGGTCTTTTCCAGGGAGGCCTGAGCCATGGACAGGCGGGCCTGGGTCTGGGTCACATCGGCCACGCTTCCGGCCCCGGCCTTCTCACGCTCCTGCAAGGAAGCCAGGATGTCCTTGTGGGCCTTGACGTTCTCCTCGGCCAGGAAGAGCAATTCGCGCTGCCGGTAGACCTCCAGGGTGGCGATGATGGCGTCCAGGGCCAGGGATTCGGCGTTGTCGAAGACCCTGTGCTGCAAGGACTCCAGACGAGATTCGTCAAGGCGGATCTGGCTCGAGGCCTCGCCGCCGTCATAAAGGCGCTGTGTCAGGTACGCGCCCAGTTCGGAGCGCTCGTTCCAATCTTCGGCATCTTCATTGCCGTTGTCCAGGCCGTCATGAAAGGAATCGACGCCAACTCCCCCGCGAACATCGATCTTGGGATACCAGCGCCCTTTGGATTTCTCCAGGTCGTGGCCTACGGCCTGGCGATTCTGTTTGATCATTTCCAGCCGCGGCGCATATCTCAGGGTGTCGATGACACTCTTCTGTACCGTGATCTGGTCCTCGGAAAAGGCGGTGCCCGAGAAAAACACGAAAAATAGCAAAGTGAAGCTTAATTTTCTTACGGACATAACTTCCTCTCCTATTAAAGGTCCATCTTATTCAAACTATTGAAAACCATGTAACTACGGTGTTATCAATTGTAAATAAAAAAAGGATGCGATGCACCCTTTTTTGCAAAAAACCTGCATGTTACATTCAGATCAGTTATGAACTTTGCGAATGAATGAGCAGATGTGTCAACTCGTCGTCGAGAGTCGAGTCCCCTCCCAACAGGTCGGCATGCAGCTCCGGAACCGGCACATCAACGGAGTGCACGGCAAAATCAGCGGGGATGTCATGCCCGGTTCCAAGCAGATAATTGGCCGCCTCGGCCTCGGCGTGAAGCAGTTCGGGCAGCGACCAGGCCTGGAAATCTTCCATGAAGCCGGGAAGTTCCTCCTCGGGATTGAGCGCGAACGTGCCGACTGATGTCTCGCCGTCAACGTCCTCCATAACAAAACTGTAATATGTCGTCACCGCCGCCTGACCGCCAGGAAGCGCATCTTCCCCTGGAGGGGTGAATGCATAGCCTCCGTCCGGCCAGATGGTCAGTTCCCCCCCTTGGGGCGGGTGCAACGTCAATCCGTCCTCGGGAACATCCTGTCCGGCAAAGGTAATGATTTTGAGTGTATCGGTCATAGGAGCAGCCTCCCAGTATTCATCATTCTCGTGATA
>CALMTS010000043.1 GCA_937872685.1 uncultured Desulfomicrobium sp.
CGTAGACCGAGGTTTCCTTGTTCGGCCTTGCCAGGAGGAAATTGATGTACTCGGCCCCTTTATCAACACCCGTCACAAGCACTTCGGCGTTGCCGTTAAAGCGTGCCGCCCAGACACCCCCGCGCTTCCTGAAGTAGTTGTCCGGCTGCTTCTGCTCAACCGGAATGGCGGGGACGGAGATTACCGATCCCGATTCATAGACCGTCCTGAGTAGGCAGTCTCCCGGCAAGGTGCGCTGGCGGATGGCGGTGATGTTGCGGCCAACCATTGTGTCCATTGCATCGCAGACCTCCTTGGCGTGGCGCTTGTAAAGGTCATAGACCTTCTGGGCCACTTTTCCGGAGTTCCCATTAAGGTAGCGGAAGACCCGACTGACCTCGCTGAATCGGGCGATAAACTGGGTGATGTCGTCCTGCTCGCGTACCTGATTGGCACGCTCCAGGTACGCGGCTGTCATGATCTTGTCCTCGTCCTTGCTTCGGCTTTGGGTGAAGATGTCGGCTTTATAGGCTTCCACTGGGTCATATTGATCGGCTTTTGCCGCAATCATGGCAAAACGCCTGTCGATACACTGGGAACACGTTCCGCAATGCGTATGGTGATTGGTCATCTCCCAGGTATGGGTGCAGGTGGTCGATGCCGCGATCATGTCCTGGCATCCGGCCTTGGTGATCACCTCGATGACACCGGCCTTGGTTTTCCAGATGTAGGGATTCTCAATCGTGAACGGTTCGCCAGCCACCAGGCTGATGATTTCCTGAAAACCTCGGATCACCCTGGGGTGGGTGGTGCGTGTTGCCCGGCCGCCGACTACCTGAGCGCAGACCGGCAGATTCAAACTGATGACCCCGTTTTCGTAAAAACGGACGCTTTTCAGATTGAGCATTTTTGCGATGGTCGCCCCGATAGACACATAGAGGAAGGATCGGCTGCGCTGGGTGTACTCGTAGTTCAGCCCCTTGTTCTTGTTGACCCGGACGCCGATGTGTAGCGGGGCGTTTTCCCCAGCCTTGTCGGCAATCATCTTTTCCAGTCGCCGGTGGCGCGTGTTGAGCTTCGGTGTCGACTTGTGGGTAACAAGGACGACCTTGTGTTTTTCATTCAGAACTTCATCGATGGCTCCCGCCAGCGAGTCCAGCCCACCTGAAAACATCACTACCTGTTCCGGATAGCCGAAGAGCCGTCCGTCATCATCAAATTTCAGATATCCCTGGAATGCCTGAGCCTCTTTCAGTTTGACGAACTCGAAGTGATAGTTGTCGTCAGACAAGAAACCAAGCGTGGAGCGCAGCGCCTGGTGGATATCGTCTCCGTTCCAAAAATCTGGCTTCCGCACCGGGATGATGAAGTGCAGATCCCTGCGCCAGCCATGGCCAAAAGAATCGACGTCGTCGGCCCCTCGTGGGATGGCCTGATCGGCACTGTAAACGTAGGTGGCGATTTCGAGCAGGTCCTGGAAAGAATCAGGCACGTCCTTGCTCATCTTTTTGTGGATGTCTTCAATGCGTAGGGTGATCTTGTCCGGCCCATCCTTGCCCCAAAGGCGCAGGCGCAGATCACGGTCAGGATTTTCTTCAATCCCATCGGTCGGTGCGTTCCCACAGATGATATATCGTTTATCTTGCATCGGCTCGCGCTCCTTCTTTTAGCTCGTCCTTCATCTTTTTCAGCGCGTAAGAGGCGAAGCCATTGGAAGACTCCCTGGAGATGTCACCACCTTCTTCGTACCTGTGCTTCGAAAACCAATCTGCTGAAAACTGCTCGACGATCAGGGACGCCTCTTTACAGTGCGTGTTCAGAGCCTTCTCGAATTGTCCCATTTCATTCATGGTGGCAAAGCGCTGGCCCTCGCCCAGATGGGTAGCCAGCGTTTTTGAGAGGAAGTAGTTCATGCTCTCGTTGGTCAGCTTGGCGAAGAAAGTCCGCGACAGCTCTCCGAACTCCCGCTTTTTCCCGAGCGCTGCCAGTGCGGCCCGAACATCATCTGGCCCGGGGGCGAAGAGAGACGGCAGTTTTGGTGAGATGTGCTCTACCAGGGCTCCGACCAATGCACGCTGAGACATTTCACCGAGGTCGGATCGGCCACCGTTGGACTCCAATTTGTTATCCAGGGCCTCGGAGACTGCGGCGGCAAGATCGGGAAGGGATGTATCCTGCGGCAGGTTGACGCCGAGGGATTGGAGATGCTCGCCGAGGTTCTCCTTTTTTGCGGCAATGGCGAGTTGCGTCATCAACCAGACCGCCTCGGTGAACCCCTCATCGTTGAGCACGAAGGTGAATGCTTTATCGGCTGCCCGGATTGTTGCGTTTGCGATTTGGGACACGTCGGCACCGGCCGTGATCAGGCCGACCACCTCTTTCCATGCCCTCGACCTCGGAAGGCTTCCAAGTCTGACGTGCCCCATGTCGATCTCCTTATTTTTCGCGACCCAGCATCGTTATTCGGGCCTCCTGATGACGACGATGCTTCGGGCCTTACGAGCTTCTTTCTTCAGATAGCCTTTCCGTACCAGTTGAGCGATCTGCTCGTGGGCGCTCGCGTGGCTGATACCAAGGACTTCCGACAATTCTTTCACCGTTGGCGGCAACCCCTTTTCATCGATGATTTGGCAAATGACCCTCAGCGTGTTTGCTTGTGGGTCGGTTATTTCCGATACCTTTTTCTTTCCCATGGCGATTGCTCCGTGTCGTAGCCACTGAGCGGATTAAGCCCAATTTATGACCACAAAATATACGACCTGATGAACATCAGGTCAATCAAAAAAACAGGACTTCTCGTCTGATTCCGTCATCTTGCACGTCCCTCCGGTAGGTAACGAACGCAAGTCCGGTTCAAGCCGGATGTAACCAGATAACCGACCAGAGGCGGAGCTGAGGCGGTTGTGGGTGCCATCGAACGC
>CALMTS010000044.1 GCA_937872685.1 uncultured Desulfomicrobium sp.
GGCCGCCAGGAGGCGTTTCATCACGCCCATGTCGCCCTGCGCGGCGGCCGCAAGGGCCTCCTCCACGCGGTGATTGCGGGGGATGACCGCAGGGTTGTGCGCACGCATGAGCTGCCGGGATTCCTCCGGGGACTGGTGCTGCCGCGCAATCCGCGCCTGCCAGCGCTCGTTCCAGCGACGGAAACCCTCACCGCGGAAGAAGGGCGCGTCGGGCAGCGGGGAGCGGGAGAGGTCGCGCAGGGTGCGGGTGTAGTCCGCGCCTTCGTCGCGCATGAGCCGCAGCAACGCCTGGGCCAGGTCCGCATCGCCCTCCTCCTCCCCGAAGAGTCCAAGCTTGGCGCGCATGCCTGACCCCCAGAATTCCCGGAACACGGCGGGGAACGTGTCCAGAACCGCCGTGGCCATCTCCACGGCCGTGCCTTCGCTGTCATGCAGCAGGGGCAGAAGCGTTTCGGCGAAGCGCGTCAGGTTCCATTGGGCGATGGAGGGCTGGTTGCCGTAGGCGTAGCGGCCCTCGTGGTCGATGGAGCTGAAGACCGTGGCCGGGTCGTAGGCGTCCATGAAGGCGCAGGGGCCGTAGTCGATGCTCTCGCCGCTCAATGCCATGTTGTCGGTGTTCATGACCCCGTGGATGAAGCCGGCGTGCAGCCATCTGGCGACCAGCGAGGCCTGCCGAGCGAGCACTTCGGCCAGCAGGGCCAGGGGCGGGTTTTCGGCCCCGCGCAGTTCCGGGAAATGTCGGTCGATGGTGTACATGGCCAGACTCCGCAGGTCTTGGGCGTTTCCCTGGGAGGCGACGTATTCGAAGGTGCCCACGCGGATGTGGCTGGCCGCCACCCGGGTCAGGATCGCTCCGGGCAGGCGAGTTTCGCGGTAGACGTGCTCGCCCGTGGCGACCACGGCCAGGCTGCGTGTGGTCGGGATGCCCAGGCCGTGCATGGCCTCGCTGATGATGTATTCCCGGAGCATGGGCCCCAGGGCGGCGCGCCCGTCGCCGCGGCGGGAGAAGGTGGTACGTCCCGAACCTTTGAGCTGGATGTCGAAGCGTTCGCCCCCGGGGGTGACGTGTTCGCCAAGGAGGATGGCCCTTCCGTCGCCGAGCATGGTGAAGTGCCCGAACTGGTGCCCGGCATAGGCCTGGGCGATGGGCAGGGCGCCTTCCGGCACGAGGTTGCCGGCAAAGACGGCCGCCCCGCCGGGGCCGTCCAGGGCGGCGGTGTCCAGGCCCAGGGCGTCGGACAGGCTGCGGTTGAAGATGACCATGCGCGGCGCGGCCACCGGGACGGGGTTGGTCTGTTCGAAGAAGTATTTCGGCAGCCGGGCGTAGCTGTTGTCGAAGTTCCAGCCCGGTGCGGTCCGTGCGTGTCTGGCGTGATGGTTCATGGGGCACCTGTGGTAGAGATTTCTGTTGCCGGACGGGAGTGAGGCCGCAATTTCGCGATGGTCCATCGTCTCCGCTGCGGGGATTTTTCGCCGCAGGTTTGTACTTCCCTCCATGTTCTGGCATTACAGATAGGCAGGTTGGCCCATTTGTCGAGCATGCATCTCACGAGGAGGCGATCATGAATGTCAAGGCAAGCGAACTCATCGCGAAGATCAGGGAGATCCATCCGGAGCTGGAGAAAAACGGCGTGCAGGTCGCGTGCTATTTCGAGGAGAGGACGCAGGCCTGGGTGGTGGGCCTGAATTTCGAGGAGCATTCCCTGGAGACCCGCCTGGACAAGGCCGACGCGGAGGACTGCCTGGCCGGCCGCAAGTGCGTGCACCTGGGGGCGCAGATCGGACGCTTCGTGGAAAGTTACTGCCTGCGCGACGGCATCTGCCCTGCGGGCGCCGGGGAATAGGGGCGGGCTGCCGTCTTGCCTTCCGGGCGACCGTCCCCGTGTGTGCGCGGCGGGGCGTCCGGCCGCTACCGCCTGGCGCCGCGTTTCAGGATGGTTTGAACGGCCTGCGAGAGCTCTTCGATTTTCAGGGGTTTGGCGAGGTATCCGTTCATGCCGGACGCGAGGAATTTTTCCCGGTCTTCAGGCATGGCGTAGGCCGTCAGGGCGATGATGGGGATGTTTCTGGCGTCGTCGCCCGCATCTCCGCCGCGGATGGCCCGGGTGGCTTCCATTCCGTCCATGACGGGCAGCTGGATGTCCATGAGCACCAGGTCGAAGGGCCCGCCGACGGGGGCGGCGAGGGCCTGGAGCGCCTGTTGGCCGTCGCCGGCGAGCTGCACCCTTGCGCCGATCTTCTGCAGCAGGCTGCCCGTCGCCATGGCGTTGACCCTGTCGTCCTCGACCAGCAGCACATGCACGCCTTCCAGGGCGGGTGCGTCCCACGGTTCCGCCGCAGGTGCGGTGTCGGAAGAGGCCGGCGCAAGGTCAAAGGGCAGGCTGAAGTGCATGGTCGTGCCTGTGCCTGGCTCGTTGACCACGGCGATGTTCCCGCCCATGAGATCGACCAGGCGCTTGCAGATGGAAAGACCCAGTCCTGCGCCCTGGTAGCTTCGCGTATAGCCTTCGTTGAGCTGGGAGAAGGGACGGAACAGGGTGTCGAGTTTGTCGTCGGGAATGCCGATGCCCGTGTCGGAAATGGAAAAAAGCACCCTGCATCCGCTTTTCCGCGTCGGGGAGAGCGAGAGCGCTTCGACAGTGACGCCTCCGGCATGGGTGAATTTGAGGGCGTTGCCGACCAGGTTGGTCAGCACCTGCTGGAGTCTGGCCGCGTCCCCGAGCGTCC
>CALMTS010000045.1 GCA_937872685.1 uncultured Desulfomicrobium sp.
AGGCGTTCGACCCCTTCGCAGGCCATGGCCAGAACAAGAGCCTCGAGTAGAGGCAAGGCCTCCTCGAACCAAGCCTGACGCTGAGGCTGCACTTCTTCCAGAGCCGCACGGCACCATGTCACGATTGTCTCAGCGGTCGGCATGACACTTGAAGAAACGTCGTCAGGATGAGGCCTCAAGCTGGGCACCACCCGCCAGGAGGCAATACAGGACGTATCGCGTCTGGAAAGCGGCGCGGCGCGGAAACGGCAGTCCCGCATGATGACCATGACGTCTCCCGATGCATCTAACAGATCGAAATCCGCCAGCACAGACCGCACCCCGCGCCGACGCAGATGGGCCCGAAATGCCACCGCTCTCCCGGGACGGACGAGCAGAAGCCGGCCCGTCTTGACTGGAAGCAATGACGTACCGTTACCGGCGATTATGTCATCCTGGAAAAAGTCCAACAACGACTGGGCGCACACGTCCATCTGTGCGGGGTGAACAAAGTACCCGTCAACGTCCACAGGCACGTCGGCGCGCAGAACACCCTCAAGCAGATCACCCTCGACCAGGGAGTGATCAAGCCCCTGGAAGGCTGGACCGTAGTCCAATCCCAACTCTGCAGCCATGTCGTAGTGCGTTGAACATACAATTTTACTTTTCGGTGAAGAGGGCGCCGGAAGGAGGGAAAAACGGGTATTACGTACACCTTCGAGCACCCGGCCGGCTGCATGCAGGGTCCACGGATCGTCACTCAGGCGTTGGCGACTGCGGATCTGAAAGCCACCGTCCCGAGGATCGAGAATCAGTTGCATGGTACGGGCGTGCTCGCCGTCAAAAACCATGGGAGTCAGGATATCCAATTCCTCAAGCGTCGGTTCCGCGGTAGCAAACCTCTGGCTTGCAACCGCCAGCCCCATTTCGATGTATGCGGTCCCGGGAAAAACCACGACACCACCGACTTTATGATCACCCAACCATGGCAGGACATCGGAATCGAGCACATTTTCCCAGACAGTTTCTTGTCCGGGCAGGGGCCAGCCCAGCAGGGGGTGGATCCGACGGCGATCAATGGCGCCGAGGCTTTCACTGGTCGATTCATACCAATATCGTTCATGCTGCCAGGTATAATTGGGCAAGCGGATGTCCTTTCCCGGTCGGGGAAAGAAAACATCCCCACCCGACGTGCCGGCAAGAAGGTGCACCCGCATGGCCGTCTCCACGATGCGATCCATGCCGTCAGCGTTCTTGCGCAGCGTTGGTAGCACTCGCCCCTTGACATCAATGGCGGCCAGCGTGTCGCGGACATAGCGTTGCAAGATCGCGTGTGGACCGATCTCGACGAATATACGGCATCCATACTCCGCCAGTCCGACTACTGCGTCCTGAAAGTTCACGGC
>CALMTS010000046.1 GCA_937872685.1 uncultured Desulfomicrobium sp.
CCCCTCCGCGGGAATGGCACAGATACGGATTGGATTGCCGAAGCTTAGAAGTACCCCAGGCTGCGCAACTGCCCCATCCTCTCCTCCTTGGCCGCGTCCCGCCCCGAGCGCTCCCCCCGCCCCGAGCGGGAGGTGCAGGGAATGCAGCCCAGGGAGCGGTAGCCGTGATCGTAGAGCGTGCACCAGGGGATGGATTCGCGCACCAGGAAGGTCCAGACGTCGAGCTCCGTCCATTCCAGAATGGGCAGGATGCGCACGTGATCGCCGTGGTCCTCCAGCCAGGGCCGGCCGGCCCGGTCGGGGTTCTCGTCGGCGCGCACGCCGGTCAGGAGCGCCGGGATCTTCAGCCGGGAAACGGCGGCGTTCAGGGGGGCGATCTTCAGGTCCCCGCAGCAGCGCACCGGGTCCGCCGCCAGGGGGTAGCGCGCGAGGTCCACCCCGGGGCGCACGACCACGACGTCCACACCCCAGTCCCGGGCCAGTTGGTCGCGAAAGGCCAGCACTTCCGGAAACTTGCAGCCCGTGTCCAGATTCAGGGCGCGCACCGGCGCAGCAACGCCGGCCTCCCGCAGCACGGCGCGCCACAGGGCCAGGACCACGGTCGAGTCCTTGCCGCCGGTCCAGCCCACGGCCGTCCCCGGACCGAAGCGTTCCAGCGCCTGGCGCAGGCGCGTCCCGGCAAGGGCGATCTTCTCCTGCAGGGTCATGCCTCGGCCGCCTCGCGCGCGGGAAGCTCGACGATGAAACGCGAACCCCTGCCCGGCCAGGACTCCGCGCGCATGGAGCCGCCATGCCCCTTGGTCACGATGAAGTACGACACGGACAGCCCGAGCCCCGTGCCCACGCCCGGCGCCTTGGTGGTGAAGAAGGGTTCGAATATCCGGCGGCTGACATCGGGTTCCATGCCGGGCCCGTTGTCCTCGACCTCGATGCGGACCCCGTCGGGCAGCGCGGAGAGGCGGATATCGATGCGCGGATGCTCCAGGGGCGGCGTGACCCCGGCCATGGCCTGGGCCGCGTTGCGCAGGAGGTTCAGGAGGACCTGCTCGATCTCCGTCTCCTTGCAGGTGACGGGCGGCAGCCCTTCCGCCGCCTCGACATTGACTTCTATTCTTTTGAAATCGTAACTTTTTTTCAGGTCGTAATCGCTCCCGGCCAGAGCCAGGGAGTGCTGGACGAGTGTCCGCAGGTCGCAGCAGGCGCGCCCGGACTCGCCCATCCTGCTGAAATCGAGCATGCGGCGGATGATGCCCGCGGCGCGTGCTCCGGCGGCCTGGATGTCCTCGATGAAGACGTCGAGCTTGCGGGCGCGCATGTACTGTTCCAGCAGGTCCATGTTCAGGCCGATCTCCTCAGCCACTTCCCGGTTCTTCTGGAAATCCGTCCGGGTGCGCTGCACGAGGTTGTGGGTCGCCTGCACGATGATGCCCAGCGGGTTGTTGATCTCGTGGGCGATGCCCGCGGCCATGCCGCCCACGGAGCGCATCTTTTCGCTCTGGATCATCACTTCCTGCAGCTTCTTGAGCTGCGTGATGTCGCGCAGGACGGCCAGCAGATGCGGCTGCCCGTCGAGGTTGAGGATCTGGCTGGACATGGAACAGACAAGGCCTGACCCGTCCTTGCGCCGGGCCTCGAACTCGAAGTTGCGCACGATGCCGTCGCGGTCGAGCCTGGAGAACACCTCGTCCCGGTCGGTCGGGTTGCGGTAAATGCCGAGTTCCTCGGCGGTCCTGCCCAGGGCCTCCTCGCGGCTGAAGCCGGAAAGGCGGACAAAGGTGTCGTTGACGTCGACAAACCGGCCGTTCCCGGTGTTGACCAGCACGATGCTGTCCGGGGAGAGCTGGAAAAGCTGGAAGAACTTCTCTTCGGACTGGCGCAGCCTTTCCTCGGCCAGCCTGCGCTCGGTGACGTCCGTATGCGTCCCGCTCAACAGGACCGGCCTGCCCCCGGCGTCGCGCTCGATGACGTCGCCCCGGCCCAGAATCCACTTCCAGCCTCCGTCCTTCGTCTTCATGCGGAATTCCGCCTGATAGGACTTGGCCCCGCCGGAATCCACCGTCTCCTGGACCTTCCGGTAGGCCGCCTCGAAATCCTGGGGATGGCAGAGGTTCTTCCAGGTTTCGAACCTCATGGGCAGTTCCTGGTCCGTGTATCCGAGCATCTCGTACCAGCGCGGGCTGAAGTACGTCGCGCCCGTGGCGTAGGACCATTCCCAGATGGCGTCCGTGCTCGCCGCGATGGCCCGGGAGAGGCGCCCCTCGCTGCGCACCAGGGCTTCGTTGGCTTCGTCCAGGGCGCGGTAGGAACCGGCCAGGCGGGCCAGAAGCTCCTGAAACGCCTCGCCCAGCCCCGCGATTTCCAGGTCCGCCTCCTGCAGGGGGGCCGCGGCGGGCAGGCTTCCGGCCTCCATGGCGCGCATGGACGCGCCCAGCTCCTGCAGCGGGTTGACGACGGAGTGGCGCAGCCGCCTGCGCAGCAGGACCTGCATGCAGGCCAGGGTGATGAAAAGGAGCAGGAAGAAAAAGGCGAAGAAGCTGAACAGCTGCTTGCGCAGCAGGGACAGGTCGTGGCTGATGCGGATCCAGCCCAGGATTTCCCCCGCGGCCGTGATGGCGCGGGTGAACCGCAGGGCGGAAAAATCGTGCTCGAAGGTGTAGCCTTCGTTGCCGTTCCAAGCCGAAGGTTCAAACCGGGGGAAGCCGGTCGCGGGCTGCACGTTCTCCCCCCGCGAGGCCATGGCCACCGGCACTCCGCGATGGTCGAAAAGGACGACATCGAGCACGTCCTCATGGCTGCTGATCTCCACCAGGCGCATCTGCAGGGCGACATAACGCCGCTCGAAGAGCTCGTTGGCCATGTTGCTGCGCTCGCGGGTCACGAGCATGTCCAGGAAGCGGCACACGGTCTGGATGTTGTCGTTCTTCCACTGCAGTTGCATGAAGGCGCCGATGCCGACGAAAAGGACCGCGATGACCGCGAAGGTCACGAGGATGTCGCGGTTCATGCGCCGGGAAATGCTCATGCTCATTGCGTAGGCTCCACCATCTTGACGAACTGGACCGAATCGGCGGTGATGCGCAGGACGACCATCGGCTTGATGGGGTCGCGCGAATCCCTGAAGGTTATGGAGCCCGTCGCCCCTGGGTAATTCTCCGTCGCGGCCAGTGCGTCGCGGATGGCGGCGGGTTTTGCGCTTCCGGCCCTCCGTATGGCGTCGGCCACAAGGCCAAGGGCGTCGTACGCGTTGGCGTTGCCGGCGTCTATCCCGCTCAGCGCATCGGGCCCGAACTCCCTCTGCAGCAGTGCCACGAATTTTTGGCTGGCCGGACTCGTTTCACTCGGATGCCAGTGTGAAACGTAATAATTATCACCATTTGCGGGATCAAGATACGGGTAGTGCTCAAGGGCCGTCCACCCGTCCCCGCCGAGGAAAGGCATGGCCAGGCCGGCGTTGCGCGCCTGTTTGAGAAGCAGGCCCGAATCACGGGTGTAGCCTGCCACGAACACGAGGTCCGGGGATTCCGCGCCGATGGCCCGGACCTGATCCGTGAAATTCATGGCGTCCTGAAGATAGCGGAGCTGCAGGGCGACGGTCCCGCCCAGGGACTCGAACCTCCGCGAGAAGCCGGAACTCAGCCCTTCGCTGTAGACATCGTCGGCGATGGTCACCACCACGGCGCGCCGGGCGCCCAGATCCATGAAGGCAAAGCGGGCCAGCACCTCTGCCTGGAGGGTGTCGGTGTAGCAGGCCCTGAAAATGTAATCGCCGATGCGGGTGACCTCCGGAGCGGACGTGGTCGCACCGATCATGGGGATGCCCGCGGCCTGGAGAACGGGTCCCATGGCCATGGCCTGGGAACTCCAGGACGGGCCGACGACGGCCACCGCACCGGCCTTCACCGCATCCTCGGCAGCCTGACGGGCGCCCAGGGGCGTGCTCATGGTATCGAATTCGACCAGTTCGACAGGCCGGCCAAGCAGCCCCCCGGAGGCATTGATCTCCCGGACGGCAAGCTGGACGATGCGGAAATTGGGAGAGTTCTCCTCGGCCCCCACTCCGGTCCTGGCGAACACGCTGGCGATGCGGATCGGCTGGGGGGCCTGGGCAGCGCCGGTTGCAGGCCAGCATGCAACGGCCGCGACAGTCATCAGGCAGGCGAACACCCCGGCAAAACGCCCAAACCCAGCAGCCCGCAACACTCTCGCCATACGCTTCCCACGCATTTTCATCCTCCCCACCCGACCGCCACCGCCACAGGCCCCCGAGTCAGGCTCTCTATTGTATCTATTTTATACAGTAGCCCCTATCAAGCCCCGGCACGAAATTCCCAAAAATGCCCTCACGCGAGGATGACGACTTCGCGATCGCACTTGATTTTTCATTGCAATCCACTGAAAATTAAATATAATTTGCACTGATTGCCACCAATTCCCAGCACTTGAGCAGAGAACTCCATGCCTCACCCGACATTCCCCCGCCGCGCCTCCGGGCTCCGCCGCAAGGCGGGCATACTGCTGCTGGCCGTGACAGCGGCGGTCCTGCTGCTGGCCGTCGCTGTCGGCCAGCGGATCATGCACGACCTCGCCACGGACCTGAGCCTGAAACTGGCCGTTGCGGAAGCGCGGCTGACCCGGGAGAAAATCCAGGCCCTGGTCGGCCGGGAGCTGGCCCTGGCCCAGCGTTTCGCCGGCCTTCTGGCCCTGCGCGAATGGATCGGGGCCGAGGACGATCCGGCCATGCGCTCGCGGTTTCTGGCCGAGGCGGCGGGATTTCGCAACGCCTTCGCCGACAGGAACTATTTCGTCATCAACCACGCCTCCCTGGCCTACCACTACGCCGACGCCGCATCCGGCCCCGGGGTCGTGCGCCGCTACACCCTGGACCGGACGAAATCCGAAGACGCGTGGTATTTCGCGACCATGGACAATGCCGCGGAATATACCCTGAACGTCAATCCCGACGCGGTCCTCAAGGTCACCAGCCTGTGGATCAACATCAAGGTGCTCGCCCCCGACGGGACAGCCCTCGGCCTGACCGGGACCGGCCTGCAGCTCGACCGCTTCCTGAAGAGCATGCTCGCACGGCGCACGGAGGGGGCCACGAGCTTCGTCGTCGACGCCCAGGGGCGCATCGTGGCCCACCCCGACCCGACGCGGATCGAGTACGGAGCGTTGGTCAAGCACGACATCTCCAGGACCGCTTTCGCCGACCTGACGGAAGACGCGGACCGGCAGCAGCTGAGCCGGGCGCTGGCCGAAGCCAGGCGCAGGGATTCCGGCGTCGAGGCCCTGGAAGTGGCCACGGCGCAGGGCCGGCGCATGATGGCCCTGGCCCATCTGCCGGAGCTGCGCTGGACCGTGGTCAGCATCGTCAACCCGGCGGCCGAGGGCATCCTGTCCTCGGGCTTCCTGCGCCTGGCCCTGATGGCCGGCGCCGTCATCCTCGGCCTGCTCATCCTGGCCCTGACCCTGGGCTTCGACCGCCTGGTGCTGCACCCCCTCCTCGTCCTGACCGAGTCCGCGCGCCGCATCGCCCGGGGCGAGTACGGCATCCGGCTGGAATCGGACCGCGCCGACGAGATCGGCCAGCTTTCCCGCGCCTTCGACTCCATGGCCGCCCAGGTCCAGGCCCACACCGAGCGGCTGGAACAGCGCGTGGCCGAACGCACGGCGCAGCTGGAGGCCACCCATGCCGAGCTGGCCTCGACCCACCGCCAGCTGACCGAGAGCATCCGCTACGCGAGCCTCATCCAGCAGGTCATCCTGCCGGACCGTCAGCTGCACGCGCGCATGCAGGGACGGTATTTCGTGGTCTGGCAGCCGCGCGACGTGGTCGGCGGCGACTTCTACCTCTACAGGGAGGACGATCGCGGCTGCCTGTTCGGCGTGGTGGACTGCGCGGGTCACGGCGTGCCCGGCGCCTTCATGACCATGATCGCCCACGCCGCCCTGGAGCGGGCCACCGTGGAACTCGGCCTTCGGGACCCCGCCGCCCTGCTGGAGTGCGCGGACGCCGTCGTGCGCTCCATGCTGCCGGACACGCAGCGTCTGGAGCGGCTGGCCACGTCCATGGACATCGGGCTTTGCTACGCGGACCTCGAGGCCGGCGAGGTCCGCTTCGCCGGGGCCCACATCGACCTCTTCACGGCCCATGGCGGAGCCATCAACAATTTCAGGGGCGACCGCGGCGGGATCAACGACCGCAAATCCCGCACCTTTTCACGCCAGACACTTGACCTGGAACCGGGTTGCGTTTTCTATCTCGTCACGGACGGCATCCTGGACCAGTCCGGCGGTGACAGGGGCCTGCCCTTCGGCCGCCGCGGCTTCACCGCCTGGCTGCAGGACAACGCCTCCCTCCCCATGGAAGAGCAGGAACACGCGCTGGCCGGCACCCTCTCCGCATACCGCGGGGACAAGCCCCAGCGCGACGACATCACCGTCCTGGCCTTCAGCTTCGATGCACCACCCCGATCCCGTCCGGAGGACAACGACGCATGAGCACCCCCGACCTGTACGACCTGCGGGAGATCTTCGACCGCAAGCAGATCATGGTCTGCTTCAACGGTCCCATCAACGCGGCCCTGATCGAGGAGATCGGACGCGCCCTGCGCGACTATCTCAACCACCAGCAGGAGGCGCCCAGCGCCGTGGCCGACATCTTCGCCGTGTACATCGAGATGACCCAGAACATCCGCCGCTACGCCGACCAGCACCCCGGGCTCGAAGGCGCGGCCAACGCGGCCATCGTCGTGTCCCGCGAGGACGGTCACTACGTCATCAGCGCCGGCAACGTGGTGGCTCCCGAGGACGGCGCGGCCTTCCTGCGGCGGGCCGGCGAACTGGCGGGCATGGACCGCGCGGAGCTCAAGGCGCTCTTCAAGGCCCAGCTGCGCCAGCCCCGCGAGGCCCTCAACGGCAGCGCTGGCCTGGGGCTCATCGACATGGCCCGCAAGGCCGACCGCCCCCTTCAGGCCTCCGTGCGCGAGATCGACGCCGGCCGCAGCTTCCTGAGCCTGCGCGTCGTGCTGTAACCCAACGCCTGCACAAGCGAGACAACAATGAACGACATAGATTTCATCCAGACCTCGAGCACCCCCCAGGTGCGCACTGACATCCGGGAGGGACGCCTGGCCATGGCCGGGGACTCGTATCCCGAAAACCCCTTCGAATTCTTCCAGCCCATCATCGACTGGGTCGACGGCTACCTGAGCGAAGGCGACCGGCCCCTGGCCTGCGACCTGGAACTGGTGTACCTGAACACCAGCAGCATCCGCGCCATGATGGACATCTTCGACCGCCTGGAGGAGGCCTACCGGGGCGGGAGGGCCGTCAGCGTGCACTGGTGCTACGACCCGGACAACGAACGGGTCGGCGAACTGGCCGAGGAATTCAAGGAAGACTGCTCCTTTCCCTTCACCATCGCCCCGAAGGTCTGACCATGCCGCCATGCCCGCCTGAAGAAAACCTGGAGCAGCGCATCGAACTCCTCCTGGCCGCCGAAAGCCCCCCCGAAGGCTGGAAGGACGCCGTGCGGGAGCTCTTTGAACGCTGTCTGGACCAGCAGCGCCTCCTGGAGCGGCTGACGCACATCGCCGACCGCTTCCAGGCGGCGGAGCGCGAACGCAGCCAGGGCTACATGGCCCGGTACGAACGCAAGGTCCGGCAGCTGGAAAAGATCGTGCGCATCAGCGACCAGTACCAGACCATGCTGCACCAGCTCAAAGAACGGCTGGAGCACGCCTCCAACAACGACTCCCTGACCGGCCTGCCCAACCGCCGCTACATGGCCGGAAGGCTGGAGGACGCCGCGGCCCAGGCCGCGCGCATGCCGGGCAGCTCCTTCACGGTCATGCTCGCGGACATCGACCACTTCAAGGCCGTGAACGACAGCCACGGCCACGCCGCCGGAGACCGGGTGCTCCAGGCCGTGGCCAGGGCCCTGGAGCTGACCCTGCGGGAGTACGATCTGTGCGCGCGCTGGGGCGGCGAGGAATTCCTGCTGCTCTTCCCGTCCTGCGACCCGGACAACGCGGCCGCCGTGGCCGATCGCCTGCGCCGCAGCGTGGCCCAGACCGCCAGGACCGCCGACGGCATCGAGGCTCCGACGGTCAGCATCGGCTTCACCATGCACCGGCCGGGCGAAAATATCGACACGACCTTGCTGCGCGCCGACGAGGCCCTCTACAGGGCCAAGGCCGCGGGCCGGAACTGCTGCATGGGGGCCTGACCCCTTTCCCCTCCATCCTCGCCTCCCCCTTGACACCGCTCCCCGCTTCCCCTAGCCGGGAGGCAGTTTTTGCAGGGGTGGCGAGGAGCCTGAGATAATACCCGTTGAACCTGATCTGGGTCATGCCAGCGAAGGGAAGTGCAAGACTGCCGCCGGATTCCCCGGCGAACACCCCCATTCCTCGCCTCCACTGCCCCCAATCCATTCCGCAGTGCGAGGTGCCCCATGTCCGACCTGGTCCGTAAAGCCGCCGAAAACCTGACCGCCGTCAGGCGAAGCAAACCGCTCATCCACAACATCACCAACTTCGTGGTCATGAACACCACGGCCAACGCCCTGCTGGCCTGCGGCGCGTCGCCCGTCATGGCCCACGCCGAAAACGAGGTCGAGGAGATGGCCGCCTTCGCCGGGGCCCTGGTGCTCAATATCGGCACCCTGACCGATTCCTGGGTCGCCTCCATGCTCAAGGCCGGCCGCAAGGCCACGGAACTCGGCAAGCCCATCGTGCTGGACCCCGTGGGTTCCGGCGCGACACGCCTGCGCACGGACGCCGCGCGGTCCATCCTGGCCGGGACCAGGGTCAGCGTGGTGCGCGGCAACGCTTCGGAGATCCTGTCCCTGTCCGGTCAGGCCGCCGCCATCAGGGGCGTGGACTCCTGCGACTCCGTCGGGGACGCCGCCCGCGTGGCCGGGCAGCTGGCCCTGGAACTGGGCGTCACCCTGGCCATCACCGGCCCCACGGACCTGGTCACCGACGGCCGGAGGACCCTCTTCGTCGAGGGCGGCCACGCCCTCATGCCCTGCGTCACGGGCACGGGCTGCACGGCCTCGGCCCTGGTCGGGGCCTTCCACGCCGTGGACCCGGACCCGGTCAGCGCCGCGGCCACGGCCCTGGCCTTCTTCGGCCTGGCCGGGGAACGCGCCGGCGCCCGCGCCGAAGGCCCCGGCTCCTTCCAGGTCCACCTGCTGGACGCCCTGTACGCCATCACGCCCGAGGAGCTGGCCGCGGGCTGCCGCATCCGCGAGGAACGCCATGTCTGACCTGTCCCTCTACCTGGTCACGGACCGCGGTCTGTCCCGGGGCCGGTCCACCGTGGACATCGTGCGCGCGGCCGTGGCCGGCGGCGTGACCTGCGTACAGCTGCGGGAGAAGAACTGCGGCACGCGGGAATTCGTGGACGAGGCCCGGGCCGTGCGCGCACTGCTGGCCGGGACGGGCGTGCCGCTCATCGTCAACGACCGCATCGACGTGGCCCTGGCCGTGGGCGCCGACGGCGTGCACCTGGGCCAGACGGACATGCGCATCACCGACGCCCGCCGCCTGACGGGCCCGGGCATGATCATCGGCATCTCGGCCGAGTGCCTGGAGGACGCCGTGCGCGCCCAGGCTGAAGGCGCGGATTACATCGGCGTCAGCCCCGTCTTTTCCACCCCGACCAAGACCGACACCGCCACGCCCCTGGGCCTGGCCGGCATCGCGGGCATCCGCGCGGCCGTGAGCCTGCCCCTGGTCGGCATCGGCGGCATCGGCCCGGCCAACGCGGCCGCCGTCATCCGCGCCGGATGCGACGGCATCGCCGTGGTCTCGGCCATCGTCTCCGCCGCCGACCCGCGAAAAGCGGCGGCGGAACTCAAAACCACCATCCTTCGCGCCAGGGAGGCGTCATGACGGAACTCAAAACCTACCCCCGGGTCCTGACCATCGCCGGCTCCGATTCCGGCGGCGGCGCGGGCATCCAGGCCGACATCAAAAGCATCAGCGCGAACGGCTGCTACGCCGCAAGCGTCATCACGGCCCTGACGGCCCAGAACACCCTGGGCGTGACGGGCATCCACCCCGTGCCCGTGGACTTCGTGGCCGCGCAGATGGACGCGGTGCTGGGCGACATCGGTGCCGACGCCGTCAAGATCGGCATGCTCTTCTCGCCGGAGCTGATCCGCACCGTGGCCCAGGGGCTGGCGCGGCACGGCGTGCGGACCGTCGTGCTGGACCCGGTCATGGTCGCCCAGAGCGGCGACAAGCTGCTGCAGGACGAGGCCATCGACGCCCTCAAGCGCGAGCTCGTGCCCATGGCCACCCTCATCACCCCCAACCTGCCCGAGGCCTCGGTCCTCCTGGGGCGCGCCATCGGAACCGCCGAGGAGGCCCGCGCCGCGGCCACGGACCTGGCGGCCCTGGGCTGCGCCAACGTGCTGGTCAAGGGCGGCCACCTGGAATCGGGCGACAGCGACGACTGCCTGCTGGTCGGCGCCGAAAACCGCATCGTGACCCTGCGCGGCGTGCGCATCGCCACGCGCAACAACCACGGCACGGGCTGCACCCTGTCCTCGGCCATCGCCGCCAACCTGGCCCGGGGCGAGGACATCGAAGCGGCCGTGCGCCACGCCAAGGAGTACATCAGCGGGGCCATCCGCGCCGGGGCCGATTACGTCATCGGCCGGGGCCACGGGCCCGTGCACCACTTCTTCCGGTTCTTTTAGGGAGAAGCCGTGACCGCTCAACCCGCCCGCAGCGCCCCGGACATCGTCCTCGAAGGGATCGGCCTGCATTTCGCCGGCCAGCCCCTCTTCCAGGGTCTGGACCTGACCGTCCCCGGCGGCCGCACGACCTGCATCCTCGGCCCCAGCGGCTGCGGCAAATCGACGCTGCTCAGGCTCATGGCCGGCGCGCCGGACCTGGCCTTCGACGGGACGCTGCGGGTCGGCGCGCACCCGTCCCCCCGGGGCCTTGCGGCCTGGATGAGCCAGAACGACCTGCTGCTGCCCTGGCTCTCCCTGCTGGACAACGTCCTGCTCGGTGCCAGGCTGCGCGGTGAACTGTCCGAGGCGAAGCGGGAAAAGGCCCGGGGCCTGATCCGCGAGGCGGGCCTGGCCGGCTGCGAGGCCAAGCTGCCGTCTGCCCTGTCCGGGGGCATGCGCCAGCGCGGGGCGTTGCTGCGGACCCTCATGGAGGAGCGCCCGGTCATCCTCATGGACGAGCCCTTCTCGGCCCTGGACGCCCTGACGCGGGCCCGCCTGCAGAATCTGGCCGCGCGCCTGACCACTGGCGCGACGGTGGTGCTGGTCACCCACGACCCCATGGAGGCCCTGCGCCTGGGACACCGCGTCGTGGTCCTGGGCGGCTCACCGGCGCGGGTGGTCGAATGCGTCGAACCCGGCGGGCCGGTGCCGCGCGAAGCCGGGAACCCGGAACTCACGGCGCGCTACGCCGCCCTGATGGCCAGGCTCATGAACGGGGAGGCGGCATGAACCTGCGCCGCCCCCTGATCCTCGCGGCAGGGCTCATCGCCCTGTGGCAACTGCTGGTGGCCCTGACCGGCGTTCCGCCCTACATCCTGCCCGGCCCCCTGCCCGTGGCCCGCGCCATCGCGTCGCACCTGCCGGCCCTGGCCGGGCACCTGGGTGCGACGCTGGCCGAGATCCTGCTCGGCCTGGCCCTGGGCACGCTGCTGGGCGTCTCGGCGGCCCTGGCCATGATCCTCTCCCCCCTGCTCAAGCGCTGGATGCTGCCCGTCCTGGTGGCCAGCCAGGCCGTCCCGGTCTTCGCCATGGCCCCGATCCTGGTCCTGTGGCTCGGCTACGGCATGGCCTCCAAGGTGGCCATGGCCGTGCTCATCATCTTCTTCCCCGTGGCCTCGTCCTTCTACTCGGGCATGCGCCGCACGGACGCGGACCTGCTGGAACTGGCGCGCATCATGGACGCCCGCCCCCTCAAGGTGCTGACCTCCATCGTCATCCCCTCGGCCCTGCCGGCCTTCGCTTCCGGGCTGCGCGTGGCCACGGCCGTGGCGCCCATCGGGGCCGTGGTGGGCGAATGGGTCGGTTCCAGCCGGGGCCTGGGCTTCTACATGCTGCACGCCAACGCGCGCATGCAGATCGACGTCATGTTCGCGGCCCTGGCCATCCTGGCCGCCGCCTCGCTGACCCTCTACTTTCTCGTGGACCGGCTGCTGGACAGGCTGGTCTTCTGGCAGCCGGGGGAGGGCCTGCGATGAACGCAACGTGTCTGCGCAAATCGGCAGGCCGTTCGCAAAGGCATGGATTTCGCGCAGCGCCCGACACGGCCGCGTCGAAGACTCCTCGCAATGACCTGCCGAGAGGGTTTCGCAACATCCCCTCCTTTGCAATCTTTGCCTTTCGCTCCCAGCCACCGACCGGAACCCCGCCCGAGCGGGCCGGGTTGATCCGGTCAGGGGCCGGCAACTGTCTGACTGAGCCAGGCATCGTTTGTTTCCCCGTCGCCCTTCGCCCGAAGCACACGCCGGTGACCGGCAGCAGCGGCGGGGAAACATTACGAGGCCCGCGAAGGAGTTTTGGCGGCCCCTGACCGGATCAACCCGGCTCGCGGCCGCCCTGCCAACAACTTTTTCCCGAATCATCCCTGTAACTTTAACTCCAGGATCCCATATGAAAAAACTCGCCCTCATCCTCGCAACCCTCCTCCTCTTCGCCACCCAGGCCCAGGCGGAGAAACTCACGGTCCTCCTGGACTGGTTCGTCAACCCCGACCACGCGCCCCTCTTCGTGGCCCAGGAAAAGGGCTTCTTCGCGGCCCGGGGTCTGGACGTGGAGTTCATCGCCCCCTCCAATCCCAACGACCCGCCCAAGCTCGTGGCCGCAGGCCAGGCCGACATCGCCGTGTCCTACCAGCACCAGCACCAGATGCAGGTGGCCGAAGGGCTGCCCCTGACGCGCATCGCCACCCTGGTGGCCACGCCCCTCAACTCCCTGGTGGTCCTCAAGGACGGCCCCATCAAGACGATCGCGGACCTCAAGGGCAAAACCGTCGGCTATTCCGTGGGCGGCTTCGAGACGGCCCTGCTTGAAGTGATGCTGGAAAAGGCGGGCCTGACGCTCGACGACGTCAAGCTCGTCAACGTCAACTTTTCCCTCTCGCCGTCCCTGTTCAGCGGACAGTGCGACGCGGTCATCGGCGCCTTCCGCAACTTCGAGCTGAACCAGATGGACATCGAGGGCCGCCCGGGCCGCGCCTTCTTCGTGGAGGAGCACGGCGTGCCGCCCTACGACGAGCTGATCCTGGCGGCCAACGCCAAGAGCGTCGGCGACCCGCGCCTGCGGGCCTTTGTCGACGCCCTGGAGGAGGGCGTGCAGTACCTGGTCAACCACCCCGAGGAGAGCTGGAAGCTCTTTGTCGCCGGCGACCGCTCCGGCCTCGACGACGACCTGAACCGCCGCGCCTGGCGCGACACCCTGCCCCGCTTCGCCCTGCGTCCCGGGGCGCTGGACAGGGCGCGCTACGCCCGTTTCGCGGACTTCCTCAAGGCCCGCAAGCTCGTGGACTCGGTCCCGGAGCTTTCGACCTGGGCGGTGGAGCTGCCCTAGAACGACGAAACCCCCATCCATCGGACGGGGGTTTCTTTTTTTCAGGGAAAGCGGCCAGCGCCTATCGGTGCCGTTGCGGGGATCTGGCCAGCACGGCCCCGGCGGCCATGATCACGGCGAAGATGATCAGGTAGGCCACAACGGCCATGCCGTGGGCGTAGCAGGCGGCGTAGATCATGAAGAGGCTGCCGCACAGGGCCAGCGTCGGCAGCACGAAGCGCGTCAGGACCGGCAGGTCCGCCTCCTTCTTCATGAAGGAGATGAAGATCGGCAGGTACATGGCGTACAGCGTGACGATGGGCAGCTCCGAGGAGTCGAAGCAGAAGAAACCGAACCACGGGTCCGTGAGGTTGGCCCCGTAGAAGAAGACCAGCCAGACGGCCGAGAGCAGCAGGCCGAGGATGGCCGAGTTGGTCGGCATGTTGGAGACGGGATCGATCTGACTGAACATCCGCACGGCCGGCCCTTCGTTCCGGGCCGCAATGGAATAGATGCCCCGCGTGCAGCCGAGCATGAGGCCGTTCAAGGTGCCCAGGCAGGAGATGATGACGAAGACGAAGATGAGCGTCCCGCCGACGCTCGAAAACACGGTCTCGAACGCCAGCTTGGCGCCTTCCTGACCGCCGGCCATGAGGGTCTCGTTGGTCACGGCCCCGGCCAGGCCCACGTAGTAGAGGATGTAGACGAGCATGACGCCGAAGGTGCCGGCCACCAGGGCGATGGGCAGGTTGCGCTTGGAGTCCTTCAGTTCGGCGTTGATGCTCGTGGCGATGATCCAGCCCTCGTAGGCGAAGGACGTGGCCACCACGGCGGTGAAGAGCGCAACGGTCGGGTCGACCTCGGTCACGGTCGTGGTGAAGTTGCGCACGATCATGCCGTTGCCCAGGCCGTAGACCGTGCCGATGACGGCCATGAGCGCCAGGGGGATGAGCTTGATGACCGTGGCCGTGACCTGGAACTTCCCGGCCAGCACGGGCGAAAGGGCGTTCAGGGCGTAGCTGGCCACGAGGTAGAACCCGGCGATGGTCATGCACTGCCCGCCGGTGATGTCCCAGCCCAGGAGCACGCAGGTGTAGCGGGCCGAGACCCAGGCCAGGACCGAGGTCAGCGTCGGATAGTAGATGAGGGCCATGAACCAGCCCACATGGTAGCCGTAGGCCCGGCCCATGGCCGCCTCGGCGTAGTCGACGATGCCGTTCACACGCTCGTACTTGGTGGCCATGACGGCGAAGGTGCAGGCGCAGGAGATCATGATCACCCCGCCGACGATCCAGGAGAGGATGCCCAGGGGCAAGTTTCCGCCCGTGGCGGTGAGGACCTTCTCCGCCTTGAAGAACACGCCGCTGCCGATGACGATGCCCACGACCATGGCGATGGCGGTGAACAGCCCGTATTTCTTGCTCAATTCCTGCGCCACGAGAGACTCCTTTCCGATCAACTATATTTTATCGATTTTCGATCATAACAACCTGATTTCACGATGAATTTCGGCGATGATCATGTACTGCCAGAGGCGCCGTACCCGATGCCCGTCCGCTTGTAAACGCCATACCGAACGGAAATTGCAGCCCTCTCCTACGTAAAGAAAAGCGGCCGAAATCCGATAGATCAATATAAGGATAAAGCAGTTCGCTTTGCGAGGAGGCCGGAGCCATGAACGTACACGAAGTCGGAAATCCGCAGGCATGGGGACAGGTCAGGCCGGAACAGGCTGTGCCCGGAGGCGAGGACGCCGGGAAGGCCGCGCGCCAGGAAGCGGGGGCCGTCCGCCAGGCGGCCGATGACGGCGGCGACGGCAGGGGCGTGATCCGGCTGCTGCAGGAAGGGCACTTCAACGGCGTGGCCGACCTGCGCCTGCGCATCAATTTTTTCGACGAGCTGCAGCGCATCGCCGCGGACGACGCACTGGAAACGATGGAAGAGGGGCTGCGGGACCTGACCGCCGGGCTCCCGGACGCCATCGAGGGCGCCCTGGGCGGCCTGATCGAAGGCGGCGAACTGTCCGCGGACGACGTGTCCGCCCGTGCCGGGGACTTCGAAGGCGCGGTGAATGAAATTCTCGCCAGGGCCCGCACGGGCGAAACGAGCCTGAAAGATGCCATGCAGGAACTGCGTACGGCGGCCTCAGGGCTCGTCGAGTCCCTCAGAGACGCCCTGATGAAGCCCGAGGAGGCCGCGGTCGTTGACACCGAAGACGGCAGCACCACGATCACGCCCGATCCGGACACCCTGGGCCTCGCCGCCCCCGAGGCCTCGGACGTGACCGCGCCGCCGGCCGAAGACCCGTTCGACCTGCTCCACGCACAGCTCCTGGGCAGCCTGGACAATCTGGAACACGAAACCGCCGGGGCCCTGGCCCTGCCCTCACTCTCCGCCCCCCGGGGCAACGGGGGCGCCTACCTCAAATTCCTGGAAATCTACGCCGGCCTGACAGGAGGAACCGACGACGGCTCCGGGGCTCCCGCGGAAGAGATGGATGTGGTGGTCTGATTTCCGGCTTTCAGCCCGGTCTCCCGAAGGCGGCCATGTGTTTCCCGCACGGCCGCCCTTTTTTGGCTCCGGCGGGCATGGCGCGCCAGATCGCTCCCCGCGACGGGGGGACATCCCGAAAATCCGCGTTTCAACAAAAAAAATGTAAGACGACGCATTGGCTTCTTGAAAAGAGAATGATACCCGCTTGTTGAAATTCACACCTGCTGTCCGGGCCTCGTCCCGCATCGGACAATTCGGCAGCAACATCCCCTGGGAATACAGGCAGATATCTCACGCGTCTTACAAACCGGAGCATCCCATGGCAGACAAGCCCGAGAACAGAAAATACCCACGTACCGCAAGCCTGCAGCGCTGCGGTATCGTATCCCCGGCCTACGACACGCCCTTTGCGGCGCGCATCATCAACCAGAGCGCCTTCGGCCTTCTGCTCGAACTGGATTACCCCCTCCCGGTCGAGGATATTCTCATCAAGGTCTATCCCGCCGACGAAGTGCGCGGAACCATAGACTACGAAAGCCCCAACGTCCTGGTGGGCATGGTGCGCTGGTGCAAGCAGCAGTTGGACGGATGGTCGGGCATGTACCAGGCGGGGGTGGAGATCATCTCTCTCAAGCCCAGGAAAGACGTGGTCTGAGCCGGACGCTGCGCTCACGCGCAGTGTCGCCCCTCTCCAAACCGCGGCGCGCCCACCTTTCGCTGGGCGCGCCGATTTTTTTTTGCAAAAAGACGGAACCGGCAGACTCTGCCCGCTTCAGACCCGCAGCGAGATGACGCCCTTGCCGCCGGCCTGCAGCCGGGCCAGGACATCGAGGACCCGCCGGTCCTGCTCCGCGGACCGCGCATCCCCCTCTTCGGTGTGCCGGGCCAGGCGCGCCTGGAACTCGGCCACCCAATCGACCTTGCCTGCGCTGTCGGCGGCGGTCAGCAGGCCCGTCGAACCGGCGAAACTCGGGTCGAAGCTCATGGTGGCGTGATCGCGCAGGTCGATGGCGCCGTTCTGATAGAGCATCTGCGACACCGCGGCCAACTCGTCCCGGGTCAGGGACCGCACGTCGACGCCCTTGCCGGCCTGATGCCACACGGACTCCTGGGGCTGGGCGGCAACCTGCGCAGGCTTGGGGTCCGGACGACTGACGGCTTCAGCCAGGGAACCGATGAGTGAGAAGGCCGCTTTGGCGATGCCAAAGGCTGCCAGGGGGGCGATGGTCATGGGGCACCTCCGGAAAAATCTTCCTGTTCACCTCCGGCTATGCACGGCGCGTTCCAGATGGGCGCTCCATGGGCGACCGCACGGGTTTCTCTTGCCTGCCGGACAGGGCCGCTGTACGGGAGGCCCTCACACTTTCACCCCGAAGGCATCATGACGACATCAGCCCCCACAAAAATACGAGCACTGCTCATCCTGGCCCTGCTGGCAGCCTTTCCCCCGCTTTCCACGGACATGTACCTGCCGGCCCTGCCCTCCCTGACCACCGCCTGGAACACCACGGAGACGGTCATCAACCTGACCCTGGTCGGCTTTTTCGTGAGCTTCAGCCTGGCCCTGCTCCTCTACGGCCCCATCTCCGACCGCTACGGCCGCAAGCCCGTGCTGCTCGGCGGCATTTCCCTCTACATCGCGGCCTGCTTCGTCTGCGCCGTGGCGCAGAGCCCCGCCGCCCTGATCGTCGGCCGCATCCTGCAGGGTATGGGCGCAGCCTCGGCCTCGACCCTGTCCCTGGCCATGACCAAGGACTATTTCGAGGGGGCCGAACGCGAGCGCGTCATGGCCCACATGGCCGTCATCGTCTCCCTGGCGCCCATGCTGGCCCCGGTGCTGGGCGGAATCATGCTGACCTTCGCCCACTGGCCGGCCATCTTCTACTCCCAGATGCTGCTGGGCGCCGTGGCCATCGGGGGAGTCTGGCGTCTCAAGGAGCCCGCGCCGGCCACGAGCCGCAGCCTGGGGCAGGTCATGCGCGGTTACGTGAAGCTCATGTGCAACCCGCGCTTCATGACCCTGTGCACCCTCATCGCCCTGGGGATGACCCCGCTCTTCTGCTTCATCGGCGGGTCATCCTTCATCTTCGTCAGCCACTTCGGCCTGAGCGAACAGGTCTACAGCTATTTCTTCGCCTTCAATTCCGGCGCGCTCATGCTCGGCTTCTGGATCTGCGGCCGGCTCCTGAAACGCGGCGTGCCGGGCTTCCGCATCATCCTCATGGGCTACTGCGGCATCCTGGCCGGCGCCGTGGCCCTGGCCTTCTGCGCGGAACTGGGCCCCTGGGGCATGGCGGTGCCCATGGCCTTCCTGACCCTGAGCCTGGGCATGTCGCGCCCGCCGAGCAGCAACTTCCTGCTCGAACAGGTCAAACAGGACGCCGGGTCGGCCGCTTCGCTGATCATGTTCACGTATTTTGTGGGCGGCGCCACGGCCATGTGGTTCATCGCCCTGCCCTGGGACAACAAGATCCTGACCCTGGCCCTGGTCGGCGTGGC
>CALMTS010000047.1 GCA_937872685.1 uncultured Desulfomicrobium sp.
ACCTGCAGGGCGCGGCCCTGGATTCCGTGGAGCACCCCGCGTCCTGGCTCGGCACAGACCTGCGCAGCCAGTGCGTGCACCTGGCGCCGGGAACCGTTCCGGGCGACGACCCGATCCTGCGCAGGCTGGCCGAGGGGGGGCCGGCCACGCCCTGGCAGCTGCGCCAGGAACTCGGCCTGGCTGAATCCAGCCTGGAGAAAGCCATCATCCGGCTGCAGGCCGGACGAAAGGTCGTGGCCTGCGGCTTCACGCCCACCGACGCCCTGCACGTGCTGGGCCGCCTGAACCTGGGCAACGCCGCGGCGGCCCGCGAGGGGGCACAGGTCCTGGCCGGGTTGCGCGGGACGAACCCCGAAAATTTCTGTGCGGGCGTGCTGCGGACGGCCGAGGAGACCATCGCCTCCACCATCCTCTCGGCCCTCAGCGCCAGGGAAGTGGGCCCGGCCCTGGCCCGGTTCATGGGCCAGGCCGGACAGAGCCCGCTCCTGGACATCTCCATCCGGGTCCGGCCGCGGATCATCGGCATCGGTGCGGCCGCGCCGTACCTGCTTCCGGCCGTCGCGCAGCGCCTGGGCACGGAAGCCGTCTTTCCGGAACATTACGAGGTGGGCAACGCCCTGGGGGCGGCCTTCATGGACACCATCATCACGGAGGAATGATCATGCATTTCAGGGAACAATGCTTTGCCGCGGCCATGGAAGTCTGCAGCGAGAGCGAAGTGGCCGAGGTCGTCCACGGCTGGGTGCCCGGCGGGCCCGGGTTCGTGGTGCATGCCTGGGCCGAGGTCGAGGGGGCGGTCTACGACCTCACCGAAAGCGAAAGACCCGTGCGCAAAGACGAATACTACGAACGCATGGGCGTGCGCCCCGAACTGACCCGGCGCTACTCCCGGGTGGAATACTTCACCCTCATGGCCGAGACGGGGAGCATGGGCCCGTTCGACACGGAGTTCTTCTTCGCCAACCAGACCGCCACACTGTCACAGCCTCAATGACCCTGCCCTTTGCCGGCGAGACGGCGGCCCTCGCTGCGGCCTTCATCTGGTCCGTGGCGACCTTCCTGTACACCCGCACGGGCAACCGCGCCCCGGCCGTGTTCCTGAACCTGGTCAAGGGAGCCATAGCCGTGGCCATGCTGGCCGCGACCATCCTGGCCCTGGGCGACGCGGTCCCGGACCTGACGGCTTCGCAGTGGATGTGGCTGGCCGGCAGCGGCATCGTGGGCATCAGCGTCGGCGACAGCGCCTACTTCGCGTCCATCAAACGCGTCGGCCCGAGCCAGACGCTGTTGATCGAATCCCTGGCTCCGCCCCTGACGGGCGTCCTGGGACTGTGCTTTCTGGACGAACGCCTCGGCTTCACGGCCTGGGCCGGCATCTTCCTGACCATGAGCGGCATCCTCTGGGTGGTCACGGAACACCAGCCCAGGCAGCGCCCGAACCTGCCCGGCATCGGCTTCGCCGCCCTGGCCGCCCTGTGCCAGGCCACGGGCATGGTCATGTCCAGGCAGGTCATGGTCTCCTCGTCCGTGACACCCCTCTGGGCCGCCCTGGTCCGCCTGGGCGCGGCCAGCCTGGTGCTGTGGGCCGTCATCCCACTGATCCGGCCCGGGCTGGTCACGCGGCGCGAAACCTGGGGGGCCGTGGGCACGGCGCGGCACGGCTGGGCGCTCTTCACCCTGGCCGTGTTCCTGGGCACGTTCCTGGGCATCTGGCTGCAGCAGGCGTCCCTCAAACTGACCAGCGCCGCCGTGGCCCAGACCCTCATCTCCGTGAGCCCCCTCTTCGCCCTGGGCCTGGCGCGCCTCGGCGGACTCCCCGTCTCCCGCCGCAGCGTCGCAGGGGCGCTGGTGACCCTGTGCGGGGTGGCCCTCTTCTTCCGCTGAACCCCGACGCCGGGGGAGCATCCCGTCGGCGCGCAGTTCCCGCGGGGGCTTGCCTTTTGGCTTCGTCCTGCTATTTCTGGAGGCTCCGGTACCGGACATCCACACCACGGGAGCCTCATGGCAGAGACGCCTTCCTGCACCACCCAGAACCAGGCCGACCCGGTCAACCTGGTCATCTTCGGAGCCACCGGCGATCTGGCCATGCGCAAGATCTACCCGGCCCTGGCCTCCCTGTGCCGCAACCACCTCCTGAGCCACGACACGCGCATCCTCGCCGTCGGCCGCACGGCCCTGGACACCGAACGCTACAGAAACCTGCTCGGGGAGCAGCTGGCGGAAACCGTCCCGGCTTCCTGCATGGCCGATCTGGGCCCGCGGGTGAGCTACCTGCGCATGGACCCGGATGAGGCTGGCTCCGGCAGCCTGCTGGCCGCGGCCCTGGACGACCTGGACCGCGAGGGCCCCAAGGACCGCCTCTTCTACCTGGCCGTGCCCCCGGCCGCCTACATCCCCCTGGCCACGACCCTGGGCGAGGCCGGCCTGGCCGGGGAAAGCGACGGCCGACGCGTGCGCATCGTCGTGGAAAAACCCTTCGGCCGCGACCTGCCCACGGCGCGAGAACTGGACGCGGTCCTGCACAGCCATTTCCACGAGCGCCAGATTTTCCGCATCGACCACTACATGGCCAAGGAGACGGTGCAGAACGTCCTGCTGCTGCGCTTCGCCAACGCCCTCTTCGAGCCCGTCTGGAACCGCCGCTACATCGACCACATCCGCATCACCGCCGCCGAGACCCTGGGCATCGGGCACCGCGCCGGGTTCTACGACCAGGCCGGAGTGCTGCGGGACATGTTCCAGAACCACATGATGATGCTCCTCTCCCTGTGCGCCATGGAGCCGCCGTCCCTGTTCGAGGCAGAACTGGTGCGCGACGAGCGTTCCAAGGTCTTCAGGGCCCTGCGCCCCCTGGACCTGGAGCGTTTGGACGAACAGCTCATCCTCGGCCAGTACGGCCCGGGCATGGTCGACGGGCGTCCCGTCCCCGGCTACCTGCAGGAGCCCGGCGTGCGGCCGGATTCCACCACCCCGACCTTCGCCTGGATGAAAGTCTATCTGGACAACTGGCGCTGGCAGGGCGTGCCCTTCCATCTCTGCTCGGGCAAACGCCTGGCGGCCAAGCACACCGAGATCTCCGTCCAGTTCAAGAGCGTGCCCGTGTCCATGTTCCGCAAGACCCACGGCGGCGCCATCCCGCCCAACCGCCTGGTCATCGGCATCCACCCGGGCGAGGTGGTCCGGTTGGAAGTGCAGACCAAGGGGCAGGGATCGCGGCTGTGCCTGCAGGGGCAATCCATGGAATTTTCCTACGGCGCGGACTCGGACCTCGGCCGTCTGAACGACTACGCCAAAGTCCTGCTGGACTGCGTCACCGGCGACCAGACCCTTTTCTGGCGGCAGGACGCCGTGGAGCTGTGCTGGGGGTTTTTGACCCCCATTCTGGACCGCTGCGACTGCGCTGACGGCGATCTTCCGCTGCACACCTATGCCGCCGGCGGGCCCGGGCCCAAGGCGGCGGCAGAGCCCGGCGCATGACGCGGCCATTTTCCACCACGGACGCCCGGCGCGGCTGCGCGGCGCCCCGAACCCTCAACCCATCACGCAACGGGAGGACCCATGGCCGGTTTTGAAGGCATCAAATGGGCCGGTTTCCAGGCACGCTACACGCTCCACGACAAGGCCTTCGCCATGGTGTCCATGGACGACAAGGTCCCGGCAGTATCCCGCTCCATCCACTACGGGCTCTGCCTGGCCTTCGAGGGCATCCGTTATTTCATCGGCCCGGCCGAGGACGGCAGCCTGCACATCCAGTTTTTGAACCTGCACAGGAACCTGCAGCGCTTCCGCCGTTCCATCGCCTTCAACCTGGGAGCGGCGCAGCAGGCCCTGGTGCCTTTGGAAGAAGAGCTCGAAGGCCTCATCCTGCACTACCTGCGCAGCCCCGACCTGGCGGAATTCGTGAAACAGATGGGCGAATCTGGCAGCCAGGGCTACCTGCGGCCCTTCACCGTGGATGAATCCCAGTCCATTGGCGTGACCTTCCCGGAACGCCCCTCCATCCGCATGGTCACCTGCACCTATGACCGCTACATGGGCGAACCCTTCAGCGGCGTGGTCGTGCCCAACCTGGTGCGGGCCGTCAGCGCCAACGGCACGGGCAACCTCAAGCTCGGAGTCAACTACCTGCTAAGCGTCAAGGCCGTGGACGAGGCCAGGAGCATCCTGCCCGAGGCCAGTTCGGCCCTCTTCCTGGACGACCGCATGGACCTGCCCCTGCGCGACCGGCGCATCACGGAATGGGACTCCTCCTGCTGCCTCATCGCCATGGCCAACGGGACAGTGGTGAAGATACCGGAGAGCCCGCTCATCCTGCCCTCGGTCACCATCCAGGGCATTTGCGCCATCCTGCGCGGGGAAGGCGTCGCGGTGGAGGAGCGTGACATGACCTACGGCGAGTTCATGGCCCGGGCCGAGGCCGGGGAAATCGCATCCATCGCATCCATCGGCACGGCGGGCATCCTGAACCGTGCCCAGCGCCTGGTCCTGGTCGACGAGAACAACGCGGCCTGCGGCGAACTGCGAGCCCAGACGGACCATCCCATGTACCACGCCCTGGGCCGGGCCCGGCAGACCTACTGGGATATCTACCAGGACAAGGCCCCGGTGCCCGAAGGCATGGTCCTGCAGAGCTACCTGGTGTGATGCGAAGAGTTTGACGACGAAAGGGGCCGGACACTGTTGACATCCGGCCCCGTACCCCATATCAGGCTTCCCACGCCTGGGGATGTAGCTCAGCTGGGAGAGCGCCGCGTTCGCAATGCGGAGGCCAGGGGTTCGATCCCCCTCATCTCCACCACAGGAAATCGAAGGGCCGGGAAAATTCAATCCCGGCCCTTTTTCATTGTCCCCTGCCGCCTGTCGTCGCGAATGCCTTTCCGCCTGCCTTCCCCGCCTCTCAACAGCGATGTTCCAGACACCTTGCGCGGCCACTCCCGTGGACCGGGATTGTCTTTCCCGGCCGGAGGCGCGTCACCCGTCACCGTCCACGCGGACGAATTCCACCCTGCGCGGCGCGGGAGCCGGCGAACGGTCCGACCGCGCGTCCCGCAGGCGCATGGCCAGGCGGCCGGCGCGGTTGGCGCGGAACATGGAGACGCGGGCGTCGGCGCAGTCGAATTCGACCGTGAACAGGCCCACGGCGGGCTTGCGGCCCGTAGGGGGCCCAAGATTGCGCCGCAATTCGAAAACCCGCACCATCCTCTCCCCCAGGCGCAGCCAGACGCCCTTGCGGCGGCCCAGGAAGGCGGCCGTGGCTGCGATGTCTGCGGCACTCCACTGCTCGGTGACGGTGAAGCTGCGGGGGTGGTATTCGGCCCAGGTGCGGACGCCTCCTTCCTGCCGCTCTTCCTTCAGCAGCCCTGCGCAGTGCAGGGGCAGGACCTCGCGGATCATGGCCTTCATGGTTTCGGCGATCATCCTGGCATAGAGGCGCGCGGAGCGGAAATCCTCAGGAAGGAACCGTGCCCGGGCCAGGATGGGGCCTTCGTCGAAGGCTTCCGTCATCGCGTGCAGCGTCAGGCCGCCCTGGGTCCCGTAGGTCCCGTCCGCCACCAGGCAGCGTGTCGGGTGCGGGCCGGCATAGCCGGGCAGGAGCGCGGGGTGGAAATTCACGCCGCCATGCCCGAAACGCCGCAGAAAGGATGCGGGGATGAGCCGCATGAACCCGTAGCACACCAGGACATCGGCGCGCACATCGGCAAGCTGCGCCTCAAGCGCCGGCCAGTCCACGGGATGCTCCACCCTCAGGACCCGCACGCCCGACCCGGCCGCTCTCGCCATGGCCGGACTCAACGGCTTCCGGTGCGGTATGCCGGACACCACGATGGCCCGAAGGTCGTGGCACGTATCGCGCCAGGCGGAGACAAGCAGGTCGCTGACCGAACCGGCGGAGCAGATCAGGACGACGGAAAGCGGTCTGTCGAACGCATCGGATTTCATGCGCGAATACCTCTTCGATTTCCGCCGGACCCGCAACATCTGTTTTCCGGCAACCATGGACGGCACCAACGGCCTCTCCAACGGATGCTTGCCCATCCTCGTGCGCATCGTTTAGAGGGGAATCTGACACGCACGCTTGCCACTCCCGGAACAGCCGGGGCGACCCGGGTTTTCCCGGCAATTTCCCAGCACAGGGTTCATCCGCCGAGGAACCATGACCCACAAGCAAAAACCCAGCATCTCGAACGCGTTCCTGCGCTTCACGTCGATCCTTTCGACCGTGAGCATCCTCTTGCTGGGCGCGATCTGGATAGGAGACGACATCTACCATTTCGTGGAGGAAAGCGCCCGCCTCAGACAGGAGTTCCTGGAAGCCAGGAAGAGCGAAGTGAAGCAGGAGGTGAATTTTTTCTTCGACAGAATCATCAGGCAGCGGTCCGCCCTCCAGGGCTCCCTGCGCCGGGACATCCGGAACCGGGTGGAGGAAGCCTGGTCAGTGGCCGACAACCTGTACCGGCTCAACGCCGGACGCCGCAGCCGGGCGGAACTGGCCGAAATGATCCGCGAGGCCCTGCGCGGCATCCGTTACAACAACGGCCGCGGCTACTTCTTCGCCACCGGCCTCGACGGCGTCGAGCAGCTCTTCCCGGACCGGCCGGAACTCGAAGGGCGCAACCTCCTCGATATGACGGACGTCATCGGCAACCACGTCATCCGGGACATGATCCGCATCGCAAAGGAAGACGGCGAAGGCTTTTACCAGTACGTCTGGACCAAACCGGGCAGCCGGCACCGCGACCATCCCAAGCTCGCCTACATCAAGTACTTTCCCGGTCTCGACTGGCTCATCGGCACGGGGGAATACCTCGAAGACGTCGAAGCCGACCTCAAAGCGGACATTCTGCGGCAGATGGAGGATGAGCGGTTCGGTGACAACGGGTACCTTTTCGCGGGAACCCTGGACGGCATCTCGCTGGCCGGCCCGGCCAAAGGCCGCAACATGCTTGAAGTCACCGACGTCACCGGCCTGAAGGTCGTCCGGGAACTCATCGCCGCAGCCAGGAACGGCGGCGGCTTCGTCGGATACGTCATGCCCTCCCTCGACGGAATCACCCCGCACCGCAAGCTCAGTTACGTGACCATGGTGCACGACTGGGAATGGTACCTCGGCGCCGGGGTCAACATGGAAGCCGTCGAAGAGGACATCGCCCGCAGGCGGGACCTCCTCCAGGCCAATTCCCTCAAGCACTCGGCCATCCTGCTGGCCTTCGTCGCCCTCATCTTCCTGGTGCAGCACATGGCCGCACGGCGCGCCACGGCCAGGCTCCGGCACGGCCTGGCCATGTTCATGGACTTTTTCCGCCGCGCCGGGGAGACGGGCGCGACCCTGGTTCCCGAATCCCAGCCCTACGCCGAGATGGAGGAACTGGCTTCTTCGGCCAACGCCATGATCGACGGGCGGCTGCGCGCCGAAAAGTCGCTGCAGGACAGCGAGACCCGCTACCGCCGTCTGGTGGACAACGCCCTGGACGCCATCTTCCTGGCCGACCGGGACGGGCGCATCCTCGACGCCAACAGCCAGGCCTGCCAGCGCCTCGGGTACGATCACGGCGAGATCACCGCCCTGCACATCTGGGATGTGGACATAGCGGCCGATCCTCAGTCTTTCGGCGAGTTCATGAACTTCATCTCCGCCACAGGATCCGCCGTCGTCCAGGGCGTGCACCGCAAGAAGGACGGCTCCACCTTCCCCGTGGAGATCCAGGCCGCCCGGTTCCGGGAAGATGGAAATCCCCTGGTGCTGGGCATCGCCCGCGACATCACGGAGCGAATCGAAGCCGAAAAACGCCAGCGGCAATCCGAGGCGAAGTTCGTCCACCTGTTCCAGGCGTCTCCGGACGCCATCCTTCTCATACATCTGGGAACCGAGAAGATCATGGAGGTCAATGCCGCATGCACCCGCCTCTTCGGCTTCCCCACGGAGGAACTGCTGGGGCGAAGCACCCTGGAACTCGGGCTCTATGCCAACCCGCAGGACCGGGAACTGGCCCTGCAGGCGCTACGCAACGGCTCCTCCGTCAAAAGCATGGAAGTCGAATTGCGGCGCAGGGACGGAGGAACGCTGACCTGCCTGCTGTCCACCAAGCCGCTGGACATCGA
This sequence comes from uncultured Desulfomicrobium sp., assembly GCA_937872685.1. Taxonomy (GTDB): domain Bacteria; phylum Desulfobacterota; class Desulfovibrionia; order Desulfovibrionales; family Desulfomicrobiaceae; genus Desulfomicrobium. The sequence goes on from CALMTS010000047.1 coordinate 8,101, forward strand.
AGGCGAGACCTGCTCCCTGACCGTTTTTCACGACGTCACGGAGCAGAAGAAGACCCGGGAGATGATGATCCAATCGGAAAAGATGATTTCCGTGGGCGGCATCGCCACGGGCATCGCCCATGAGATCAACAACCCGCTGGGCATCATCCTGCAGGCGGCGGAAAACATGACCCTGCGGATGCGCCCGGACTTTCCCAGGAACGTGGCTGCTGCGCAGGAAATAGGCCTCGATCTCGAACTCATGGACAGGTACGTGAAGGCCCGCAAGCTCGACGTCTTCCTCAGGGACATCCGCGAAGCAGGCATCCGGGCGGCCTTCATCGTGCGCAACATGCTCGATTTCAGCCGCCGCGGAGAGTCCAAACGCGTGATGTGCCGCATGGGGGATGTCGTCGGCAAGGCACTGACCCTGGCCCGCAGCGACTATGACCTGAAAAAGAACTATGACTTCAGGAACATCCGCGTCGATATCAGCGAGGAGCCCGGCGTGCAGCCCGTCTTCTGCAGCGAGACGGAGATGGAGCAGGTCTTCCTGAACCTCTTCCGCAACGCGGCCCAGGCCATCGCCTCCAGCCCTGAACCCGTGCAGGACCCGCGCATCGCGGTCCGCATCTCCGCCCCGCGCGACGGCTGGGTCCGCATCCAGGTCGAGGACAACGGACCGGGCATTGCGCCGGAAGTGCAGCGACGCATCTTCGAGCCGTTCTTCACCACGAAGAAACCGGGGGAAGGCACGGGCCTGGGCCTGGCGGTGAGCTATTTCATCGTGACCCGAGGGCACGGGGGACGAATCCACGTCTCGGCAGAACCGGAAGGCGGAACGTGCTTCACCGTGGAATTGCCGCTTCATCCCGAAACGGGCATTGCGGCCACCTGAACCGGCGGACCCGCTTGCGCAGGGCGAGGAAGGCGCGCGTCCAGGCACGCCCGACTTTTTGCTTTGCAGAACGGAAAAAGCGCGATACTTCGCGGGCAGGGCCGCCAGGCCCCTTCAAACCACTGCGAAATCGCGAGATACAGAGCACCATACATGCGCCCCAAGATCAGACCCGGCTATCCCGTGACCATTCACGGACAGGCATTCACCAAGGTCGGCGTCGTCTGCGACGCCTCGGCCTACGACACGGACGGCACCCTGCAGGTGGTCTACGTGGACCCGTCCTTCAAGGCCCGGAAGACGACCGTCGTCTGGCGCGGCTCGCGCTTCGAGTGGGCCGACCCGTCCTCGCCCGGCACCAACGCCGAAAAGGACCCCAGCCTGGAAACCTACGTCACCACGGTCAAGAACGGCCGCTACTGATTCCCCTCCAGACGGCAGCGCTGCTCGTAAAAGGCGCTTCCGCCTCCCAGGTCCGTCTCCACCGCCCGGATGATGCGGTTCACCCCGCCCCCGTACTTGCCCCACGGCCCGCGCCGGTACACGGCGCATTCCGGGTGCACGGACTCGTCCGCTTCCAGGGTCACGTCCAGGAATCCCAGTTCCGTGACCACACGCCCCGGACCGGGCGCGACCCCCATCCTGCCGAGCGTGCCCGGATGCACGGCCACGACGGGCCGGGCGGTCTGCTCCTCGGGAGGGATCTGGGAATGGACGAAGCGGCGGTTGATGAGCGTCAGGAGGTTCAGGGGAAAGCCCTCGGGGACCGGCACCGGCGGGTCCATGCGCGGCGGCAGGCGATACAGCCCGTCGGCATGGCCGAAACGAAGCCCCTCGAAGGCCACGGCCGGGTTGCTCGAACGGGCGAACCCCGCGGCCCGCAACTCCTCCAGGGAGGTATCCAGGGTGGATGACCGCAACGCCTGACGCAGGGCCTCCTCGGGGTCGGGCAGGGTCACGGGCATTGCGAGCCTGCGGCCCAGATCAGAGAGGATCTCGTAATCCGTACGCACCCCCGCCGGCGGCTCCACGGCCTTGCGGCTGAGCTGCACGTATTCGTGCAGGAACGAGCCCGCCAGGTCCTCCTGTTCGAGCATCAGCGCCACGGGCAGGATCAGGTCCGCGACTTCGGCCGTATCCGTCATGAACGCGTCGGCCACCACGACGAATTCGAGCTCGCCCAGGGCCCGGGCCACCTCCCCCGCTTCGGGGAACTGGTTGGCCGGGTTGATGCACTCCACCCAGGCCATGCGCACGGGCGGATCGGCGCGGCGGATCTCCCTGGCCAGGTCGGGCATGAGCAGAGTCCGGCCATAGCTCGTGGTCTTCTTCCAGGGCACGTCGAAGTTGCCCATGGAGCTCAGGTTGTAGTAGGCGCCGCCGCCGCTTTTGCCCACCTGGCCCGAGAGCATGGCCAGGGCGTTGACGAAGCGCACGTTCTGGCCGCCGAAGCGGTAGCGCTGCATGCCCCAGCCCAGCAGCGAGGCCACGGGGCCGGGACCGGCGTAAAGGCCCGCCAGGAACGCGATGTCATCCCCGTCCGCCCCGCACCAGTCCTGAAGCTCCGGCCCGCAACCATCCAACAGGTCCAGAAATTCGGGCAGGCCGTGGCAGGCGGCCGCAACCTCCGGCATCACGCCCTTGCGGCGCAGCACTTCCCGCAGCACGGCCGCGGCCAGGAAGCGGTCCGTGCCCGGCCGGATGCGCACGAAACGGTCCGTGAACCCGCTGGCCGTGTCCATGCCCGGCGCGATGGTCACGACGGGGACGCCCTGCTTGCGCAGCTTCCGCACCATCGCCGCCGTGTGCACGGAGCCCCGGGCCAGGTCGCGGCCCCAGTTGACCAGGGCCGCCGTGTTCATGATGTCCGTGATGTCGTTGTGGCGCAGCGCCCCGAAGTCCTCGACGCAGGCGGTGATGCCGGCCTCGTCGCACAGGGACCCGTGCAGGCCCGAGGCGCCCAGGGTGCGGAAAAAGAGGGTCGAGAGGAACTTGACCACGCCCCGGTTGCCCGCCCCGCGCACATGCAGGATGGAACGCGGCTCGGCCCGCAGCAGGTCCATCTTTTCGGCGCACAGCGCGAGGGCCTCGTCCCACCCGATGTCCAGCCAGCGGCCGTTCGACTTGATCCGGGGGGAGCGCAGCCGGTACGGGCTCTGCAGCCGGCGGCGGTGCACGTCGAGCTTGGGGCAGACGAAACCCTGGGTGAACGGGTGGTCGGGATTGCCGCGCAGGCGCGGGCCGGCCGGCCCGTCCTCGACCACAAGGGAGCAGGCGTCTGGACAATCCAAGGTGCAGGCACTGATAGTCATGTATTCTCCTTGAGTGTCTCATACCGATGGACACGTATAGTTGCTGCTTTGTGCGTCAGAGCCGCTTCTAACCCCGGCGTTGACGGAAGCCAAGGCGGGCGGCATGGTTCAGGCATGACGAACCTCCTGCACATCACGCCTCGCCCCTGCGACCGGGTCGAAATCCTGGGCCGCGCCGTAAGCGAACCCAGCCAGGGCGCGCCCCTGTACCTGGAGCGCATCTCCGCCGGCTTCCCCTCGCCGGCCGACGATTACATCGAAACCGCCCTGGACCTGAACACCTATCTGGTCCGTAACCCGGCCGCCACCTTCATGGTCAAGGTCAGCGGAGATTCCATGACCGGCGCGGGCATCAACGACGGCGACATCCTCGTCGTGGACCGTTCCGGGGAACCCGCCCACGGCAAGATCGTGGTTGCGGTGCTCGATGGCGAACTGACCGTCAAACGCCTGCTCCTGAAAGACGGCCAGGCCGTCCTTGCCCCGGAGAATCCCCGCTACCGTCCCATCACCGTGGGCGCGGAGCAGGACCTGCACGTCTGGGGCGTGGTTTCGGGCGTGGTGCGGAGGCTCTAGTGCGCGACTTCCATCTCATGGTGGACTGCAACAACTTCTACGCCTCCTGCGAGCGGGTCTTCAACCCCGGCCTGGAAGGAAAACCCGTGGTCGTCCTGTCCAACAACGACGGCTGCGTCATCGCCCGCTCGGGCGAGGCCAAGGCCCTCGGGATCGCCATGGGCGAGCCGGCCTACAAGCGCGAGGCCTTCTACGCCCGGCACGGCGTGCGCGTCTTCTCCTCCAACTACGCCCTCTACGGCGACATGTCGGCCCGGGTCATGCGCACCCTGAGCCTCTTCTCCGCCGAGGCCGAGGTCTATTCCATCGACGAATGCTTCCTGCTGCTGCGGGGCATGAGCAGCGCGAGCCTGATCGAAACGGCCCGGGAGATCCGCTCCACGGTCAAAAAATGGACGGGAATCCCCGTCGGCGTGGGCATCGCCCGGACCAAGACCCTGGCCAAGGCGGCCAACCGCCTGGCCAAGCGGGGCGACGGCGTGCGCCTGCTGGAGGACGACGAGGACATCGACCGCGTCCTGGGGGACATGGAGACGGGCGACGTATGGGGCATCGGCCGCAGGAACGCCCGCTACCTGGCCGCCTGCGGGGTGCACACAGCCCTGGACCTCAAGCGCCGCCCCGACGACTGGGTCCGCCGCCACCTGACCGTGACGGGCCTGCGCACGGTCCTCGAACTGCGCCAGACCCCGTGCATCGCCCTGGAGGACGCCCCGCCCCCGGCCCGCTCCCTGGTCTGCTCCCGCTCCTTCGGCCGGCGCGTCGAGAGCCTTGAAAGCCTGGAGGAGGCCGTCTCGTCCTACGTCCAGCGGGCGGCGGAGAAGCTGCGCCGCAAGGGACTGGTGGCCGGGGCCGTGCAGGTCTTCCTGGAGACGAACCGCTTCCAGCCGGACCCGAAACACGAGGCCAGCCTCTGCCGCGCCCTGCCCGCTCCCACGGCCGACACCCTGGCCCTGCACGCCCCGGCCCTGAAGATCCTGCGGGACATATACAAGCCCGGCTACAAGTACCAGAAGGCGGGCGTCATCCTTCTGGACCTCGCCCCGACGGGGCAGCGCCAGCTCTCCTTCCTGGAACCGCGCGGCGAGGAAAAGCGCAAACGCGACGCCCTCATGAACGTCCTGGACCGCGCCAACACGCTGTTCGGCCGGGGCGCCCTGACCCTGGCCGCCTCGGGAGTGGGGAAGAAGGAATGGCACATGCGCCAGGAGCGGCGCTCGCCCCGCTACACGACATCCTGGGCCGAACTGCCGCTGGTCAGATAAACCTCTTCACCGCAAGGACCGCCATGCGTTTCGGACTGTGCTGCCTCTTCAAGGCCGAACCCGTCACCTTCCGCACCACCACGGCCAAGGTCCTCCTGGCCTTGAGCCGCCGCGACGCCCTGGCCAAGGCCTCGGCCGTCTGCCTGCACAACGCCGAAAACCTCCTTCTGGCGGTACGGGCGGTCCACAGGCTCGGCATCGGGGCCTTCCGCATCATGTCCCCGCTGTTTCCGCGCATGACCCACCCCGACGCGGGCTACGGCCTGGACGACCTGCCCCAGGCCGAAGCCATCGCCCGGAACATGGCCGCCGCCAGGGACTTCAGCCGCGAGCACGGCATCCGCCTGAGCTTCCACCCGGACCAGTTCGTGGTTCTTTCCTCGCCGCATGCCCACGTGGTCGCGAACTCCGTGCGGGAACTGGAATACCAGGCCTTCCTGGCCGACATGACCGGCGCCGACGTCATCAACCTCCACGCCGGCGGCGCCTACGGAGACAAGGCGGCCGCCCTGAAACGCCTGGCCGCCGTAGTCCGGGACCTGCCCGAAAACGTGATTTCGCGTCTGACCCTGGAGAACGACGACGTGACCTACACCGTGCGCGACCTGCTGCCCGCCTGCGCGGACCTCGGCCTGCCGCTGGTGTATGACGTGCACCACCACCGCTGCAATCCCGACGGACTGGACGAGAACGAGGCCACGGACCTGGCCGCCGCCACCTGGCAGGGGCGGGAGCAGTACTGCCACATCTCCTCCCCGCGCGAAGGCTGGAATGGCAACCCCAAGCCCCATGCGGACCACATCGACCCGGCGGATTTCCCGGCCTGCTGGGTCGGCCGCACCATGACCGTGGACGTGGAGGCCAAGGCCAAGGAGCTGGCCGTGACCAGACTCATGCAGGACCTGGCGGACCGCCTTGAGACGGCAAAACGCGGAAACACCGAACGCTGATCCGGAAAGCGCCCCTTCGGTCCGGGATGTGCATAATCTGCATGAGAGACAGAAATATTTGTCATACAGGTATGGACAAGGCCGTCAGCCTGACTTAAGCGTATGACGTCCGTTTTGATAATAAAACGGAAGGAGACACATCATGACCGAAAAACGAAACGCTCCCCGCAAAGCCAGCCTCGAACCGTGCAGCATAGAACTCTATGCAGGCGGCAAGGGTCCCCTCCCTTCACGAGTCGTCAATTACAGCACGGGCGGTCTGATGATCGAACTTGACCAGCCTTTGACCAAAGGCGAGCCCATCAAAATCCGTTTTCGCCCCGAAATGGAGAATGCGCAGCGGCTCGGCGAGACCTACTGCGTCGGCATGGTCCGCTGGTGCGCCCCGCAGGAAGGCAGGTATTCGGGCATGTACGGCGTAGGCGTGCAGATGCCCCAGAGCACCAGGGCCACCAGGGCCGCATAACCCCGACGCGTTTCTCCGGGAGCTCTCCCAATACAAGTACCGCCCAGGCAACACCGGTTGCCTGGGCTTTTTTCGTCTTCGACCCGCAGCCCGCATTCAAGCCCCACCCGCGCCGCCTGCGCGGATTTCTCCGAAAACTCTGCCCCTGTGACGCCCCCGGCCCTTCGCTCATACCGGCGCGCGGAAAAGCGCCGTATCCCCGCCCTCAAGAATCTCTGCACATGCGCTGCGTTCAGGCGGCAATCTGTGCACAGAAGGTTGTCTTTCTCATACTACACACGTAATACCCGGGGCATTGTATTGTGCCGATTTGCACGAACAGCCCGGGCGGGGTTCCCTGCACAAATCCCCGCCGGCCGTGCATCGCGGGTCGAACCGTGCAGAGCGCTGTCAAACACAGGAGGTTCACAGAATGCGTATCATGCCTTCGTTTCCAGTGGTGGTTCTCTGTCTGGCACTCTTTGTCGTCACGGCGGCGCCTGCCCGGGCCATAGGGCTGAAAGCCGGGATCACGGCCATAGGCGAAAACTCCGTCACCAATGCCGGCGCCCTGGACGTCGACGGCGACGAAGCCCCCGAATTTCCGTACGTGGCCGGCATTCACGCCATGGATACGGCCAACGGCATCACCAACTCCGGCAGCATCAACGCCACGACCACCGACCCCTCGTCTGCGCAAGCCTTCGGCATCCTGGCCGACGAAACCGGCGGCAGCATTCTGAATTCCGGCGACATCAGCGCCACGGCGGCAGCAAACACGTCCCTCGCGGCAGGCATCTACGCCACGAACACCGACGGCGACATCAACAATTCCGGGAGCATCTCCGCCCAGGCGACCAGCATGATGTCCGGCGCATACGGCATCTTTTCGGAATACGGCCTGGGCGACATTGTCAACTCCGACGCCATCTCCGCCTACGCCGAAAGCGACGTCAGCACGTCCGCCTGGGGCATCTACGCATACGATCTTGGCGGGGAAATCCTCAATTCGGGTTCCGTCACCGCGACAACGTTCAGCGCAGGATTTGCGAGCGCCTTCGCGCTGTACGCCACGGAAACCGGCGCCATCTCCAACGAGGGCAGCCTGACCGCTTCGGCCACGGGCACCGGGACGGACTCCGGCGCCGACGCCTTCGGCATCGAGGCCGACTACACCTACGGCGACATCGACACTTCCGGCACCATCACCGTGACAACCGCGGCCACGGGGACGGGATACGCCGACTCCGAAGGCATCGACGCCGACGACACCTACGGTACCGTTTCCAACAGCGGAACCATAACGGCTTACGCCGAAGCGGAAAGCGGCGAGGCGGAGGCCACGGGCATAGACACCGACCAATCCGAAGGAATCGTCAATTCCGGCAGCATTTCCGCAACGGGCTACTCCGCATCTTCCAACGCCAAGGCCTGGGGCATCGACGCCGCAGACACGGACGGGGACATCTCCAACACGGGCTCCATCAGCGCCACCGCGACGTCCGACGGAGCCCTGTATCACCGTGCGGACGCCTGGGGCATATTCTCGAACGAGGCATCAGGAAGCATAACCAACGAGGGGTCGGTCACCGTTGAGACAGAGGGGTACTATGCCCTGGGCTGGGGCATTTTCTCCCAGTACACCGACGGCAGCATCGTCAACTCCGGCAGCATAGACGTCAATTCCCTGGGCGAGGACAACGGCCAGGCTTTCGGCATTGCTGCGTACTACACCGGCGGCGACATCATCAACGACGGCGACATCACCGCGCGCTCCACCCTCGGCGACGCCTACACCCTTGAATGCATTACCGCAGACTTCACCGCCGGCAGCATCATCAACTCCGGCACCCTGAACGCCATCGGAACCACCTACGACGATTCCGAAACCACAGGCATTTTGGCCAGAAGAGTCGGAGGGGACATCGTCAACAGCGGCTCCATTTCCGTCCTGGCCACTTCGGAAATCGGCTACAGCACGGCGATCGGCATCTACGCCTACGACCTGGGCGGAGTCCTGGAAAACTCGGGCAGCGTGGAAGTCATCGCAAGCGGCCCGGACCCCAGAGCCTACGGCATCGAAGCAAGCGGAGGCTCTGGCACCATCATCAATTCCGGCAGCGTCTCCGTCGACGCCGATCAGGGTGCGGGATTCCGCATCACCAGCGGTTCCTGGGACATCTTCAACCCTGGGCAGGTCTTCGCCTCCGGGGGCACCCGCACCCTTGAGGCCCGCGGCACCGGCGTCGCCAGCCTGATGGGTTCCTTCCGCGTCATCTTCGACGGCGATCCCGAATCCATGGACTACCTCGCACCGCTTCTGGCCGAATACGGCGGCACCCTGAGCCTGGCCGAGGCTACCCTCCTGGCCCAGGCCGGCGACGACATCGTCTGGAACACGCCCTACCCCGTCATCGAAAACGACGCGAGCACCGTCAGCGGCGACTTCGCCGGCCTGGCCAGCGCCAACCCCAACATCGCCGTGTCCTGGGAGGACGCCGGCAGCACCGGCGAGGACTCCGCCGTGGTCTTCCGCTACGACCCGCAGGCCAGCGTCTCCGCCCAGGCCCTGCGCCTGGCCAACTTCGGGGCCATGCAGGGCAGCAACCTGATCCAGCAGCGCACCTTCTCGGAACTCCTGGCACGGCATGTCCGCAAGCAGGAAATCCTCCTGGCCGACTCCGGCCAGACCGCTTCGGACTCCGGCTTCCTCGTGGCCCGGGCCGGCGGCGAGGCGGGCAGCGCCGTCTTCATCCGGCCCTACCTGAAGACCCTCAACCGCCCCTCTGACGGCGAACTGGGCTACGACGGCAGCCTCATGGGCATCATCGCCGGCTACGAATGGCTGCGCGGCCCGGAACTGACCCTCGGCCTGCACGCCGGGCTGGGCCTCGGTTCCGTCGACTTCAAGGGCGACGGGTACGACGGCAACGATGAAAACCAGTACATCTACTCCCTGGGAGTCCACGGCGCATACAACCCCGGAGCCTGGCACTTCGACGGCAGCGCCACCCTCTATGCCGCCCGGCACGAGTACGACGGTCTGACCGGCGGCGGCCTGACCATCGAGGAAGAAGACGACTACACCAGCTACGGCGCCGAGGTTGAAGCCGTGGGCGGCCATGTCTTCACGTCCGGCGACTGGGCGTTCATGCCCTACGCGGGCCTTGGCTACTCCTGGATCAACGCGCCGAGCCACACCTCGGACGCAGAGGACTCCGCGTGGGACACCCATTACGGTTCCGTGGACGAGCACATCCTGCGCTCCATCCTGGGCGCCCAGGTCAGCGGCAACTGGGCCATCGGCGAAACCAGGGTCGTCCCGACCGTGGGCCTGCGCTGGGAATACGCCCTCACTGACAGCGAGATCTCCATCAGCCAGTCCCTGCCTGGCGTCGGCACCGTCGACGTAACCGACGACGTCTCCAGGTCGTCGGTCATCGGCGACGCGTCCCTGACGTTCATCAAGGGAGCAGCCAGCATGGAACTGGGCGCCATGTCCCAGTACAACTCCGATTACGCCTCCTACGGCGGCTGGCTGACCCTCAAGTGGAACTTCTGATCCAGCGCCACGCCTCCTGACGACCAGCCGCCCCGCCCGGGGCGGCTTTTTTTTCGGCGCCACGCCATCCTCCTTTGCGTCCACGCTCAAATCGTACTACGCTCCGAACATCTCCTCCACGACTCGCAAGGTACAGGCATGGAAACCTACCAGGGGCTGGTCCGTCAGGCCGGAGGCGGCAGCAAACCCGCCTTCTCCGAACTCGTGCGGCGCTTCACGGACATGGCCAGGGCCGTGGCCAGGCAGCGCCTCCACGACCCGTTCCTGGCCGAAGACGCCCTGCAGGACGCCTT
>CALMTS010000048.1 GCA_937872685.1 uncultured Desulfomicrobium sp.
GGGCCAGTTCCGCGGCCCGGGAGGCATGGACCACGGCCAGGACCTCGTCGCCCGCCAGGAGCACGGTGTTGCCGTGGGGGATGATGAGCTGCCCCCCGCGCAGCACGCCGGCCAGGATGCACTCGGCCGGGAACCGCAGGTCCATGATCTGGCGGCCCGCAGCGGGCGCGCCGGGGTGCACCTGCTCCTCGACCAGGGAGTAGTCGCCCTTGGAGAGCTTGAGCAGGGTCATCATGTTGCCCAGGGACATCTGTTCGGCAACGAGGCTCGCCATGATCCCCGCCTGGTCCACCGCCACGTCCACGCCCATTTCCGGGGTGAACATCCAGCCGTTGGCAGGGTCCTTGACCCGGGCGATGGTGCGGGGAACCCCGAACTCGAAGCGCGCCAGCCCCATGGCCACCAGGTTCGCGGCGTCGGCGCCGGTCACGGCGGCCACGACGTCCGCGTCGCGGACTCCCGCAGCCTCCAGGGTCGCGGGGTCCGTCCCGCTGCCGGCAACCAGCGTCCCGCCGGGCAGGGTCTCATGCAGGGCCTTGAGTTTTGCGGGGCTCTTTTCGATGACCCTGGCCTGATGCCCCCCGGCCAGGAGCCGGGCAGCCAGGTGCGTTCCGACCTTTCCCCCGCCTATGATGATCACGTACATGGCATTCTCCTTACATCAGCTCCAGCATGGCGCGGAGGCGTTTCGACGAGGCCGTGGAGACGGCGATATGGACCGTGTCGTCCCGCTGGAAGACCGTCTCCGGCGAGGGGATGAAGGTCAGGCCGCTGCGGCTGATGGCGATCACCTGCACCTCGCCGGGGACGGAGATGCTCCCGGCCTTTCGCCCTTCCAGCAGCGCCGGGACGGCGAACTGCACGATCTCGACCTGGCCGTTGCCAAGGCTCGCCACGGCGTCCAGTTCCGAATAGGACAGCAGGTCCGCCAGCCGGTTGGCCGCCCAGGCGATGGGTGCGGCGATCTGGATGCCGAACCGGCGGTACAGGTCCTCGTTGCGCGGGTCGTGCAGCCGGGCCACGACCTTGGGCACGCGGAAGACGGTCCGGGCCAGGCGGGCCAGGATGACGTTGGTCTCGTCCCTGTCGGTCATGGCGGCCAGCCCGTCGGCCTGCTCGATGCCCGCGCGGGTCAGCACCTCGCGGTCGAAGCCGGTTCCGACGATGGCCCGGCTGCGCAGGGAAGGGTCCAGGCCTTCCACGGCCTCGCGGTCCCTGTCGACCAGGGTCGCGTCGTGGCCGCCCCGGCGCAGGGCCAGGGCCAGTTCGGCGCCCATGCCGCCGCAGCCGATGATGACGTATTTCATGATCCACCTCCCGGGGCGGTTGTCCGCTCCCTGTTGCGCAGCACGAATTTCCTGGCTTCGTCGGCGACGAGCAGCAGCGGCGCCCAGGCAAAGAGAAAGAGCCAGTTGGCCAGGGGGAAGGAGTACGTCCCGATGAGCCGCTGGACCGGCGGCGCGTACACGATGACGGCGATGACGGCGAGTTCGCTCAGGATGCCCGCCAGGATGAGGCGGTTGCGGGCCGGGCGGGCGCTCAGGACCGAAGCCCGCTCCGTGCGCTGGGCGAAGAGGTTGCCGATCTGCGTGGTCACGACGCAGGCCAGGGCCATGGCCGTGGCGGATGCGTAGAGCGGCCCCTCGGCGGGCAGGTCGAGCCACTGCCCCCAGTGGCCGTTGGTCCAGTACTGGAAATAGAAGGCCGCCATGACCGCCGCGCTCTGCAAAGGCCCCAGAAACAGGTAGGCCCGGCGCAGCAGGCCCGCCGTGATGACGTGCTCGTCCAGGCTGCGCGGTGGCTTGTCCATGAGGCCCGGTTCGGGGTGCTCGGCGCCCAGGGCCAGGGCGGGCAGGAGGTCCGTGCCGAGGTCCACGGCCAGGATGTGCATGACGCCCAGGGCCAGGGGGATGCGCGCGCCGCTCAGGGCGTGGAGGATGAAGGGTACGGCCTCGGGCGTGTTGCTGGTGAAGATGTAGGACGTGAACTTCTTGATGTTGGCGTACACCGCGCGGCCCTCCTCGATGGCGCTGACGATGGAGGCGAAGTTATCGTCCGTGAGGATCATGTCCGCGGCCTCCTTGGCCACGTCCACGCCGGAGAGGCCCATGGCGATGCCGATGTCGGCCTTCTTCAGGGCCGGGGCGTCGTTGACCCCGTCGCCGGTCACGGCCACCACGTGGCCCGCCGACTGCAGCGCCGTGACGATGCGCAGCTTGTGCCCCGGGTCCGCACGGGCGAAAATGACTTCGCCGTCCAGGGCGCGGCCCAGCTCCTCCCCGTCCATGCCGTCGAGTTCGGCGCCGTTGACCACGCGCGGGCGGGGGCTGCGGACGATGCCGATGCGCCGCGCGACGGTCTCGGCCGTGAGGCCGTAGTCGCCCGTGATCATGACGATGCGGATGCCGGCCCGGCGGCAGGTCTTCACCGCGGCGCGGACCTCCGGCCGGGGCGGGTCCATCATGGCCGCGAGTCCCAGGAAGGTCAGGCCCTGTTCCAGGGCGTCGGCGTCGCGCGACACGCCTTCTTCGCCGGCAGCCAGGGTCCTGCGGGCCATGGCCAGCACGCGCAGCCCGTCCCGGGCAAAGGCGTCAGTGGCGTCCATGATGCGCTGCCTGTCATCCCCATCCATTTCCCTGCCCCCGCCCTTCGTCTGGATATGCGAGCAGCGGGAGAGGACTTCCCTGGGCGCGCCCTTGACGTGGGCCAGCAGCCGCCCGTCGTCCAGGTGCACGGTGCTCATGCGCTTGCGCCGGGACTCGAAGGGCAGTTCCCTGCGCCGGGGCGCGTCGCGTGCCGCCCCTTCCGGGTCGATCCCGGCCTTGCGGGCCGCCACGAGGAGCGCGCCCTCGGTCGGGTCGCCGACCACGGTCCAGCGCCTGCGCGCCCCTTCGGGCGGCAGCAGGCGGGCGTTGTTGCAGAGGGCCGCGGTCGTCAGGAGCAGGCGCAGGCCGTCCTCGCCGGGCGCAGCCTCATGGCCGGAAGCGGGGGCGATGCCGCCCTCCGGCGCATAGCCAGTGCCGGTCAGGCTCCAGATCCCTGAAGGTGTCCAGATTTTGCGCACGGTCATCTCGTTCTGGGTCAGGGTGCCGGTCTTGTCCGTGCAGATGACCGAGGTGCAGCCCAGGGTCTCCACGGCCGAGAGCCGCTTGATGAGGGCGTGGCGCCTGGCCATGCGCTGCACTCCCATGGCCAGGGACAGGGTCACGGTGGGCAGCAGCCCCTCGGGCACGAAGGCGACGATCATGCCCATGCCGAAGATGAAACCCTCGGCCGGGTCCATGCCCGCCATGGTCACGGCCAGGGCGAAGAAGGCCAGGCCCGAGCACACGGCGATGAAGGTCACGGTCCTGGTGACCCGTTGCATCTCCTTCTGCAGGGGGCTCAGGTCGTCGCCCAGGCTCTGGGTGAAGCCCGCGATGCGCCCGAACTCCGAACGCATCCCCGTGGCCAGGACCACGCCCCTCCCGGTTCCCGAGACCACGCTCGTCCCCGCGAAGACGATGTTGGGCAGCTCGATGCGCGTCTGCCCTCCGGCCAGGACCGGGTCATGGCTCTTGCGCACGTCCATGGACTCGCCGGTCAGGGTGGACTGGTCCACACGCAGCTCGGAAGCCTCCACCAGGCGGGCGTCGGCACAGATGCGGTCGCCTTCGGCCAGGAGGATGACGTCGCCCGGCACGAGGCTCTGGGCCGGGGCGCGCAGGGCGGCGCCGTCGCGCAGCAGGGTGGCGGTTTCCGGCAGCAGGCGGCGCATGGCCTCGGTGGCCTTTTCGGCCCGGTATTCCTGCCAGAAGCTGAACAGGCCGTTGATGACGTTGACCGTCCAGATGGACACGGCCAGCTGCGGCATGCGCGCCGCCAGGGCGACGAATCCGGCGATCCAGAGCAGCATGGCCATGAGGTGGACGAAGTTGGCCAGGAGTTTGAGAATCAGGGGCTTCCTGGCGATCTCGGCGATGGAGTTGGGGCCGAACCGCGCCAGGCGCGCGGCGGCCTCCCCGCTGCTCAGGCC
>CALMTS010000049.1 GCA_937872685.1 uncultured Desulfomicrobium sp.
CCCGTGTTCATGGTGCAGGAAAGGACAGGCGGACCCGCTCAGCCTGTGCCGGATCGACGAAGTCCCAGCCGGGCAGGAGCGCGGCCGAAAATCCGGGCATGTCCACGCGCCAGTGATGCAGGTACAGGCCTCCGGCTTCGCCCGCGCCATACACGGGGTCACCGACCAGGGCGTGCCCGGCGCGGGCCAGGTGCGCGCGAATCTGATGGCGGCGGCCCTTGAGGATACCCGCCAGAACAAGGGTGTTTTCCCCCACGGGCCGGATGCCCCTGATCAGGGTGCGGCGTAGCGGCACATCCTCTTCGTCCGTGACCCGCACGACCCGGCGCCTGTCATCGAGGATCGCGCCCCCGAGAACAAGTTCCCCGACGGTCCCGTGAGCCAGGGCCAGATACCACTTCCTGACCCGGCCGGCGTCCTGCCAATCCTTGTAGAGGCCCGCCTCACGCTCGCCGGCGGCGGCCAGGACCAGACCGCTCGTCAGAAAATCCAGGCGGTTCAAAAGGCGCCACCCTCCCAGGCCGAGGCCGGGCAGGCAACCTTCGAGGCTCGGCTCGCCCCGCCCCGCCACGGTGTGCATCCCGCCGGGCTTGGCCAGGGCCGCGAACCCGCCCTCAAGGGCCACGACCGCGACGCCCGTTGGCAACGCGGCCAGCCCGGAAGCCTCGGGTGCGGACACGCTCACGCACTGCCCGGGCCGGACCATGCCGCCCTTGGGCACGGGCCTGCCGTCGACCAGCACCAGTCCGGCTTCGATCATGGCGCGGCACCGCCTGAGCCCCAGGCCCAGATTTGCGGCCAGGACCTTGTCCAGACGCCCGGCCGGCAGATGTGCGGGGTGGGTGAACGTGTTCATCATGACGTCACGCAGGGAGCGTCCGGAGGGCGCAGTCCGCCTTCTGAATGGCGCGTCCGCGCGGCGCAGCGTGCGCCACGCGCGGTGAAGAGGCTCATTGCTGCGGGTACCCGGGCTTCTCCCGCTCGACGATGGACATCCAGGCCACGGTCAGATCCTTGTCCCACTGCGTGCCCGCCCCGCGGTCCAGGGCGTACATGACCTTGTCCAGGGGCAGGGACTGGCGGTAGGCGCGGTTGGACGTCATGGCCTCGTAGCTGTCGGCCAGGCAGATGATTCGCGCCAGGAAGGGCACTTCGTCGCCGGCCAGCCCGTCCGGGTATCCGAGGCCGTCCATGCGCTCGTGGTGGTGATAGATGATCTCCGTGACGTCCTTCATGGCTTCGACCTGGCCAAGGATTTCACGGCCCATGAGGCTGTGGCGCTTCATGTTCTCGTACTCGTCCTCGGTCAGCGCGCCGGGCTTGTTCAGGATGTGGTCGGGGATGCCGATCTTGCCGATGTCGTGCAGCATGCCGGCGATGTGCAGCCGCTCAATCTCCCTGGAGTTGAGCCCCAGGGCGCGGGACAGGCGGCAGGCGTACTCGGCCACGCGCTCTGAATGGCCCCTGGTGTAGTAGTCCTTGGCTTCCACGGCCTGGGCGAAGGAGCGGATCACGTCCTGGTTCATGCTGCGCAGCCGCGAGTAGAGATGGGAGTTCTGCAGGGCCGAAGCCGTGTGCGAGGCGAAAACCCCCAGCAGCTGCAGGTCCTGCTCGTGGTACAGAGAATTCTTCTGATCGCGCACCAGGGCGATGACGCCGATGCGCTTGTGAGGCAGGTCCAGGGGCACGGCCATGATGGAATAGGGGAAACCCTGGGGAAAAAACGCCGTATTGAAGGACGACTGCCGCAGGGTGAACTGGTCGAGCAGATAGGACCGGCCGTGCCGCATGATCTTGTCGCACAGTTTGGTCACGAAGACGCGCAGCAGCTCGTTGGTTTCGAGCAGGCGGCCCTGGATGCGGTTGGGGTTCTGCTCCATCATCTCGGGCATGAGCAGACAGACGGCGTCAGGGCTGAAATTCTCGCGCAGATGGCTCAGGAACTCTTCGACCACTGCCAGATGGTTGAGTTGGCTGCCGAGGCGCTTGCTCAGACCCAGCATGCGCACCACGGCCGAAAGCTTCTCCTGCTCCTTTCGCAGGCGGCGCTGCTCCATGACCGAACCCACCCGCAACAACAGGTGCTTGATGTCGAAAGGCTTGGCAATGTAGTCGGCCGCCCCGTTCTTCATGAGATCCACGGCGGTTTCGGTCGTCCCGTATCCGGTGATGACCAGAAAATCGACGTCGATGTTCCGTTGCCGGATCTGGCCGAGGAGGTCCTGGCCGTTCATGGCGGGCATGCGCAGATCGCTGATGACCAGATCGAAGCCCTGCGCCTCCAGCTTGCCCAGGGCGTCCTGCCCGTTGGAGGCCAGCGTCACGGAATACCCCGCGCCGCTCAAAGCCTCCTCGCAGATTTCCCGGAGTGCGGGCTCGTCGTCCACCACCAGCACTTGAAAAGCAGATGTCATCTTCCCACCTCTCCGGTGAACCCACCGGCACACGCCGCTATTCCCCGAAGCCTTTGACGTTGGATTACGAAATTTTCGTAGTTGAAAAACAACTAGCTGACAACACGAGGGAAGCGCGAAAATAATCCTTGCCAAGGAAATCCATCTTGGGTAGATGCCTTTTCCTCACTCGGGATGTGGCTCAGTCTGGTAGAGCGCTGCGTTCGGGACGCAGAGACCGGAGGTTCAAATCCTCTCATCCCGACCATAAGAA
>CALMTS010000050.1 GCA_937872685.1 uncultured Desulfomicrobium sp.
GTCCATCCCGGGCAACCTGGGCTTTGCCTCCTTCGTGGCCCTGACCAGTTATCAGCACCTGGTCAGTTTTGAACGTCTCACGGCGATGATCATGGTCGTTGGGCTTGTCACTCAGGGTCTTCTTGCCCTGGTCATCCGCTCCGTCATGGATACCAGAATACACAGCAAAACCCTCGACAAGTTCCTGCTCGGAAGCGTCTTTCTCGTCTTCACCGCGGCCGTCGTGGGTCCGTTCCTGCCCGAGCACCTGCATGGGAGCATCTCCATGCGCGTGGTGACGCCCGTCGCGTTCATCGGCGCCTGGGCGTGCGTCGACAACCTGAAGCGTAACCGGACCGTATCGATCATCTTCCTTGCCGCCTGGGGCGGGACGGTGCTTGATATGATTCTTTACAACCGCGCCGCCAACGGGGGGGTGCCTTTCATGCATCCCATGATGACGTGGGTCGGGTTTATCGGCGAGGCCCTGGCCATGTCCTTTCTGCTGGCGTATTTCACGGCGACCATCTCACTGCAGCGTCAGACCGCCGAGGCGGTGGCCCGGGCCAAGAGCACCTTCCTGGCGAGCATGAGCCATGAAATTCGCACACCCATGACCGCTATCCTCGGATTTTTGAACCTGGCCATGCAGTCGGGGGCTACGGGACAACTGCGGCAGTACCTGCTCAAGATCCGGACGTCCGCTTGCCACCTGCTCGGGATCATCAACGACATCCTCGATGTTTCCAAGATCGAGGAAGGAAAGGTCCGGCTGGAGTCGAAGCCTTTCGAAGTGGAGAAGTTGCTGCTTGAGACAGCCGACATCATGGTTCCGCGCGCCTTCGAAAACGGCGACGAGCTGGTCGTCACCGTCGAAGCGGATGTCCCCCGCAGGGTTATGGGGGACCCCCTGAGATTGGGGCAGGTGCTGGTGAACCTGGGAGGCAACGCCGTCAAATTCACCCAGGGGGGCACCGTGCACATGGCCGTCAGCCTGCAGGGTTATGGGGGCATCCAGACACAGGAAGGCCAGGCCGTCCTGTGTTTTCAGGTCATCGACACGGGTGTCGGCATCGAGCCGGAAGTGCTGCCCCGCCTGTTTCAATCCTTTGAACAGGCCCACAGCTCCACGGCCAGGGTTTTCGGCGGCACGGGCCTGGGTCTGAACATCAGCCGCAGGCTCGTGCAGCTCATGGGTGGAGACATATCCGTTCGGAGCGTTCCCGGAGCAGGGTCGACATTTGAGTTCTCCGTCCCCTTCGCACTGCCGGATGACGAGCGCGAAAGCCCGCCGCCAAGACGATTTGAGGGCCTGAAGGTGCTCCTGGTCGAGGATAATCCCGTCTGCCGCACGGCCGCCGAAGCCATCCTGCGGCAGTTCGGGATGCGTTTCCGCACTGCATCCACGTCTGCGGAAGCAATACGCTTCGCGGGCGAGGAGCGGTTCGATCTTGTCCTCCTGGATTGGGACCTGCCGGATGCATCCGGACCTGAAAGCTCCGCCCGCCTTCATGGAACGGAACCAAACCGGCGGACTCCGGTGGTCTACATGTCGAGCCTTGCCCGTCCGGAAATGGAGGGATTCAGGCCGGAACGCAGAGGGGGAGCGGCAGTCCTTTCGAAACCGTTCACCTCTTCTGCCGTGGAGGAATTGCTGCGCATGCTCGTTTTGCACGAGGAGGCCTTTGACCCGGACAGCGAGATGCTTCGCGCCCAAGAGAGGCGCAATCTCGATCTCGTGCGGGGCATGCGTATTCTGGTGGTGGATGACAATGCATTCAACCGTGAGCTTTTCGAAGTGATGCTCACCCAGGCCGGGGCGGAGTTGGAGACGGCGGACAACGGCAAGGATGCCGTGCGTCGGATCCTCGATGCTCGTCAGCCCCTCCCTGATGTCGTTCTGATGGACGTGCACATGCCGGAGATGGACGGCTACGAAGCGACGAGGCGAATCAGGGCCGATGCCAGATGCGCTTCGTTGCCCATTATCGCCCTGACCGCGGATGTCATTGCCGAGAACATGGACCGTTGCTTGGCCGCCGGCATGAACAGCCGCCTGACCAAACCTGTTGAGGCAGCGGTGCTTTTCGAAGCGCTGGGGGCCTGGGCCCGCCCGGTGCGGAAGCAGCCGGAGTGTCCGGGGAACGGCAAAACCATGGCTGGCGGTTTATGAACAGGAGTCGGGCAGGGCGCATGCGAAGAATCATGGGCATAAGCCTCTTTTTCATCCTGCTCGGGATATCAGCCGTGTGCCGGGCCGATGCGACGGTCCCCTGCGTTCTGGATCAGGGCAGGGAGTCCTACGATCTCCGCCCCTTCATGTCTTTTCTGGAGGATCCCGGCGGGAGCCTGACCATCCATCAGGTAGCATCCCCGAGCCTGGCCGCCCGATTCGCGGCGGCGCCCGCGGGGCACTTCAATTTCGGATTTACGTCATCGGCCCTTTGGTTCCGTTTTGCCATTGTGGAAAAT
>CALMTS010000051.1 GCA_937872685.1 uncultured Desulfomicrobium sp.
AGTCGAGGAATTCCTTGATGTTGACCCGGTGGCCCTTGAACGTCGACATGCCCTTGGCCTTCGCGAACTCCTGCAGGCCCGTGAAGACCTGGTTCTGACGGTTCGTGCTGGCCATGTTTTGGATGATCAGATTGGCCTTGCGTGATTATTGGGAAAGGACGCCAGAAAACGCCTATGCCCGGGATCCTTTATCCGCGTGGTACAGGATCGCCAAAGGACAGAGATGGAAAAGCCCCATGAATGTGAAGGCTTCCTTTGGAAACGCCAGCATCCGCCCCGGGGGACGCGTGGTTTTCAACTGCGCAGGCAACAAGCTCAGAATCGTGACATCCATCAATTATGCGGCAGGGGTCGTCTACGTAAAATTCGTAGGCAGTCATCCGGAGTACGACGCCATAGACGTCGATACCGTGGACAATTCAAAATAGGAGGCGGGGACCATGAAGCCTATCCGTGACCATGCGGACTATGAAAAGGCGCTTGCTCGAATCGAAGAGCTTATTTCGGCCCCCGAAGGATCGCCCGAGGTTGACGAACTGGAAGTGCTGGCGATTTTGGTCGAGAAATTCGAAGAGGAACACTACCCAATTCCGGAAGCCCCGGTGTCGGAAGTGCTGAAACTCTTCATGGAAGAGAACAATCTCACCCCCAAGGATATGGCCAAATACCTGGGGTCCGCGAGCGCCGTTTCCAAGGTCCTGAACGGATCCAAGGACCTGACCGTCAACCAGATCCGCATCCTTTCCAATGAACTGGGAATTCCCTTGGCAGCGCTGGTCGGGGGCACGGCGGAAGAGGTGTCTGTGAACTGGCAGGCCTTCCCCCTGGTTGAAATGGCCAGAAGGGGCCTGTTCGGGGAGAAATACCTGCGGGCCACGTATAAAACCCTGGCGGGCAACGCGCGTGAACTTGTGGCCGGGCTTATCGGAGATGCCCGGCTGGACTTCGCTTCGACCAGGTTGCGGCAGGGGATCAGACCGGGCCCGGCAAGCGACCCGTATGCGATCAAGGCCTGGCTCGTGGAAGTCGCCAAACGGGCGCAGGACAATCTGCCGGCGCAGCCATACAAGGGCATCTGCCGATCCGAACTGTCCAGCCTTGCGCACCTGTCAAAAAAGCAGAACGGGATGCTGCTGGCCATCGGCTATCTCGCCGACCGTGGAATTCCCGTCGTCATCGTTCCCCACTACAAAAAATCGAAGATCGACGGCGGCGTGGTGATTGTCGATGGCGGGCGCCCGGCCATCGGCCTCAGTCTGCGCTACGACCGGAAAGATTATTTCTGGTTCACCCTCTTGCACGAAGTGGCGCACATCGTATGCGATCATGTGAAAGATTACCTGGCCGACGATCTTCTTGACCCGGAAGATCTGGAAAAGGTCGAGCGCGAAGCAAACGAATTGGTTGAGGCCGTGACCATCCCGGCCGAAACATTCAATTCGATCATCCCGGACCCTGAAGCAGCAACCTTGGAGTCGGTCATCCGACTTGCGCAGGAATGCGATGTCGACGTCTCCATTGTCGCGGGCCGCGTGCAGTACAAGGCAAACGAATACAGAAAATTCTCAAGGCTGGTCGGCCGGGGGCACGTCCGCGCGTTGTTTTACGCCGAACAACGCCCGGCAGAAATTTCTGGTTGAAAATCCGCGCATTCTCTATTCAATTATCTGAAATGTAATAAAAAATGCGTTTTTTAGCCGTACAGTATGCCATTTGGACAAAATGGAGAGTTTGTATGTTGTCGATCCATACTGAACTGATTGAGCGGACTAAGTCTCATGCAAGAATTTCGAGTATTTCTGACCAACTCATTCGATTTATTCATTTTCCGAAAAATTACGTCGTCTGCCTCGCAAAATTCCAAGTGAATTGCCCGATCGGAAAATGTTTGAACCGTTCATGCGTCTGGCATGCAATAATGGCGCGATCGGGAAATATGCGAAGCATCGAACAGAAATAGGAGGCACCCGTCAAAAGGACCGAGGCCTCTCAATTTTCCAGCGCTGAATTTCCGAACACGATAAACATGTTCTCGTCCCATGGCCCATGGGAACAGCTCGTAACATTCCAATCCTTCGGGCAAAACAAACTACTGTTGAATATCCCCCCTCACGAATCTGGCCTGCACACAATCTGCACAATTCTGCACGCACATTCCACAAGCCGCAGCCTTCATCTGCACAAGGCACGGATACTCCTTCCATGACACCAGCACCACAACGGAAGGAGAACGTCATGCGAAACCATTTTCTGTACAAAATCGGATTCATTGCCCTGCTTATCGTCCTGCTCATGATCCCTCAGATGATGCTTGAATCGCTCATCTCCGAGCGGGATGGCTGGAGATCGCGGGCCTACTCCAGCATCGAACGCAGCTGGCCGGGGGCGCAGACTCTGGGTGGGCCGATCCTGGCAGTGCCGTACCAGATGATCTGGATGGTCAGCGAAGTCATCAACGATGGAAGCAAGCGCGTGGTCACCCGTCAGCAGATCAGTCACAGCACGGCCTATCTGTTGCCCAAGACCCTGGAGGCGGCCTCCGAACTGGAGACAACTATACGTTACAGAGGGATTTACGAGGTGCCGGTCTATTCGGGTGCGGCACGGTTCAAGGGGGAATTCGACACCCAACCTCTCCTCGACATTGTCTCGGAGAACCCGGAAAAACGCATCGAATGGGGAACGCCGCAGGTCAGTGTGCTCGTTTCGGACCAGCGCGGCATTGTTCGGAGCGGCCCGCTGCAGTGGATGGGGCAGGAGCTTGAATTCAAACCCGGGAGCGGCACGCCCAAATACACCAACGGAATGCACGTCAAGGTGCCCAGGCTGGACACGCAGCGCGGCGAGACCATCCCATTTGCCTTCGACATGGATCTGCAAGGCATGAAATCCATGCAGTTCGCGCTGCTGGCCGAAACCATGGACATCCGCCTGTCGGCCGACTGGGCCCATCCGGGGTTTTTCGGGGACATGCTGCCGGAGACTCGCGACATCGATGACAAGGGCTTTTCGTCGCGTTGGCGTTCCTCGGCCTTTTCCGGCAACACGGCCGAAGCGCTCGCCGGTCTGCACAACGGCGACGGCAGAAACCTGATGCAGCGCACGGTGGGCGTCAATTTCGTGCAGCCCGTCGACGTGTATCAGCAGTCCGAGCGCAGCATCAAATACGCCCTGCTATTTCTGCTGCTGACCTTCAGCTGCATGACGCTCTTCGAACTTCTGAAGAAGCTGCCGCTGCATCCGGTGCAGTACACCTTTGTCGGCGTGGCCCTGCTCATTTTCTATCTGCTGCTCATCGCCCTGTCCGAACACATCAGCTTCCTGTGGGCGTACGTATGCGCTTCCCTTGCCTGTACCGGCCTGTTGACGGCTTACTTCGGAGCCATCCTGCGCAGCAGGCGGCACGGACTGGTGCTGGGTTCGGGGTTGAGTGCGCTCTACGCCCTGCTTTACATCATTCTGCAAGCCGAGGATCACGCCCTGGTCATGGGGAGCCTCCTGCTCTTCGCCGTGTTGAGCGCGATCATGCTCGGCACCCGCCGTTTCGATTGGTATGCCCTCACTGCCAAGGCCGAACCGCCGAAAACCTTCAGCTTCGAAGAGGCGAAGGAGTGATATGGACGGTGCCGGACCTTCTCCGGCACCGATTCCCTTCCGGCGCGAAACACGCTAGCGACAGGAACTCTGCATGACCGGAGGATTCATGACAAAACACATTCTCGTTGCCGACGACGATCAGCACATTCTCGAAATCATCAGCTTTGCCCTGGGCAAGGCCGGCATGCGGGTCACCCTGGCCCGGGACGGACGCCAGGCCTTGGAAGCCTTCGCCGCGCGGACGCCGGACTTGATGGTGCTGGACATCAACATGCCGGAAATGGACGGCCTCGAGGTCTGCCGCGTCATCCGCAGGACTTCCGATGTGCCCATCCTCTTCCTTTCCTCCCGTGACGAGGAAATCGACCGCGTGCTCGGTCTGGAGATCGGCGGCGACGACTACGTGACCAAGCCCTTCAGCCCGCGCGAACTTGTCGCCCGGGTCGGCGTCATCCTGAAACGGTCCATGGGCAAGGTCGCGCCCGAGCAGGAAGTGCTGCGCCACGGGCCCCTGGAAGTGTGTCCCGCACGGCGCACGGTCACCTGGGACACGCGGCCCGTCAGGCTGACGGCTACGGAATTCGCCATCCTCGAAATGCTGATCCGCCAGCCCGGCCGCGTCTTCAGCCGCGACACGATCATGGATGTTGCCTACGGGACGGAAACAGTGGTCAGCGACCGCACCATCGACAGCCATATCCGACACATCCGCCGGAAATTCGCGGATGCGGGTTCCCCCGGCCTGATCGAGACCATGCACGGCGTCGGATACACTCTGACCCGGGTCTGACCGCCATGAAACGCCTGTATCGCCTGCGCACCATCCTTCTTGCCGTCATGCTCTCGGTACTGGCCCTGCCTGTCGGGGCCATCCATGTGTTCCGGACGTTCGAAAACGTGCTGGTCCGTGAAACGGAGCAGGAACTCATCGGCCAGGCGGCGGTCCTTTCCGCCACATGGCGCAATCTCGTTTTGGAGCCGACACGGGAATTCACGGACGACCTTCCCCTGACGCCCATCGCTCCGCGCCTGAGCCTGAACGACCCCGTCGCCCCGCCGCGTCCCGAAGCCGAGCCAGCCGAAAGGCAGCCCGCGCCCAATCTGGTGCGGGCTGCATCGCTCTTTGCCCGGATCATGCGCGAAACCCAGCAAATCACTCTGGCCGGCATGCGCTTGCTCGACGAACGCGGTACGGTCCTGGCAGGCCGTTCCGAGACCGGCCTGTCCCTGGCCCACGTACCGGAAGTGCGGCAGGCCCTGGCCGGCGAATACGCCAGCGTCATCCGCCGGCGGATCTCCGATGAACCCAGACCCTCCATCTACTCCATCAGCCGGGGCACGGACGTGCGGGTGTTCGTGGCCATGCCGGTCCTGGACGGTGAGACCGTGCTCGGCGTGGTCTACCTTTCGCGCACGCCCGTGAGCATCCTCAAGAGTCTGTTCGATGTGCGCTACGAAGTCGCGCTGGCCATGATGGGCATGAGCCTGCTGACCGTTCTGCTCGGCCTCTTCGTCTCATCGGGCATCGCCCGGCCCATTCGCGAACTGCTGCGGCAAATCGACCTTCTGCGCACCGGTGAAATCCGCACCGTGCAGCCCATCGCCAGGCCCGTCACGCAGGAGATGGCGCGCCTGTCCGAAAGTTTCGTGACCATGTCCGAAAGCCTGGCCGAACGCGCCGACTACATCAAACGGTTCGCCGGGCATGTCTCCCACGAGTTCAAGACGCCTCTGGCGTCCATGCAGGGGGCCCTGGAACTGCTCACCGAGCACCTGGGCACCATGGACCCGGAGCAAAGCAGGCTGTTCCTGAACAATCTTCAGGCAGACACCCAGCGCATGAAACTGCTGGTCAACCGTCTGCTGGAACTGGCCCGGGCAGACGCCATGCCCCCAAGCCGAAGCCGTTGCAGGCTGGGCACCGTGGCGGATTCCGTGCGCAGCGCCTTCAGGGATCGAGGGTTGACTGTGGATTTTGACGAAGATTGCGAAACCGAACTCCCCATCGCCCAGGACGCGCTGGAAATGGTCCTGGGCAATCTGGCCGAGAACAGCCTGCAGCACGGAGCGGACGGAATCCGGCTGGCCGTTTCGCCGACGCCGGATTCAATCCGCCTTGCTGTCGCAGACAATGGACGAGGCATTTCCCAAGCCAACCGCGACAAGGTCTTCACGCCGTTCTTCACCACCCGCCGTGCTTCGGGCGGCACAGGCCTCGGCCTTGAAATCTGCCGCTCGGTGCTCAAGGCCCATGGGGCCGGTATCGACCTTGGGGAAAGCAGTCGGGGCGCAACATTCGTCCTGGAGTTCAGGCGCGATGCGTAAGCCGGCTTGCGCCGCATGGGATTCCGGTCGCGGTGCAGGACCACGTATGGCAAAGAATCCACGCCGGAAAACCTTCAACCCTGCGCCGGCCCCTCTATCCTGATCGCGTCGCCAACCCGGACCATGCCGCCTTTGAGGACGCGTCCGAAAACACCTTCGCGGGGCATGATGCAGTCTCCGGCCTGGTAGAAGATGGCGCATTTCTTGTGGCATTCCTTGCCGATCTGCGTGATTTCGACGCGGACTTCGTCGCCGAGTTCCACGTGCGTTCCCACGGGCAGCGTCTTCCAGTCCACACCTTCGCTGGCGATATTCTCGGCAAAAGCCCCGAAATCGACATTCAGCCCCTGCTCGATGCAGCCCGAGATCTGCTCGGCGGCCAGGAAGCTCACCTGCCGGTGCCAGGGGCCGGCGTGGGCGTCCCCTTCCACTCCATGGTTTTCGACCAGTCGCAGTTCGTCCACCGTGGTCTTGCGCGTGCCTTTCTTCAGGCTCGTAGCCAGGGAAACTATCTTCATGCATCCTCCGGATGCCGCCAGGGGCGGCAGTTGCGGTTCCCATCCTGTTCAGTCACGTGGAAGCCGGCCTTTCATCGTCACGTCGAGCCTGATCCGGCGCACTTTCGCCTCCGCCGACAGTCAGACCTGCTGACGGCGCTGCCGGATCTTGCCAGGATGCTCATGATGACCAGTTCTGCATATTCAAATCGGATCGTCAAGGTCCGAATTATCAAGGAGCGCATCACGGCAGGGTTTCAGGACGGGATTTGAGCTTGCTGTGGGGCTCATCAGAGGGCGAGGGCAGTTCGGACCGCACGGCTCGAATCCGTCCTTGGCTGCCTGGATCATCCCCCTTTTCGGGTTTCAAGCCTGTTGACTCCGTGCGCGCAGCACCACAAGAAGCGGTCTGCCCGGCATCGTCGCCGGGCAATTCGGATTCGATTTCAACCACGAGGTACTTTCATGATCGTAGCCAAGAGCAAGGAAGAGAAATTTCTTACGGAAATCAGCGACGGGGAGCATTCAATCATGATTGACGCTCCCAAGTCCCATGGCGGTAAAGGAGCCGGCTTGTCACCCTTCGCCCTTCTCGAAGCGTCCCTGGCCTCCTGCCTGAACATCACCTTGCGCGTGTATGCCCAGGCGCACGGGATCGAGCTGGGCCCGGTGGAGACAACGGTTTCCGTCACGCGAGGGGATAGCGGCTCCACCTTCGAATACAGCGTGAAGCTGCCCGAGGGGCTGACTCCGGAACAGACGAAACGCCTTCGTGCGGCCCTGAAAGGGTGTCCTGTCCACCACCTGTTCAAGAATCCGGTCAACATCGTCGAAAAGGACTGATTTGCCCGGCAACCGGCGAAACGCAACGTGCCACAGCGAACGAAACGCCCCGGAGCAAAAACTCCGGGGCGTTTCGCATTCGGCGCCGCGCAGACGCCCGGCCGCCTTCAGCCTCCTGAATCGCCATGCCGGCGCTTGACTCCCCAAACCGCATACCAACGCGCCCTCCAGTCGCGGCAATCCAACTATAAAATGAATATCGGAAGATTT
>CALMTS010000052.1 GCA_937872685.1 uncultured Desulfomicrobium sp.
GCCTGCAGGTTGCGCCAGGGCAGGGCCTTGAGTTCGTTCAGGGCTTCGAGGTTCGAGGCCGTGCCCAGGTTGTGGTACTTGCGCATCATGTCCGTGTCCGTCAGCTTGCGGAAGATGTCGGCGAACAGGTTCGCGTAGTCCTTGCCTGCGGGCAGCTCCATGGCGCTGTTGCCCTCGATGGCGATGGCCTTGAGGTTCTTGGCGCCCATGACGCCGCCGCCGCCCAGGCGTCCGAAATGCCGGTAGGTGTCGACGTTGATGCAGGCCATGGCCGATTTGTTCTCGCCGGCCGGGCCGATGCGCATGATGGTGCGGTGCCCGGAGCCTTTGAGGATGCGGCGCAGGAGCTTGCCCGTGGTCAGGGCGTCCTTGCCCCAGAGGTAGTCGGCCTCCAGGAGTTCGATGACATTGGTCCCGACATGCAGGACCCTGGGCCGCTCGGCCCGCCCCGTGACCACCAGGGCGTCGATCCCGGCGAAGCGCATGGCCAGGGCCGAACGGGCACCGGCGTGGGACTCGGCGTACTGGCCGTGCAGGGGCGAGGTGAAGGCGCAGACCGTCTTGCTCATGAGGGGGAAGAAGCCCGTCAGGGGCCCGATGGCGAAGATCAGTGGCTGGGACGGGTCGTCCCAGGCCAGTCCGGGTTTGGCGTATTCCATGTGCAGCCGGGCCGCCAGGCCGGAGCCGCCGAGCACGGCGTCGACGCCGGGCGCGGTCTTGATGGCGGACCGGCCCGTGGTGAGGTTGACCTCGAGTATGCGGAAATCGGGTGCGATCATGCCTCCACCTCCACGAGTTCGAGGCAGTCGTGGGGGCAGAATTCCACGCAGCTGCCGCAGTGGATGCAGACGAAGGGGTTGCCCTGGCGGTCCTGGGCGATGGCGTCCACGGGGCAGGCGGCCGCGCACTTGCCGCACTGGATGCACAGCTTCTTGTTCTGCATGACGCCGCCGCCCTTGCGCTGCTTCAGGCTGCCCGTGGGGCAGGCCGCGGCGCAGGGCGCCGGGTCGCAGACGAGGCAGACCTTGGCCGTGAAACCCGTGGAAAGCCCGCCCGAAGACAGGATGCGGATGCCTGCGTTTTCCCAGGACAGGCACTTGTGGATCAGCCTGGCGCAGGCCAGGGAGCAGGAGTGGCAGCCGATGCAGCGCTCCATGCGTGAAGCGATGAGTTGTTTCATGACGTGGTACCTGAAAGATGTTTCGAATCTGTGCAGACTATCGGTCTTCGGGCCGGTTGTGAAGGGCGGGTACTGGCTGTTTACAAGGCGTCGCAAACGTGAAAGCTAGCGGTCAAGGAGATCACCATGGCGGAACGCGTTTTTTCCATCGTCACCAGGCCGGACACGGGCGTGGAGCTCTACGAGGTCATCACGGCCCACGTTCGTGACCTGCACGGTCGGGGCATGGCCAGGCTGGTTGGCTATGAGGTCATGAGCAACGGACGGGTCATTCTGCTCAAGGTGCGGGGACCGGCCGAGGACGTCATGCCCTCGGACGAGACCATCGAGGCCGTGCTCGAAGACGCCTTCGTGGAGCGCCTCGAAGCCCTGGCCCAGGAGCTGGTGGACGGGTTTTACGTGCCGTCCTTCGCCCACTGTGAGTCGGAAACCAGGGAGTGATCGACTCACATCCGCCATGCTCCGGCCGTTCCCGGTTCGCTTTGAGACATGATCAACGAAAAAAGCGCCGTTTCGGCGCTTTTTTCGTTGATGGGGTGCAGGGGATCATCCCCTGCCCGCCGGAGGCATTCTTTCAGCTCCGCCCCATTTTCTTGAGCTGGATCTCCAGGCAGGAAAGGGCCGCCGGAGTTATACCCGAGATCCGGCCGGCCTGGCCCAGTGTGCGCGGCTGGATGCGGGTCAGCTTCTCCACGACTTCGCGCGACAGGCCGGGGATGCCCGTGTAGACCATGTCCTCGGGCAGGGTTGTCTTCTCCATCTTCTCGAAGCGGTCCACCAGTTCCTGTTGGCGTTGCAGGTAGCCTTCGTATTTGGCCTGTATCTCGGCCTCCTCCAAAGCTTCCGCGTCAAATTCCGCCAGTTCCGGCCACAGGGGCGTCAGGCTCCCGATGGACAGCTCCGGCTGGCGCAGCAGCTCCTTCAGGCTGA
>CALMTS010000053.1 GCA_937872685.1 uncultured Desulfomicrobium sp.
TGGCGGGATACCCCGTGTCGAACTGCCGGTTGTCCCCGGGCCGTTCGAAATAGCCGTCCTGCACCGTCTCCGCCTCGCCCATGGCCAGGAGCTCGCTCACGGTCGCGAAGCGCCAGCCCCGGCGCAGCAGCTCATCCACGAAGAACGGCACGATTTCGTGGGTGTGCCTGGGCACCGCGTTGGCGTGCATGAGCACGATGGATCCCGGCCGGACCTGGCCCGCCGCGCGCAGGGCCATATCCCGGGCCGAACCGGCGCCGCCCTCGCCCAGAACGTCCCACTGCACCACGGGGAGACCCATCTCCGCCAGCCGGTCCAGGGTGGCCGGGGCGTTGCGGCCGTAGGGCAGGCGGAACACGGACATGGACGCCGGGACCGATCCCATCTCCGCGGAGAGCCCGTGCGCCGCGGCCCGGCGCCCCAGCTCTTCGCGCAGCAGCTCGTACTGCGCCTGGGTCCAGAGCACCTGGTCGCGGGTCTCGGACTCGTCCGTGAGGGCCAGGTTGGCATGGGTCCAGGAGTGGTTGCCCAGCTCGAAGAGCGGGTCGGCCATGAGCTGCATGGTCTTTTCCGGGTGGGAGCGCATCCATTTGCCGCCGGCGAAGAACGTCGCCGGCACCCCCCTTTCGCGGAGAAAATTCACGATCTCGTTGCGGTATCCCGTGCGGTTGCTGGCCCGCTCGCACAGGTCGAAGGTCAGGGCCAGGACCTTTTCCCCGGCTGAAATCCGCACCCTGCGGATCACACCGCGCAGCCTGGCGGGAGTTGGTCCGGATTGAACTGCCGGCACGATGCGTTCCGGCGGCGAGAGGTCCGGGGCCTCGGAATACGGACGGGTAACCGTGCGGTCGGCCGCTGTCCCGGCAAGGTCGGCGCCGGACCACAGGGCATGCAGCAGGGGCAGCGATCCATGCGCCGCAACGGCAGAAGACGCCGGGCCGGAAAAGGAGGCAGGAGGACAGGCCATGGAGATGGCTATGAAGATGAATAGTCTCACGATTCCGGGCAGATTCAGCATGTTCCTCCAAGAGGGCGCGCATCGTTTCTGAAACACGCGCACAATCCCACAGTGCCCGGCGCCCCGCAAGATATCGCAACCCCTAAAAAACCTCTTGACGGAGATTGTGAGCCATGTCACAAATTGGTTGGTTGACCAACTCGAATATTCCCGGAGGAAATCATATATGGAACTGCCAGGTCTCAAAACGTTTCTGGTTCCCGTCGATGGAGGCGAGGCCTCGCGCCGCGCAAAGCGGTATGCCGTCGCCCTCGCCAAGCAGTGCGGAGCCACCGTCGTCCTTTTCCACGCGCACAGCCCCATCAGCGGGCGCATCAGCCCCGAGGGCCGCGAGAAGATCATGCGCAAGGACATGCAGAACATCGCCAAGGTGTTTGAAATCTACGAAGCGGGCTGCCGCGAAGCCGGCGTGGCCTTCAAGAAGGTCATCGGCCATGGCACTCCGGCTGAATCCATCATGGACGCCGCCCGCGTTTACCAGTGCGACCTGATCGTCATGGGCTCCAAGGGCAACTCCGGCGCACGCAAGGTGCTGGGCTCCGTGACGGACACGGTCAGCGCCAACAGCTCCGTGCCGGTTGTGATGGTCGGCAACGAATGCGACTGCACCAACTCCTGCGGCAGCGAATGTGTCCGCAAATGGCGCTTCTCGCCCATCCCGAACCTGCAGGCCGACGCCATCGCCTGCTGAACCTGCCCCAAGGTTCTGAACGCGAAAGCCGCACCGGTA
>CALMTS010000054.1 GCA_937872685.1 uncultured Desulfomicrobium sp.
CTTTCCGGCCGCGCTGGCCGCCTGACGCAACGTTTCGTCCCGCTCTTCGGCAAGGCCTTGAAGGGCGTCCAGGACCTTCCGCCCGCTGTTGTCGCTCTCCCGAATCCTCCTGAAATAATCCCCGGCTCGCGCCAGGGCGTCATGGGTTGCCTTGAGGGCCGGGGTCGGCCCGCCTTCGGTATCGAGCAAACCATCCAGGGACTTGAAGGACGCCCTGACCATCTGAGCATCATTGAATGCCTCCCGGACATCCTTGGACCGGGCCTGCGCGACAGAATCCAGGGCCGTTTCCGTCGCCGCCCTGGCGAGCTTCGTCCCGGCCACGCCCGCCAGCTTCTGCGTCCCCTTTCTGACTGCCTGCTCCCCGACGGCGGTCTCCAGACCTCCCTGCTTCCCTTCTTCAGGCGTAAACGTGATGTTCTTGCGCAGTTCGCGCAGAACCAGGACCACGGGAGAAACCCCGGCGGAAAGCTGTTCCGCCAGGGCGGCGGCGCCGGACACGGTCCCGGGTCTGGGAACGTGGAGGGCGTCCAGCGCCTGGCCCCAGTGACGCGTGTAGTCGCGGAAATACATGGTCCGCACGTCCTTGGAGACTTTGCTCACGTCCATGGAACTGAAGAGCGGCGCCTTGGGCCCGAATATCCAACTGTCCTCGGTCAAACCCTGGATGATTTCCGGACAGCGCTGGACGACGTACTCCTGAAAACCCGCAGCGGTATAGAGATAAGGAATGGGATACATATCCCCGGAGAATGGCGAAACGAGCCCGCCGAGTGCCCCTCGGAAAGTGAAGGCAGGGTGGCCGCCCTCGAACGCCTCTTCCTTCATCTGCTGATACGCAAGCTGCGACAGGGGCTTCCTCAACAGGGACTCTCTGGCCTTGGCCAGGAGACGCTCATCAGGCGGAACGGGAGAGATGCCGTGTTCGATGAGAAACGCCATGTGGCGCATGAGCGCCCTCTGTTCGTCTGCCCGCCCGGAATATGTTTCGGACCATCGCCCCTCAAGCCACCCCTTCAGAAATGCTTCGTCCAGCTTTGCGGGCTGACACAGCATCAGATAGACCCTCATGGACGCCTTCAAGGACGCCAGATCATCCAATGACGTTCCAATGGCTTCTGCGGCGGCCTGACGCACCAGGGGCAGAAGGCTTCCATTCAGGGCGCCCAGATAGGCCCGCCTGGAGGCGTCCTCGAACGCCGCCCCCTGGTACAGCCCCAATCCCCGGGTCAAGAGCGGGTCCAGGCCGGGGCGATAGACCGTCAAGGCCTGTTCCAGATGCGAAAGTTCCGGCAGGATATCCGCGGCGTCCGTGGTCTGCGGACGCTCCAGGCGCTGCCGTTCGTAACTTTGCACCATGGTCTCCAACTCGCCCATGCGGTTGAAATTTTCCCTGAAACTCAGCGCCAGCAGGGAAACGCAGCCCACGAGCAGCAGGCCCGCCACCGCCCACGAACCGAAACGGCGAAGGCGAAGCAGCCAGACACGCTCCCGGTCGACGTCCGCCAGCCCGGCCTCGGGGATGATGAAATTTTCGAACAGCCGAAGCAGGAAAAAACCCCTCGCGTAATCGCCCAGTGATGCCTGGAAGCCGCTCTGGTAGCTCAACTCCCCGTCACGGGCCGTGCCAGCCATGATGTCCGACGAGGACAGCGCACTCGAAAAAAAGAATCCCCGGAACATGACAGGCCGGTGATAGCGGGAAGGACCGAAAGCCTCGAAGATGAAATCCAGAATCCGGGGAGCAATCGCCGCCAGTTCCTGCGGAAAGCGGAACATCGCGGCACGCGCCAGGCAGTCCCTCTCCTGGTGAATCTTGGTGATGATCTGGGAGTTGAGCGTCTGCAGCAACTCATGGAGTTCCTTGCGCATCCTGCCGGCATCCACGGTGTTGCCGCCCGCAGGGCATCCGAAAATCTGCTCGCGCTCGCTCCTGGGCAGATGCGAAAAGAACCGGGCAAAGCCAGGAACCGCGTCGCACTTGGTGAAGACGAGATACACCGGCACATAGGACCGCAGGTGTTTCAGAACCTCGCTCAGACGCGCACGCACCGTCCTGGCCAAGTGTTCCCGGCGTGACGACTCCCCGTCGAGCATGTCGCGCATACTGACGCAGACGACCACGCCATTCAACGCCTTGCCAGGCCGGACACGGAACAGGCGCCGCAGAAGAGCCCTCCACAGGCCATGGGCTTCGGACTCGGGGGCGCCTTCTGCGTAGGCCCCGGGCGTATCGATGAAGACAGCCTGATTGGCGAAGAGAATCTCGGTTCTCTCGGTGTCCGTGATCGTGTAAAGATGCCTGTCCGCCTGCTCGTTCAGGGGAAACTGCAGCCCGGAATTGAGAAGCAGGGAGGTTTTCCCGCAGTTGGAGGGACCGAGGACAAGATACCAAGGCAAAGCGTAGCGGGAACGGCTCGTCGGCCCGTAGAAATTCGATGTGGTCACGGTCCTGATGGCTGATTTGACGACGTGCCCGATGTGCCCGAGTTCCTCGTGAACCCTGGCGCGCACTGCGGCTTCGCGCTCCCTTCGGGCCGCGACCTCCGGATCGTCGGCTTCGCGCTTCATCCGGCGCGAGGACAGAACCGCCACCAGAAGCCCCCACACGAACACGATGGCGAGGCTGCCGGCCAGTCTGGCCGTAACGCTCTCGAACATGACGTATCCCGCCACGGCCACCAGGGGGCCAAGCGTCCACAGAATCAGGATGAGAAGCAGGCAGAGAATGAGCCCCAGCACCCAAGCCGTCCTCAAGGCTTCGCGCAGGGCATGGAAAAAACGGAGGATCATCGCTCTCCTCCCGCGCTCTCGCCGGCATGAATGGCGA
>CALMTS010000055.1 GCA_937872685.1 uncultured Desulfomicrobium sp.
GCCGGAAGAACGCTTGTCAGGCAGAACAGCACTGCCGCGATCAAGCTCACCATTGTCAGTTTTCTCATCACTTCCTCCTTGAAACAGTTCTGCCGGAGACAATTCTCCTCATTCAGACTCTCTCCAAAAACAAAGACACGTAACGCATAGAATATGGCTACGTGTCTTAATGTTGTTTTTCTTGGAGCGGCACATCTTTTGAAAGCGTTCTGATTTAGAATAATGATGATATTAGCAATTTAAAAAATTTTCTGTTCATACAATAGTTCCTTATTGCTGCATAAATAAAATTAATTATAAAGAATATATGCATTTATATCACTGCGACGAAACATCTGGCATCCAACCTATCGACCAAAAGGCATATGTCGTGCCAAAATTTGCACAAAAAAATATAATAATAATCATAGTGTGTTACAATCGAAACCATCCTTTATTATTAGTTATGATATTTATTAACCATATCATCGTGCATAATTACGCACAAATGCGAGATTAATGTGCGAATTATTGCCCATAATAAAAACAAATTTTAATTTAGTGATTACAAAAAATATTTTTCTCAAAATTATACACATGTAGTACATGATATTGTTGATATTAAATCAACCGGAATTCATTTCATTTTGTCATACAAATGTATTTTTTATATTAATATAAATAGATATTTTGCGATCCAAATGGACTATCAATGCAGCACATTTCTCCACGTCAAAAAAATCCAAAATGATTGCCCCGTCGTGTCAACCGAATCGGCTCTCGCCCGTTTAACTCAGTGAAACGGGACTCGATCCCGAACCACTTACCCCAACTTTCTAGGAGGAATTTATGCGCAACCGTTCCATGCTCCTGACCACCGCGGCTCTCGTCGTTTTCTGGACAACCCTGCACACGCCGGCATCCGCTCAGGGCCTTCAGATCGACGCGGACCAGGACGGGGTGGTCACCGTCACCGAATTCCAGGCCGCATTTCCCGAATATGCCGCCAATCCCGACATCAATGAGGACGGCGTCGTCGATCGTGAGGAAATGCATGCTGCGCGCACCGAGATGGGCGACACAGGTGGCGCCCGGCAGCGCAAGGGCGGCTCCGATACAGCCAAGTCCAGTCACGGCGGAGATTGCACCGGCGACGGCTCCGGTTCCGGCGGCAAAGGCGGTTCCGGCGGCTCTGGGGGCTCTGGCGGAGGCAAGGGCGGTTCCGGCGGGAATGGCAACGGCCATGGCGGAGGCGGTCAGGGCGGCCATGGTGGCGGCAACGGCCACGGCGGCCGAGGTGGACGTTCCTGACGAACGGGGCCCGTGCGCGCATCGCGCACGGGCCGATTCCCCCGTTACGACCGACCTTCCCTGCCTCAAACTGCTTGTGACGATACCGGTGGCACATGGCGAAAGAAGCGCATTCCATGAACAGCTTTCTTGAAGCAGTTGAAGGCAGGGCATACTACATGGCCCGCCTAGGAACACGGAATGACGCGGATGCGCTAGACATCATGCAGGACAGCATGACCCGCTTTGTGGAGCGTTATTCCGGAAAGCCCACCGAGGAATGGAAGCCGCTGTTCTACCGCGTCCTGCACAACCGGATTGCCGACTGGCGCCGAAGGGAGTTCATCAGGTCAGGCCTCTTGCTCTTTTCCGAAGCCTTGAGGATGAATCGCGACGAATCCGCCCACGAGGAGGTTCACGATCCGCCGGATCCGAATGGAGCAAGCGCCGAAGACGCGGCGACGTCGAACATGTTCATCAAGGCGCTCGAATCCGGCCTGGCCAGGCTCCCCCTGCGGCAGCGGCAGACATTCCTGATGCGCGCCTGGGAAGGCTTGAGCGTGGCGGAAACCGCCGTCGCCATGGAATGTTCGGAAGGATCGGTCAAAACCCATTATTTCCGGGCGCTGGCGACATTGAAAAACCATCTGGAGGGATACAGGCCATGAAACAGGAGCACGATCCCACAATCGATCTTGTCCGCAAGCATCTCGACGCGGCGGTTGAAGGATTCGACGACCAAACGCGAAACAGGCTCCGAGCCATTCGGCGTTCCGCCCTGAGTGTGGCGAACGGCAGGCTTCGAAGCCGCCTTCCCGCCAGTCTTCACGGTTTTGGCATGCCGGCCCGTATCGCGGCCGCGACCGGAACAGTCCTTTTGGCGTTGCTGCTGATATCTCAAGGCCCCCTGCACAATGATCGACCGGCAGCCATCGACGTGGACCCCATGGCCAGCATGGATCTGCTGGCATCGGCCCATGATGTGGAATTTTACAGAAATCTGGAATTCGTCATCTGGTATGCGCAGACGCAACATGGCCAATGACATCCTCAAGACAGGCCTGCTCCTGTTGAGCCTGGTTTTCCTTCTCGGCATGGGACAGGGCCCGCAGACTCCCGACAGGGATAGGCGCACGGGAGGAAACGCCACCTCGAGTTCACGGGAAATTCCGTCCCTCGAATTTCTGGAATTTCTCGCCACGTTCAACGCCGGGAACGACCGCTTCGCCGACCCGGCATTGCTTGAGGCCCTCGCCCCAAGTTCATCGAGAGGCACGCATCATGAATAACATCCATCTTTCCATATTCATCGCACTGTTCCTGGCCATGTTCCCGGCCGCGGCGATTTCCGGCGGCACGCCCTGGGACTCCCTGGCCCCCGAGGAGCGCCAGATCCTGGCGCCCCACGCGTCGCGCTGGGACAGCCTGGATGCGCAACAGCAGGAACGCCTGCTGCAAGGAAGCCGGGTATGGCACTCCATGACACCGGAGCAACGCACCCGCGCCCAGAAACGCTTTCGCGCCTGGCAAGCCATGACTCCTGAAGAGAGACGGATGACGCGCCAGCGGTTCGAACGCTTCCAGACACTCCCGGCAGCTCAGCGCGAAAGCCTCCTGGGGGCCTGG
The DNA here is from genome assembly GCA_937872685.1 of uncultured Desulfomicrobium sp. Lineage (GTDB taxonomy): Bacteria > Desulfobacterota > Desulfovibrionia > Desulfovibrionales > Desulfomicrobiaceae > Desulfomicrobium. The sequence goes on from CALMTS010000055.1 coordinate 2,896, forward strand.
GAGAAATTCCAGAGCCTCTCCCCTGATCAGCAGAACAAGCTGCAGAAAAGATGGCGGGATCTCTCCCCTGAAGAGAGGAGCCGCTCGCTGGAAAAGACCATGAGTCAGGGCGCAGGCTCCGCGGGAGCCGGATACTCAGGAGGCATGGCGGGCGGGAGCGGCGGAGGCCGCGGAAGCGGCACCGGAGGCGGCGGACACGGCGGAGGCGGAAATGGAGGGGGCGGCCAGGGAGGCAAGGGCGCAGGGAGGGGCAGAAACTGACATTGTGAGCTATCTTCACTCCGGACTCGCGCCAATCGGGGCCTAACCGTCGAAGTTTCCCTGGTATGGCAGGCCTGCTGGTAACCAGTTCGAAATGACCGTCCTCCTTCCGTCTCCGTCACCTCCGGACTGTCGGTTCAGGCAATACAGAAACAAACAACCCCCGCCATGGTCATGACGGGGGTTGTTTGTTTCTGTTTGCGCAGCAGCGCGCCTAGTAACCCGTGTTTCCACCTCCCGTGGCACCACCGGTACCGCCGCCACCGCCTGTGATGTTGCCTCCGAATCCGAAGCCCTTGAAAGAGCTCTTCCATTTCTTCGGGTTGTTGAGGGGACCCTGCGGCTTCAGCGTCTTGCCCTTGAACCCCTTGAAGTTCGGGGCGTAGCGAAGGGCCCGGAACACCTGGCCGTCAACGCCGGCCGGCCGGAACTGGTAGAGCTGTCCGACAATATCGGCTTCGGGGTTCTTCTTGAGCGTGGACCAGAGGTAGCTGGCATAGGACGGGAAGACCTTCGTGGGGTCCTGTCCGTGATCGGCGTCCCACTCCCGGATATCGTTGTCCCTGGGCATGCAGTAGGGGTTCACGAAATTCCAGACGGATTCACTCTTCTTGCACAGCAGCTGCCTCGTCCAATCGTCCG
>CALMTS010000056.1 GCA_937872685.1 uncultured Desulfomicrobium sp.
CGGGGGGGCCGGTCAGGACGCGGGTGAAGACATCCTCGCCACGCAGGGCTTCGGCCAGGGCCTTGGCCCCAAGGGCAGGGTCCGTCCCCGGGTGGCTGACGGTGATGGTCAGCCGCTGCGCGAAAGGTGCCATTCTCAGCAGGTCCAGGTCCTCGGCGATATGCCCCGCGTCGTCAGGCAGCATGGTCCTTATGTCTTCCAGGACGATCATCCTGGAGATGAAGACCAGGCTTGCGCAGAGGAGCACGCCGCAGCACGCCAGCAGGAGATGCCTTCTGGGTGCGAGGAATTCATGGGCAAAGCCGAGGAGTCTGGACATGCGGGGCTACCTGAAGAGGCCGTCTTCGAGGGGGATGTTGACCGTCGCGTTCTCGAAGAGAATACGTGTGAAATCCCCGTCGTGATCGTGCATTTCGACACGCCGCACGGTGTCCTCCGCGGGGGAGAATTCAATGAGCAGGTAGTCGAGGACGGCGGCGGCATCCTTGCGCTTGGGCACCAGCTTGAGGGTCACGGGGGACTCGGCCGCGAGGCTGATGCCGTACTCTCCGGACAGCCACTGCCGGTCGAATGTGGCCCAGGCTAGGAGTTGCCGGGTGATGACGTTCATGGCCGGGTCGTCCCGGAGCGCGAACTTCGTGCGCGTGTCGCCCATGTCCGTCCAGCGCACTCCGGAATCCCCGTGCAGGGCGAAGCCTTCGGCCATGGGCGTGAAATATTCCCAGCGCAGCCTGTCCGGGCTGGCGAAGAGGAATCGGCCGGTTGAAACGATTGTCTCGTCGAAAACGGAAAGCCTCTTTTCCTGCACGAAGGTGCTCGAAATGGTCGTGATGGACGCGGCCTTGGCCCCCAGCCGGGCGAGAACGGCTTCAACAGCGTGGTCCTGGGCGAGGGCGCTGCTGCAGAACGCAAGGGAAAGCAGCAGCGCCGCAATGAGTGTCCGCGTCGGTGCAGAGGTGGGCGTCATGTCTCGAGTTCTCCCGCGTCCGTCTCTTCATCATCGACAATGTAGAGCTTGAGCTTGCCCTGGCACAGCGTTTCGCCGTCGCGGGTGATTGCCGCCTCGACAACGCTGAAGCTGTCAAAAACCCCGGCTTCGACGGTTTCGATGAGCAGGACATCCCCGGCATGGGCGTCGCCGAAGCACTCGAAACCCTGGACGCCGACGAGATACCCGATGGCGTACGGTTTCTCCCGGCAGAGATAATGCCACCCCTTGAGGGCGGCAAAGCCCTGGGCTGCGAGTTCGATGAACGCGGCGCGGTCCAGCCGGCCGGCCTCGTCCACGAGCATGTGGCCGGGGTCGATCCTGGTTTCGCAGAGCCCGCGCACATCATCCCCTTCCAGCAGCCGGTCGATGTAGGCCATGGGGGCGGAGTGGGGCAGGAAATTTTCGGCCGGGGCCGGCAGGGCGATGGATTTCATGCTTCGGACTCCTGGTTGCGGGTCGCCGTGTTGCGCCAGCACAACGGATCGGCGGCAAGGTAGTCGCCGGTGGCCTGGAAGGCCATGCCCCTGCAGCCGTAGCACTGCGTCTTGAGGTCGCACCGGGCGCATTCGCCCTTGATTGTCGTGCGGATGTTCCGCAGGTCGCTGATGACGGGGCTCGTGCCCAGGATTTTTGCGAGGGGGGCCGTCCTGATGTTGCCGGCGGAAAGGCTCACTCCGGGACAGGGATAGATGTCACCGTTCACGCTGACCGTGCAGGAATATTCGTGGCGGTCGCAACTGAAGGCGGCCACAGCGGGATGGGGTTCCCAGATGTGTCCGAACCGCTCCGCGTCGATGCGGGCCAGGCGTTCGAACACGCGCCTGAGTTCCTGCGGGTCGAGTTCGAGGTCCGGATGGCGTCTGGCTCGACCCTGCAGGGTAAGTATTTCAAAGTAGGGGATGATATTCCGCTCTCGGAGCCATACCCACATGTCGGGCAATTCATGGTAATTGTGCCGGCACATGACGGTTTGGGCGCCAAGGGAAAGGCCCTCGCCGGGGTATCCGGCCTGGAGCAGGGCGTTCAGCCCCGCCCGGATGCCCTTGTGGGCGTCTTTGCGTCCTGCCAGGGCATCCTGAACCTCCGGGCGCAGGCTGTTCATCTTGATCACGGGCTTGACGCCGAGGTCCATGAGGGTTCGCGCCAGGTCCGGGGTGAGGAGCATCCCG
>CALMTS010000057.1 GCA_937872685.1 uncultured Desulfomicrobium sp.
GATTCGGCCGCCAGTTCGATGAGGTGCGGGCCGCCGTCGAGCTGCATGTTGGTGTGGAAGCGGGCTTCGTCCAGGCCGCGGTTGCGGGCGCAGGGCGTGCAGACCCCGGTCTCCACCTCCGCTTCGACCAGATAGGGCAGATAGTCGCCCGGGCAGTCCCCGGTGACGGTCTTCACGGTCAGGTCCCGCGTCGAGTCCGCCCAGGTCACGCCGCCGTCGATGAGAAACAGGTTCACGTGATGCCCCTTGCCGTGGGCGATGCGCGCGAACTGGAAGCAGCGGGTGGCCGCCTCGTTGTCGTCCTTGCTCAGGACGAAAAGAAATTTCGCCATGTGGTCCTCCCCTGAATTCTTCGCCACTGCCTCACTAGAACGATCCATTCTGAAAATCAATATTCCCGGAGAATGATCGCCCGTTCAACCTCCCGAATTACGCTTGTCATGCGCAAATCGCATCGAGCTCCGGATTTTGAGCGGTTTTCCGCTGTCGCGTATTGTCTTGGAGAAACGGGAAAAAGACGCTAGATTCTGCCCATGTCCGCCAAACGCACAAAGAACGGCCTGCCTTTCCGCCTGTCGGCCCTGGGCATCCCCGAGGAGCTTTTGCCCGTTGTCCTCGGCTGCGCACGGGAGCTCGAAGACGACGGCGTGCGCGGCAAGGCCTTGCGCCGGCTTTTCAGCCACCTGGCCGACGACCCCGGGTCGTTCACGGATCATCCGGTCCTGGGGAGCCTGGCCTCCATGCTGCGCCCGGGCTCGGCGGCCTCCTTCGTGCGCTCCGCCGAAGCCCCCTGGCGGGCCTGGGGCGATGACCTCGACCCCCAGGCCGTGAAGCAGATGCGCGACGGCGCGAGCCTGCCCGTAGCCGTGGCCGGGGCGCTCATGCCCGACGCCCATGTGGGCTACGGCCTGCCCATCGGCGGTGTCCTGGCCGTGGACAACGCGGTCATCCCCTACGGCGTGGGCATGGACATCGCCTGCCGCATGAAGATGAGCGTCTTCGCCGTGCCGCCGGACCTGGTGGCCACCCAGGCCGACGAACTGGTCCGGGCCATCGAGGCCGGAACCTGCTTCGGGGTCGGCGGGAAGTTTTCCGCGCCCAGGGACCATCCCGTCATGCACGAGGACTGGGGCTTTTCGCCCGTCACGTCGCGCATGCTGGACACGGCCCGGGCGCAACTCGGGACCAGCGGCTCGGGCAACCATTTCGTGGAGTGGGGCGTGCTGGACGTGCCCCGGGACCTGCCCGGGCTGGCCGGGGGCCTCTATCTGGCGCTGCTCTCCCACAGCGGCAGCCGGGGCACGGGCGGCGAGGTGGCCAAGTACTATTCCGCCCTGGCCCGCCGGCTGCACCGCGAGCTGCCGCGCGAGCTGGGGCATCTGGCCTGGCTCGGCCTGGACACGGACCCGGGACGGGAATACTGGGCCGCCATGGAGCTCATGGGCCGCTACAGCGCGGCCAACCACGCCCTCATTCACGCCGCGGTGGCCGGTCATCTGGGTCTGAAGCCCGCATGGGGCGTCGAGAACCACCACAATTTCGCCTGGCGCGAAACGCACGGAGGCCGTGAGGTCATCGTGCACCGCAAGGGCGCCACGCCGGCAGGGGCCGGCGTGCTGGGCATCATCCCCGGAACCATGATCCATCCCGCCTACGTGGTGGAGGGGTTGGGCAACCCCCTGTCCCTGAACTCCGCGGCCCACGGCGCGGGTCGGGCCATGAGCCGCCAGGAGGCGCTGAAGCGCTTCCGCCGCGGGGACCTGGAGCATGTGCTGGAGGAACACGCGGTCCGGCTGCTCTCTGGGGGGGTGGACGAGGTGCCCATGGCCTACAAGGACATCCGCGCGGTCATGGCCGCCCAGGCCGACCTGGTGCGCATCCGCGCGACATTCACACCGCGCATCGTCAAGATGGCGCCATAAGGAGAATCAATGGCACTGGTCGTTCAGAAATACGGCGGCAGCAGCGTGGCCACCCCGGAGCAGATCCGGGACCTGGCCAGGCGCATCGTGGCCAGGCACGAGGCCGGGGACAAGGTCGTGGTCGTGGTCTCGGCCATGGGCAAGAGCACCGACGCCCTGGTGCGCCAGGCGCACGAACTGGCCGAGCACCCTGACCCACGGGAGATGGACATGCTCGTCTCCGCCGGGGAGCGCATCTCCATCGCCATGATGAGCATCGCCATCAACGGCATCCGGCCCGGACTGGCCGTGTCCTTCACGGGCTCCCAGATCGGACTCATCACCGACTGCAACCATGGGGACGCGAGGGTTCTGGAAGTGAAGGGCGACCGCCTGCGGCAGGCCCTGGACGAGGGGAAGATCGCCGTAGTGGCGGGGTTCCAGGGCGTCTCCACGGCCCGCGAGATCACCACCCTGGGCCGCGGAGGCTCCGACACCACGGCCGTGGCCGTGGCCGCCGCGCTCGAGGCCGACGTCTGCGAGATCTACTCCGACGTGGACGGGGTCTATACCTCGGATCCCCGCCTGGCCCCATCGGCCCGCCGGCTGGATACCGTGGACTACGAGACCATGCTCGAAATGTCGGCGGCCGGGGCCAAGGTCCTCAAGGACGATGCCGTGGAGTACGCCCGGCGCCTGGGCGTGCGCATCGCCGCGGGCTCCAGCAGTTCGGGCAGGATCGGGACCATCGTCTCGAACGAGAACCTGAACCGAGAGACCCTGCAGGCCATGGTGTACCATGACCGCCTGCGCTGGATCGCCTTCGCCGCGGGCGTGCCCCTGCCTCCGGACTGCCGCCTGTGCCAGTCCATCGAGGGCCGCACCGTTGTGGTCGTGGACGAGAAGCATGCCCCAAGCCTGGAAGGGGTGCCCTGCGTGAGCCTTTCGCTCATCGGTTCGCGGGTCGCGGCCCAGCGGGAGCGAGTGGACGGGGTGCTGACCATGCTGGAGGAGGCCGGGAACAGGGTGCTGGCCATCAGCAGCACGGCCTCCAAGTACGAGATATTTCTCGAAGACCCGCTGCCCCAACCCCTGGTGGCCGCCATCCACGACGCGCTTTTCACCTGAGGGGAGGCACATGAACAGAAAAATCGCCCTGCTCCTCGGGGTTGCCGCCGCCCTGGCGCTTTTCTTCGCCCTGGACCTGCAGCGCTACCTGAGCCTGGAGGCCATGCAGCGTTCCCTGGGGGGATTGCGCCAGGCCTATGCGGACCACGGCGTCCTGATGGTCGGGGGGTATTTCCTGTGCTACGTGGTCATGGCCGCCCTGAGCCTGCCCGGGGCCACGGTCATGGGCCTGGCCGGGGGCGCGGTCTTCGGCTTCTGGGTGGCCACGGTGGCCGTGTCCTTCGCCTCGAGCCTGGGCGCTTCCCTGGCCTTCCTCATGTCCCGCTACCTGTTCCGGGATCTGGTCCAGAGCCGCTTCGGGGAGAGGCTCGCGGCCATGAACGAGGGCGTGGCGCGGGAGGGTGCCTGGTATCTCTTCACCTTGCGCCTCATCCCGGTCTTTCCCTTCTTCGTCATCAATCTGCTCATGGGCCTGACGCCCATGCCGGTGCGCACCTTTTACTGGGTCTCGCAGCTGGGCATGCTCGGCGGAACCATGGTCTACGTCAACGCGGGCAAGGAGCTGGGGGAACTGACGTCCCTGTCCGGCATCCTTTCGCCGTCAATGCTTGCCGCCTTCGCCCTGCTCGGGATTTTTCCCCTGGCCGTGAAAAAGGCCGTGGCCTGGGTGCAGGCGCGCAGGAAAGCGAAGCGGAGCCGCCTTAATGGCTGATCCACAACGTCGCTGAATCCAGGTGTTTGAGCAGGTTCATGCTGACCGAGCCGAGCAGGTGCAGGCTTCTGGTTTCGCCCCGGCCCGTGCGCCCCGTGGCCAGGACGCCGTAGCCCCCCTCGCGGGAAACGCGCAGGATGGTGTCGTGCGTGTTCAGACCCTCCACGATCTGATGGCTGATGCGGTCGGACGCGATGCCGTTTTCCTCCAGCATGTGCCGGGCCGCGGCGATGGCTTCGGATGGCACGGCCGAGGAGGCGTGGGATACGACGTGCAGCAGGGTGATCTCGTGGTTCGGTTCGTCCTTGAGCATGAAGCCCACATGATCGGCGCAGCGCAGGCTGGCCGGCGAGCCGTCCGTGCACAGCAGGACGTTCGGGGCGGGCTTCTCGTGGCTGCGGCAGACCCACAGGGGGATGTCCATGGGCGTGGTGAAGACCTGCTTGCTCACGCTGTCGTCGATGAGTTCCTCCAGGCGTGAAAGTCCGCGGCGGCCCAGGGCGATGGCGTCGTACATGCCGGTGATGCCTTCCTGGATGATGTCGTTGGCCGTGCCGAGCTGTTTGAAGGTGATCTTCCTGTGGATGTTCTCCTTGGGAAAATGCTTCGTGACCAGGAGTTCCTCGGCCTTGTCCAGGGCGGCCTGGGCCATGCTCCTGGTCTGGGCTTCGCGGCGGTTCAGGTTGCCGTAGTCCTGGATGATTTCCGCTTCGGTCAGGCCGGCCTTGGGGTTGGTGGCCACGTAGAGCAGGGTGATGTTCAGGTCTTTGGAGCTGCCGAAGAAGCCGGCCGCGAAACGTACTGCGTAGAGGGAGCTGTAGTCGTCGCTGACCGTCAACAGGATATGTCTGTTCATGGTGAATCCTCGCGG
>CALMTS010000058.1 GCA_937872685.1 uncultured Desulfomicrobium sp.
GGCAGCCGCCCGTCCTCGTACTCGCGGGCGAAGAGGGCCGTGAACCAGACCCAGGCCGGGCACAGCGCCCCCTCCACGGCCAGGCCGGCCGCGCGCAGGGCCGGCATGTCCCCGGGAAAGAGCACGCACAGGAGGTCCAGGGCTTCCAGCGCGGCCGTCAGGAACAGGGCCAGCCCCAGCACCCCCGAGGCCCGCGACCGCTCCCCGCGCAGGGCGCCCACGCCCATGCGCAGCGCAAACCCCAGCGCCACCGCCACGGCGGCCAGGGCCGCCAAGGTCAGCACGAGGCTCACGCCGCCCGCCCCGGCGCCGCTGTGCGGCGAAAGTCCATCACATCCACCATGTCCACCCCGTTCATAAAACCGCCCATCACCAGTACTGCCACTGCCCGGTCCCCAGGACATACAGGGCCAGGGCCGCATTCGTCGCCGCATGGGCGGCGATGCACGACACCAGATCCCCGCGCCAGACCCACAGCCCGCACATGAGCAGCCCGTAGGCCACGGCCGCGGGCCACTCGGCCACGCCATGCCCGGCGGCGAAAACCGCCGTGGAAACCAGCACCGCCGCCCAGGACCACTCCCCCGGCCGGACCTCGTCCAGGGAGCGCCCGTCCAGCGCGTCCTGCAGGGCCGCGCGGCTGCCCTTCCTCCGCTCCTGGTCCCACTGCAGGGCCAGGCGGAAGACGAAGCCGCGCATCATCAGTTCCTCGAAAAACGGCACCACGGCCCCGGCCGCCGCAAAACGCAGCCAGAAGGCCGTCGGCGTCCACGCCTGCGCCCCGTCGGCGGACACGAAGGGCGCCAGCAGCGCCACCCACAGGGCAGCCCCGGCAATCCCCGCGCCGACGCCCCACGCCACCGAAGCCCAGACCGGTCGCGGCCCCCCGAGGGAGCAGTACCAGCGCCGCGCCCAAAGGAGCAGCAGGCTGACGGCAACCAGCCGCACCCCGTAGCTGACCTCCCGGCCCAGCACCGAGGCGGGCACGGACGCGATCCCGACGTAGGCGAAGTACGGCAGGATGTAGGGGACGATGAGCTGGCGGTTGGTCAACATTGCAAGCCGGCCCGCATCTCAGGCTTCATCGGACCGCGTGGCCTCGGCCTGCTGCCGTTCGCGGTACTCCCGCTCCCTCTTCCGCGTCCGGATGAAATCGATCACCGCCCAGGGAAGCAGGATGGCGCTGCCGACGCGGTTGAACATGAGATGCTCCTGCATCCCGGGGTCCGTGCTGATCCAGCCGTCGTAGAAAAACCAGAGGCCGAAGCAGAAGAGTCCGAAGGGGAAGAGGAAGGGGCTGATCTGGGGCGGCTTGTGTTCCGACATTGGTGCTCGCTTGGATAGAAGTTCGTGAGGTCGCGAAACATTCGAAAAAAACGCGGCCACATCCCCGGGCAACTTGAAACCCGGCGCGCAGGCCGCGCCCGGCAGGCAGAAAACGAACCGCCTGAATGCGCCTGCATCGCCGGGAAAAGGATTCTGCGGACGCCATCGGCATCGCCTCCGGGCCCCGGCTTCAGGAATGCGAGTTTACCCAATATCCTTCCGTTTTTCCATCACTAATTGGAAACGGAACGTCTTACATGCCACGTATGCCGCACAGGAGCCAGCCCGGTCCGCCCCCGCATCTCCCACGCCAGGCTCATTGCATGTAATTCCGGGACACTGCCTGTCATACGCATACCCACACAGGGACGCGTCGCAGGAGGAACGCGGAGAGCGAGAGGCGTACATGAAAGGCAAATAAACCGGCTTATTCACGACCCGTCATCACACGAGTGTCAGGCTTCGCTTGACAGCCTGAATTTTCACGCTTTGCCTGACATGTGCGAGGAGTCTTCGATGCGGTCGTGTCATGCTCTCACGCAAAGCCTGACCAGTGTGCGAAATTCATGTCTTCTTCATTACAATGCAGCAATTCGGCATGAAGATGGATTGCCACGCTTC
>CALMTS010000059.1 GCA_937872685.1 uncultured Desulfomicrobium sp.
GTGAAACGGCCGTCGGAGCGGACCGCGTCCGCCTGCTCCTGGTGTTTTTCGGCCCAGCCGCTGACGGCCTCCGGGAAGGCGTCGAAGGTCCTGAAGTACGGCTTGATGTCCACAAGCGGCGTGCCGTCCAGGACGTCCACCCCGAGGATGTGCAGGACGTTGCCTTCGATGCGCTGCAGGCGCACCACGGACATGCCGATCTGGTTGGGCCGCCGGGGGGCCCGGGTGGAAAAGAGGCCCCGCTCCGCCGGTTCCATGAAGGGTACCACGGTCAGGTCGAAGCCTTGGCTCATATGGAAATGGTACAGCAGGTAGATGTGGGAAAATCCGTCCAGGTCCCGCAGGCCCGACGCCAGGGCCTTGTCCAGCACGACGCGGCCGGCCGTGTCGCGGGCCCCGCAGGGCTGGATGGGCATGTCGGCCCGGTCGGTGAAGGGGGAATGGATGATTCCGATGGGACGAATGAGGATTTCGTTCACGATGCGCTCCCGGTGGATGGGTTGAAAATGGCAATGCGTACAGCGGTTCCGGCCCGGCCGCAAGGTGTTCAACCGTTCCCGGACTCCGTGTCCGCGGGAAGCGTGCGGACTTGGTCGCGCCCCCCGAGTTTGGCCAGGTACAGGGCCCGGTCGGCGCGGACGAGGAGGTCGTCCAGGGAGGGGGTGTCCGGCTGCATTTCCGCCACGCCGAAGCTGGCCGTGAACGTGAAATGCGCGGAGTCCAGCTCCAGGCGGAGGCCGGACAGGCCCTGGCGCAGGGATTCGGCCAGGGCCACGGCTCCGGTCAGGTCCGTCTCGGGCAGGAGAAAGACGAATTCCTCGCCCCCGTAGCGGCAGAAGAGGTCGGTCCCGCGCAGCCGCGAGACGGCGTAGCGCGCGGCGGACGAAAGGGCCAGGTCGCCGGCCGGGTGCCCGTGGGTGTCGTTGATGCGCTTGAAGTGATCCAGGTCCATCATGACGCAGGCCAGGGGCCCGCCGTAGCGCCCGACGCGCGAAAACTCCCGCCGGGCCGCTGCCAGGAAGGAGCGGCGGTTGAGGGCGCCTGTCAGCGGGTCCGTTGACGCCGCCAGGGCCAGGGCCTGGTTCTGGCAGTTGATCTGCACCTGGCTGCGCACCAGGGCGACGCTCAATGTGGCCGCGACGAGGATGAGGGCCAGCGACGCCCCGCCGTAGAACCGCGCGTGCTGCCGCCAGGGGGACAGCGCCTGGTCCAGGGGCTGAATCGCGAAGACCATGAGGGGGAAGCGCGCCACCCTCGTGCTGCCGGCCACAAGTTGCCGGTCCTCCACGGGGGACGGGCCGACATAGGTGCCGCCCGCGGGGTTGGCGCCCATATACGTCACGAGTTCAGGAACGACGCGGCCGAGGTAGTTCTCCCGGCCGGGCCGGGCCAGATAGACCCGCCCTTCCAGGTCCGAGACCACGATGCCGGTTCCGGGGGGCATGTCGAGGCCGGTGTAGGCCTGCTGCAGCGTTTCGAGATTGATGATGGCCGTGGCGACATGCGTCAGCTCGCCGTAATCGTTGCGCAGGCCCCTGCTGACGGCGAAAACCCACGAGCCCGGCTGCGCGGCGTCCGGAACGGGGGCGCCGATGAGGGGCGCCGTGTTGCCGGCCTGGAAGGCCTTGTAATCGGTCATGGCGGAGGCATCGTTCAGGCCGGCCAGACCGGTCCAGGCTTCGATGCGGCCCTGGGCATCGGTGAGCAGCAGCTCCTGCACGGAAAATTCGCCGTGCCGGATGGACGCGAGCAGGTCGTGGAGCCGGTGCGCATGGTCGTCGGGGTGCTCACGGTTCTGCGTTTCCAGAAACATGGCGACCTCGTTCAGGCTGCCCTCGATATCCAGGAGGAGCAGGCTCATCTGCGTGGCGACGAGGCTGGAGATGAAGCGCGCGTCCTTGCCGGCCCTGCCCACGGTGGCATGGTAGGTGTTCAGGGCGATGGTCGCGGCCAGGGCCGTCACCACCAGGGTCAGGGCGGACGCCGTCAGCACCACCAGGAAAGTGTGCCGTTTGGACAAGGTTGTCGGGCAGGTCTGGTTCATGGGTACAGGCTTACGCCAAATACCTGGGGAATTCCATAGCCAGCGGCGTTTTGTCCTTTTCACCGGGCGACGAGAGCCAAGCCCATGCCTGGGGCCCGCCGGGCCTGTTGCGGACGGGCGGAAAAAAGGGACTCCGGCCGGGCGGCCGAAGTCCCTCATGCGTGTGAGAGGTTACGTGATCAGGCCAGGTCGAACCGGTCGAGGTTCATGACCTTGGTCCACGCGGCCACGAAGTCGTGCAGGAACTTCTCCTGGCCGTCCCGGCAGGCATAGACTTCCGCGATGGCGCGGAGCTGCGAGTTGGAGCCGAAGAGGAGGTCCACGCGGGTGCCCGTCCACTTCAGGTCGCCCGTGGCGCGGTCGCGGCCCTCATAGACCCCGTCGCCCCCCGGCGCCGGCTGCCAGGCCGTGCCCATGTCGAGGAGGTTGACGAAGAAGTCGTTGGTCAGTGCCCCGGGCCGGTCGGTGAAGACGCCGTGGGGCGACTTCTCGAAGTTGGCGTTCAGGGCGCGCATGCCGCCGACGAGCACCGTCATCTCCGGAGCGGTCAGCGTCAGCAGCTGGGCCTTGTCGAGCAGCAGCTCCTCGGCGGTCACGGAGTACTTGGACTTGAGGTAGTTGCGGAAGCCGTCTGCGAGCGGTTCGAGGACGGCGAAGGCTTCCACGTCGGTCTGTTCCTGCGAGGCGTCCGTGCGGCCGGGGGCGAAGGGCACGGTCAGGTCATGGCCGGCGTTCTTCGCGGCCTGCTCCACGCCGGCGCAGCCGCCCAGGACGATGAGGTCGGCCAGGGAGACTTTCTTGCCGCCGGACTGCGCGGCGTTGAATTCCCGGGCGATCTCTTCGAGGGCCTGCAGCACCTTCTGCAGCCTGGCCGGCTCGTTGACGGCCCAGTCCTTCTGCGGGGCCAGGCGGATGCGCGCCCCGTTGGCGCCGCCGCGCATGTCGGAGCCGCGGTAGGTGAAGGCCGAGGCCCAGGCCGTGGCGACCAGGTCGGACACGCCGAGGCCCGAGGCCAGGATTTTCGCCTTGAGGGCGGCGATGTCCCCGGCGTCCACAAGTTTGTGGTCCACCGCGGGCACCGGGTCCTGCCAGAGGAGCTCCTCCGCCGGGACGTCGGGGCCGAGGTAGCGCGAGCGCGGGCCCATGTCCCTGTGCGTCAGCTTGAACCACGCCCGGGCGAAGGCGTCCTCGAATTCCGCCTGGTTTTCGAGGTAGCGCCGCGCGATGGGCTCGTAGATCGGGTCGAAGCGCAGGGACAGGTCCGCCGTGGTCATCATAGGCCGCACCTTCTTCGAGGGGTCGTGGGCGTCGACGACCATGTCCTCGGGCTCCACGTCCTTGGCCAGCCACTGGTGCGCGCCGGCCGGGCTCTTGACCAGCTCCCACTCGTACTTGAACAGCACCTTCAGGTAGCCCATGTCCCATTTCGTGGGGTTCGGCTTCCAGGCGCCTTCGATGCCGCTGCCGATGGTGTCGCCGCCCTTGCCGCTGCCGAAGCTGCTCTTCCAGCCCAGACCCTGCTCCTCCAGGGGCGCGGCTTCCGGTTCGGGGCCGACATGGGTGGCCGGGCCCGCGCCGTGGCACTTGCCGAAGGTGTGCCCGCCGGCCACCAGGGCCACGGTCTCCTCGTCGTTCATGGCCATGCGTGCGAAGGTCTCACGGACGTCGCGGCCCGAGGCTACGGGGTCGGGGTTGCCGTCCGGGCCTTCGGGGTTGACGTAGATGAGGCCCATCTGCACGGCGGCCAGGGGGTTGTCCAGGTCCCGCTCGCCGGAATACCGGCTGTCCGGCTTGTCGCTGGTGGCCAGCCACTCCTTCTCCGCGCCCCAGTAGATGTCCTGCTCGGGCTCCCAGACGTCCTCGCGGCCGCCGCCGAAGCCGAAGGGCTTGAGGCCCATGGACTCGATGGCGCAGGTGCCGGCCAGGATCATCAGGTCGGCCCAGGAGATTTTCCGCCCGTATTTCTGCTTGATGGGCCACAGCAGGCGGCGGGCCTTGTCCAGGTTGACGTTGTCCGGCCAACTGTTCAGGGGCGCCAGGCGCTGGGATCCGGACCCGGCCCCGCCGCGTCCGTCGCCGGTACGGTAGGTACCCGCGCTGTGCCAGGCCATGCGGATGAAGAACGGCCCGTAGTGCCCCCAGTCGGCCGGCCACCAGTCCTGGGATTCGTTCATCAGCGCGAAGAGGTCCTTCTTCACGGCTGCGAGGTCGAGCTTCTTGAACTCTTCCCTGTAGTTGAATTCCGGGCCCATGGGGTTGGACTTGGACGAATGCTGGTGCAGGATCTGCAAATTCAGCTGGTTCGGCCACCAATCGCGGTTCGACGTGCCGCGTCCGGGCGTCTGGGAGCTGGATTTGCCGGTAACCGGGCATTTTGCTTCGCTCATGTTCGATCTCCTGTGAGGTTTATGTTGATAATATTTTTCATATGTTACGATATCTCATCCGAGATTGTTCCGAATGGTGAAAGTGGGGTTGGACATGCTCATATCTTTGTCAGGAATAATTATCAATAAATAAACCAAAAAATCTGCCACAATTTGAAATGCGCTCCGGCGCACCGCAAGGGCGGCGCGGACGGACGAGAGGATTTTCGGCCCAAGGCCGGCGCTCACAGGGTATTTGGGGCCGAAAAATCTTGACACCGGTGAGTCGGGAATCTGGGAAATCAAGAACACATCCGGAACGATTTGTCCATTTCCGGAAAGAAAATCGCTGCAGGTTGGGCCGTAAAGGTGTTCGATCCGGCAAAAGGAAGTCCGTCAAACATCTCCCTTCGGGAGTAAATGTTCCAGGCCGGTTCAGTCATAGCGTCTTCGGAGATGGCAGCCGGGCGCGTGCGGCCGGAGAACGGCCATGGGGAGGCCGCCTCGCGCCCGGCCCTGCCCCCTGGTGGATTATGGCACTCAAAAGTGGTACGAACCCACCATCACATGGTGTTGTGCCCTGCCTGACACGGCCGGACGGCGCTGGCACCCCTGACCGGGAACCGCCCGGCTGCCCTCGGAGCCCCGCGTGCCGGGCCGCGATGGCCCTTCCTGAAACCTCCAGACGCAATGAGGCGATGCCGTGAACTGTTCTTCAGGCGAGACCCCTCCGCAACGGCCGAGAGCCTGGATGTTTTCGCGACGCATTCTCCCTCTTGCGTTTTGCGCGCTGTTGACCGCCCTCGCCGCGACGCTGTGCATCGCCGCCCCGCTTTCCGAGACAATCCCTGCGGCGCAGCCGGACCCCTCGACATTCCTGGAAACCCTCGACCCGGCCGAGCGCGCGTGGCTGCGGCAGCATCCCGTGGTGCGCGTCGGCGGGCCGCTGGCCTTTGAGCCCTTCCATTTTCACGGCGAGGACGGAAAGGCGCAGGGCATGGCCTTTGACCATCTGCGGCTCGTGCTGGGGATGCTCGGACTCAAAATGCAGCCCCAGGGCCCCCTCCCCTGGCCTCAGGTCCTGGACAAGGCCAAAGCCAGGGAAATCGACCTCATCGCCTGCGCGGCCAGGTCCCCCGAGCGTGAGGCATATCTGCTCTTTTCCGACCCGGTCCTGTCCTTCCCTCTGGTCATCGTCGGCCGCAACGACGGGCCGTTCGTCAGCGGCCTGCAGGATTTGCGCGGGCTCAGGGTGACGTTCGTGCGGGGCAACGTGATTCGCGAATGGCTCAGGCGGGACGGGATCGACTGCATCGAGATTGAAGCCGCCACCCCGCGTGAAGCCATGGAGGCCGTGTCCCGGGGAGACGCCGACTTCCACATCGAGAACCTGGCGGCCGCGGCCTACCTGATCGACCGCTACGGCCTGGCCAACCTGAAGATCGCGGCACCCACGACGTACCGGAACTACGACCTGCATTTCGCCGTCCGCAGCGACTGGCCGGAGCTGGTCTCCATCATCGACAAGGCCATCGGGTCGATCACCCGGGAACAGGCGGAGGAGATCCGCCATGGATGGCTCTCCGTGCGCTTCGAGCACGGCATCAGGCCAGGGGACGTTGTGCGATGGGTTCTTCTGGCCGGCGCCCCCCTTGTCGCGATCCTGATCGCCCTGCTCATCGGACACCGGAGGCTGCAGCGCGAGATCGTCCAGCGCAGGCGGACCGAGGACGCCCTGCGACACGAGCGCGACCTCAACCTGCGCTACCTCGACACCGTGCAGACGATGATCGTGGCCCTGGACACCGAAGGCCGCATCATCATGATCAACCGGGCGGGCCGGGAAATGCTCGGGTACACCGAAACGGAACTGCTCGGCAGGCAATGGTTCGCGACCTGCCTGCCCCAGCCCGAAGGAATGGAGCTCGTCTATCCCCGATTCCGGGAGATTCTTGTCGGACGTTCGGAGGCTTCCACCGTCTTCGAGAACCCGATCATGCGCCGCGACGGGACGCAGCGCATGATCGGGTGGCGCAACACGTATCTGAAGGATGCCGGGGGGCGGATCGTCGGGGCCTTGAGTTCCGGCGAGGACATCACCGAGCGCAAGGAAGCCGAATCCAGGATGGCGGCCACCCTGGAAGCCCTCAAAACCGCCAAGGCCGCCGCCGAAGCGGCCAATGTGGCCAAATCGGAATTCCTGGCCAACATGAGCCATGAAATCCGCACGCCCATCAACGGCGTCATGGGCATGCTGCAGGTCCTGCAGGGTTCGCCCCTGAACCCCGAACAGGCCGGCTTCACGGCCACGGCCATCACATCATGCCGGCGGCTGATGCGGCTGCTGGGCGACATCCTGGACCTGTCGCGCATCGAGGCCGGGAAGCTCGCCGTCCGGACCGTTCCCATGAGCATCTCCGAGGTGTTCGGCCAGACCAGGGACATTTTCCGGTCCGTGGCGCTGGAATGCGGGACGGAGCTGCGCTTCGAAACCGACCCGCGCATCCCGCACAGCGTTCTGGGGGATGCGGTCCGGCTGCAGCAGGTGCTCATGAACCTGGTGGGCAACGCCCTCAAGTTCACGTCAGCCGGGCAGGTTTGCGCCGAGGCCTGGGCCCTGTCTCCCCTGCGGCCCGGCCGGTGCAGGGTCTTCTTCTGCGTGTCCGACACGGGCGCAGGCATCCCCGACGACAAGCTGTCCCTGCTGTTCAAACCGTTTTCCCAGGCGCACGAGGGCTACGCCCGCACGCACCAGGGCGCGGGGCTCGGGCTGTCCATCTGCAAGCGTCTGGTGGATCTCATGGGCGGGAACATGAGCGTGATCAGCGAGCCGGGCGTGGGCACGAGCATCGCCTTTTCCCTGGCCTTTCACGTGGACGAGGGACGCGTCCGTCCTGAACCGGCCAGAAGCGCGGCAACAGGCGGCGCGCTCAAGGGAAAACGGGTTCTCCTGGCCGAGGACGACCCGGTCAGCGCCCTGGCCGGCAGGGCCATGCTGGAGAAACAGGGGATCGAGGTGACCCACGTGCAGGACGGCCAGCGCGTGCTGGACGCCCTGGCCCGGGACGAGTTCGACCTGGTGCTCATGGATGTGCAGATGCCGGTCATGGACGGCGTGGAAGCCACCCGGGCGATCCGCGCGGGGCGTGCCGGGGAGAAGGCGCGAGGCATTCCCGTCGTGGCCATGACGGCCTACGCCATGACCGGCGACAGGGACGGCTTCCTGCAAGCGGGCATGAACGCCTACGTGGCCAAGCCCATCGGCCTGGACGAATTGCTGCGTGTGATCTCGGACGCGCTGAAGGGCTGAAGCGGGCCGGACGGTCCCGCACCGTCGCCTCCCCTTGCGACACCGGCGCGCAGGCGTTCAGGCTTTCCGGAAGCCCTCGTCCATGACCAGATCGACGATGTCATGGAGGCCGGGGGCCGGTTCCCGCGCGGAAACAAGCTCGATGACCTTCGCCAGGCCGGACGCGTACGGCGCTTTGCCGAGCACCCGCGTCTCCAGGCGTATCTGTGCTTCGGGGCTTCCGATCACGATTTCATGGTACGCATGGCGATCCAGGTACGCCGGTGGGATGCCGAGAACTTCAAGTTGTGCTTGAGGGTTTCGTTCGGAACGGATTTCGCCGGCGGACAGACCAAGGGACGAGGCCAGGTGGATGGCGGTTCCGGGGCTGGTGCGCTTGGAGGCCTGATGGGACTCGGTGATGGCGATGTCCAGGCCCTGGAACAATTTCGAGGCCTGTTTGACCATGGCCATGAAGGACAGCATCAGCATGTTCACGTTGGGGCAGACGACCACCGGGAACGTCAGCGCGGCCGGGAACTCGGAACCGGCTGTGGACAGGTCGAGCAGAACGGACCCGGTCGCCGCGCAGAATTCGATGACATCGCCCAGTTCGCGGCCGGAACCGGCATGAACGGCCATGCAGCGCTCCCCGTCCAGAGTGTCGCGCGCGTCCCACGGGACGACGCGTGAGACCGCCGGCCCGCGAAGCCCCTGCAGAAGTTCCTGCGCCAGCTTGCCGCGGCCGACGATGAGTACTGCGAATCGTTTCGTCATGCCCTTCCCCGCCATGTCCCTTCCGGCCAGCCGAAGACGCGGCCGACGTGGTCGGAACACTGTTTTAACATGCCATGAAAATTGGAGAAGTCACCTTCCCTTCATGACCGGTCAAAGTCAAGGCCACAAGCCGGGCTCCGGCCTGATCGATGACGGACCCGATGCATCCATGCGAGATGAATCCCGCAGACAGACACGCCATCCTCACGTCGCACGCGGCGGCCCCAAGGGACTTTCCCGCGGCACGTGCTTCGAAATTCGTCCCCCGCCCCGAAAAGCGGCCGGAATTCCCCGCTACCACAGTCAAAATACCTGACCTCGGTCTTGATACTTTGCGGGATACTTTGTAGCCGCATGGGGAACCTTGAACTGGAACATCATGACCACGCAGCCCACGGCTCAGTCCGTGGCCGACAATGGAGCCTCTGCAATGCCCGATCGATCGCTGACAGTCCCGAAGAGCGTCTTCCACCGGTTCTTGCTTCTTTTCGTGCCCATGGCGCTTCTGTTCGCCGGAGGCCCGGCCGCGGCCGCCGGGAAGACGCTGCTGCGCGTCTCAGCCTTGCCGTACCTGACCTTCGCCCCCCTGTATCTCGCCGACGCCGAAGGATATTTCGAGCAGGAGGGGCTCACGGTGGAATTCGTCCGCCTGCAGCGCAACACCGACTACCTCGTGGCCCTTCTGCGTGGCGAGGTGGATGTCGATACGATCTTCACCGCCGGGATGATGAACGCCATGGCCCGCGGCGAGAAGATCCGAGTAGTGGCCAGCCGCGGCGTGCTGTCCGCCGGCGGGTGCGTGACCAACGCCTTCGTCGCCCGGCCGGACCTGGCACAGAAGCTTGACGCCATGCCCGCGGAGGAACTGAGGAAGCTGACCTTCGGCGTGGACCCCACCTGGCTGGACAGCTTTTTTCTCCAGCAGTGGCTGGCGGGGCGCGGACTGACACTTGACGACGTCGGCACCAAATACCTGCCCGCAATGCCCGCCAGGATCGAAGCCCTGCGCCAGGGCGGGCTGGATGTGGTCTTCATGGGCGAACCCTGGATAACACGCACCGTGGGGGACCGCACCGGGACGGTCTGGAAGGCGGCGGCCGAAATCGCTCCCGGTTTTCCGCTGAGCGTGGTGGTCTTCGGTCCGGCCATGCTCGGACGCACGGACGACGCTGGCGTGCGCTTCCTGCGCGCCTACCTGCGCGGCGTGGAGCGCTACGCCGAAGGCAAGACGGACCGCAATGTCGAAATTCTGTCCAAGGTCACGAAAATGGAGCCCGAACTGCTCCGGCGCATCTGCTGGACGGACATCCCCCGCGACGGCAAGCTCGATCCGGCGGGTCTCGCGGCGTACGCGGACTGGGCGGCGAAGCGCGGTCTGACGGACCGGCCGCTGGCGCCCGGGGAGATATGGGAGCCGAAGTTCGTGGACGAGGCCGCCAGACCGTGAGCGCCATGGACGAGTCGCTTCGGGGCGGTACGCAGTCCCCGCGGAGCCCGATGATGATCCTGCGCGACTATCCCCGGCCCGCGCCCGGAGACCACGTCCCGTTTCCGCGTGAGGCCGTGGACGGTTCCGTGCCCGAGCGCTTCGAGGCCCAGGCCCGGCTGCATGCGCACAGGACGGCGCTGCGCACGCCTTCAAGGGAATGGAGCTACGCGGCGCTCAACGCCTCGGCCAACCGCGTGGCGCATGCGCTCCTGCAGCCCGCCACAGCGGGTCCCTCCCCCGTCGCCCTGCTCATGAATCAGGAGGACCCGGCCGTCCCGGCGCTGCTGGGCGTATTAAAGTCCGGGCGGCCCTATGTCTTTCTCGACCCCGGCGACCCGGCCCGGCGCTGGCAGGACATTCTCGACGCCACCGGCGCGGAGCTGCTGGTCACGACCCGGGCGCGACTACCGCAGGCCGGCGCCGTCCGCATCGGCGGGCTGCTGTGCTGGGAGGAACTGGATGCCGGGGCCGCGGCCGGTAACCCTGGCCTGAAGATCGCCCCGGACACCCCGGCGGCGTTCTTCTTCACCTCCGGCTCCACCGGGAAGCCCAAGGGGCTGGTGCGGGATCACCGCCAGTTCCTGCAGTCCACCTGGCACAATACGAACACCTATTACGTCTCCCCTTCGGACCGCCAGTCGCTGCTCTATTTCCCGGGCTTCGCGGCGTCGATGCCGAACATCTACGACACCCTCCTGAACGGGGCCACACTCTGCGCCCTGAACCCGAAGGGGCTTCCGCCGAAGGACCTGCTCGCCTGGGTACGGGACGAAGGGATCACCCATTTCAATCCCCCCGTGGGCCTGTGGCGCGGGTTTCTGGCGGCCGTTCCGCCCCGCGCGGACGTACCGGCCCTGCGCCTGGTGACGTTGTGCGGCCAGCAGATCTATGGCGAAGACGTGCGCGGTTTTCAGTCGCGCTTCGGCCATGCGGCGGTCCTCGATTTCCTGCTGGGCATGACCGAGGCCGGCCCCGTGGCGCGGGCGTACTTCGACCATACCGTCGAAGCCGTGGATGGCCCCGTTCCGGCCGGCTACCCTGTGGCGGACAAGGAAATTTCCATCCTGGACGCTGCGGGGCGGCCCGTGGGGCCGGGGGTGGAAGGCCGGGTGGCCATCACGAGCGCCTTCGTCAGCCGGGGCTATTGGGGGGACGAGGCCCTCACGGCCACGCACTTCCTGCCGGTGGACGGCGACCCGCAGCGCCTGACCGTGCTGACCGCGGACCGCGGCCTGCTCCGCCCGGACGGCTGCCTGGAATTTTTCGGCCGGGACGACTCGGTGGTCAAGATCCGGGGATACCGGGTCGATGTCGCCGCGGTCGAGGCGGTGCTCAACGGGCATCCGGGCATCCTCGGCGCGGCCGTCACCGCAGGCGTCTGGCGCGGGCGTGAACCCGCCCTGGCCGCGTATGTCGTGCCCCGGGGCGCTGCCCTGTCGCGATCCGAGATCCGTGCCTTCGTGGCCGCCCGGCTTTCCGCGTACATGGTTCCGGACCATGTGCTGTTTCTGGCCGAAATGCCCATGACCACGAACGGCAAGATCGACCGCCGGGCTCTGCCGGCCCCGGGGCGGGAGCGGCCCGGACTGGACACGCCCTTCGTGGCTCCGCGGGACGAAACGGAGGCCCGTCTCGCGGAAATCTGGGCCGACCTCTTCGAACTGGACGTGATCGGGGTGGACGACGGCTTTTTCGACCTGGGCGGCGATTCCCTGCTGGCCATGCGCATGGCCCTGGCCGTGGAGGAGGAGTTCGGGTGGTCCGTTCCGGCGGGCTACTTCGCCGACCCGACCATCGCCGCCCTGGCCCGGGCCATGGGGGCCGGGACGCGCGGCGCCGTGCCGGCCGACGGATCGCAGGCCGGTTCCCGGAATGACGGAAGGGGTCCCGGACCTGAGCGCCAGAGCCTGCGTCAGCTCGCCTTCGCCGGGCCCGTCTGGCGCGACCGGAGCCTGCCCTATGGGCTGGGCGTGCGCCTGCAGAGGGCGATGGTTGCACTGCCCGCGTTCCGGCGCCGCTTTGCGGACAGGCTGCCGCTGCTGCGGCAGTGGGCCGACGAGCTCGGCCTGCGCACGGACCTTGAAGAACTCGGCACGATCTGCATGCTGGCCAACACGTGGCGTGCCTGGCGCGCGAAGTCCCTGGAGCGCCCCGGCATCTCCGGCTCCTGGCTGCGCATCAGCGACCCGAACGCATACCTTGCGGGCCGGGGGCTGTCCGGGGGCGTCGTCCTGGCCATGCCCCATGCCGGGCGGGTCGGCGGCGCCCTGCTCGGGATGTTCGAACGCAGCGGCCGGGAAACGGCCATCGTGGCCAACGACCTCTGGCTGGGGCTCGATGACGGCACCGATGCCTGGAAAACGCAGCAGATCAAAGCCAGGTCGGAAATGATCTGGCGCGCCCGGCAGGTGCTGCAACGGGGAGGGGCCGTCTATATTTCTCCCGATGGGCTGGAGGGGCGGCAGACAGTCGAGGCGCCCTTTGCGGGTCGTCGCCGGCCGTTTCAGATCGGGGCGGCCGAACTGGCCGTGACCACGGGGGCGGCGCTTGTGCCCGCCTACGCCAGGTTCGACGCCGAGGGACGGATATGGGTGGATGTGACCACGGCCCTCCCGGCGGAAGGGGACACGCGGAGGGACCGCATCACGGACCTGACATTGCGCTACGCCCGGGAGTATTCCGAGCGCTGGCCGCAGTTTTTTGCGTCCATGAACTGGAGGCACCTGGAGTACAATCTGGGGTTGCCGAAACTCTGACGGCAGCGCCCTCTCCTGAACGCCCTTCCGTGACCGGTTCCGGGCCTACCTCTTCCAGAACGAGAACACGTTCTTGCCCGCCTTTTTCGATTCGTAGAGGGCCATGTCCGCTTTCTTGAACAGTTCGCCGAAATTGCCTTCCTTCTCGTCGTCCATGGCGATGCCGATGCTGACCGAGATGTCGGTGTGGGGGAACTGGCGGGCGACGTTTTCCTCGAACCCGGCCAGCAGTTGCTCGGCGAACCTGCGCGGGATGACGGCGTCGTCCACGTTGTGCAGAACGATCGCGAACTCGTCCCCTCCAAGCCGGAACAGGTTTTCGACCGGGAAAATCCGCTGCAGCAGGCTGGCAAAGGCCACCAGCACCCTGTCCCCTTCATCGTGGCCGTACCGGTCGTTGACCTCCTTGAAGTTGTCCAGGTCCGCGAGCAACAGCACCGTGTCCGGATGAGGCCGCGTCTTGCGCATGAAATCCTGGAGGCTGCGCCTGTTGTTCAGCTTGGTCAGGTGATCCGTGTTCGCATCCGACAGCAGCTTGTTCTTGTGGTGGTACTCGAGGGTGATATCCTCAAAGAGGTATATGTGCCCCGCCAAAACGCCAAAAATGTCCAGAAGATTTTCGTCGTGCAGTTTCAGGATCTTGTTTTCGGACAGAAGAAACGTGCTGCCGTCGTCCTGTTCTATGGTCCATCTCCTGCTGCGGGTGTATTGCTGCGTGTCGTCGAGAAACGAATCAACGCTTTTGCCGATCAGTTCCGCTTTTTCCCGTGAAAAAATATCGATGAATTTCCGGTTGACGCTGGTGATGATGGTGTCCCTGTCGGTCACCAAGATCGCAAAGGGCAAGCTCTCGATCAGGATGTTCAGTTCAATCATCAGGTTCTGCAGATCCGTCACGTCGTGTGCGAACCCGACGGTGCCGATGACTGCTCCGTCGATGTCGAAGATGGGAGATTTGTAGGTTTTGAACTTGCGCAGCTCGCCGCCGCATTTCACCGTTTCGTCAAAAAGGCAGGTTTCCTTTTTCTCAAGGACGATCTCTTCGGATTCCAGGCAGATGTATTCGCCCTGGGCGTACTCGTCGGGTTCGATGTCCCAGATGTAGTAATGCCCGCGGCCTTCAACCTGCTCCCTGGTCTTGTTCACCGTCCTGCAGAAGCTGCTGTTGACTTTGAGGTGGGCGCCCCGGGCATCCTTGAACCAGATCAGGTCAGGCAGGTTGTCGATGAGGGTGTCCAGGTATTTCCGGGTCAGCAGCGCGTCCTCGCGCTCCCTGAGGCGCCTGAGCATCCCGGAAAACGAGGCCTGCACCCTGTCCGCGTCGTACGGCTTGATCCAGACCTGATCGAAAAGATGGTGCCACTGCGCCAGCACGGCAAAACTGCCGGCGTCGAAGCAGCCGGCCACGAGGGCATGCCCGTCCATGGCATCGCGGATTCCGGCCAGGCAATCAGGCGCGACGGTCTCGAAATCGAGGACGATGACCCCACAGCCTTTGATGTCGGCCGCAACGGCATCAGGGCTGCTGATGAACTCGTGGGTGAACCGTTCCAGCGGCGGGACGCCCCGGAGCAGCGTTTCCAACTGGCGATCCCGTGTCGCCATGAATATTTTCAGTGCACGTTGGTACACGGTCGACTCCTTGGTGAAAAAATGACGGGAC
>CALMTS010000060.1 GCA_937872685.1 uncultured Desulfomicrobium sp.
GCGACGCAGTCCAGAATGGATTTTTCAACGGTCTCACAGGAGGAACGATGGCTACCTTGGTTCTGCGAAACCTGGCCCATGACATCATGTGGGCGCTGCTGGCTCTGGCCGCGTCGCTGACCATTCTGACGCCTTCTCTGACGGGCATCGCCCTGGAGACCTCCGTCTGGCCCGAGGCGGGGGCTTTTCTGGCCATCACGGTGCTGCCGTCTGTCGTCGTCTGGTCCGCCTTCGGCCTGAAGGGCCTCAAGGCCAAGGTGCCCACGGCCCTGTGCCTGCAGACCATCGTGACCACCGTGTCCATGGCCATCTTCTACCTGCTCAGCGCCGAGCGGGACCTGACGGGCGGCCAGACCCGGGTCGTGCTGCTGGGTTTCAGCGTTTTCGCCGGCCTCAAGGTCTTCGAGTTCCTGTTCGTCAAGTTCCACCAGGCCATCATGGGCACGGGCAAGCGCGTGCTCGTGGTCGGGGACGGGCTGCAGGCCGAGCTCATGGAAGAGTTTGTGGCCGCAAGCCAGGGGCGTTTCGTGCTCCTGGGCCGCGTCAGCTGCCCCGCGACGCAATGCTCAAGGGAGAAAAGCAGGGAGTGCGAGCAGGATAGCCTGAAGTCCGGCCGCCTGCTGAGGCTGGCCCAGAATTTCATGGCCGACAAGATCGTCGTGTCCCTGGCCGAGCGGCGCGGTTTTTTCCCCGTGGAGGAGCTTTTGAGCTGCAAGCTGGCCGGCATCGAAGTCGTGGACGCGCCGTCCTTCTACGAGACCGCCACCCGCAAGCTGCTCATCGAGAACATCACGCCCAGCTGGTTCATTTTCAGCCACGGCTTCAAGGTCACCTGGCTGCGGCGCCTCATCAAGCGCACCCTGGACATCACCGCGTCGTTCTGCGGCTTGATCGTCCTGAGCCCCATAATCCCCTTCATCGCCCTGGCCATCAAACAGGATTCCCCCGGCCCCGTGCTCTTCTGCCAGACCCGGGTGGGCGAGGGGGACAAGCTGTTCACGCTCATGAAGTTCCGGTCCATGCGCCAGGACGCCGAAGCCCGCACCGGGGCCGTCTGGTCCCAGGAGAACGACCCGCGCATTACCAAGGTCGGCAACTTCCTGCGCCGCACCCGCCTGGACGAGATCCCGCAGCTCGTGAACATCCTGCGCGGCGACATGTCCCTGGTGGGCCCGCGGCCCGAGCGCCCGGAGTTCGTGAACAAGCTCAAGGAGCGCATCCCGTACTACTCCGAGCGCCACTACGTGAAACCCGGCCTGACCGGCTGGGCCCAGGTCCGCTACCCGTACGGTTCGTCCGTGGAGGACGCCATCGAGAAGCTGCGCTATGACCTCTACTACATCAAAAATATTTCCATTCTTTTGGATTTCTTCATTATTTTCAAAACGTTCAGCGTCGTCCTGCTCGGTAAAGGGAGGTAGGAATGTTGTCTATCGGTGAAAAACGTGTGGTCGGAAACACCCTCGTCCTCATTTTGGTGCTCTTCGTGTCCTGTCTGATGTGCTGCGCGGCGGCCTTTGCCGACGAATACGTCATCGGCGGCGGCGACCGCGTCCAGGTGTTCGTCTGGGGCGAGCCCGAACTCTCGGTTCCCGCCCTGGTCCGCCCCGACGGCCGCATCTCCCTGCCCGGCGCGGGCGAACTCATGGCCGAGGGCCTGACCACCACGGCCCTGCAGAAGGAGATCACCACCCGCCTGTCCGCCCTGGTCAAGAGCCCCGTGGTGACCGTGTCCATGGCCGAAATCTACAACAGCAAGGTGTACATCATCGGCGGCGGCGTGCCCTCGGGCGTGTTCGACCTGAAGCAGAAGACGACCCTGCTGCAGCTTCTGGCCGGCATGGACCTGACCCGGGCCGACCTGGCCGGCGCGCACATCATGCGCGGCGAGCAGCGCATCGACCGCGATTTCGGCAAGCTCCTGCACAACGGCGACATGAGCCAGAACTTCGTCCTGCGCCACAATGACATCATCTTCTTCCCGGCCCTGCCCGAACCCTACGTGTACGTCCTGGGCGCCGTCAGCGCCCCCCGCGCCCTGGCCTACAAGGACGGCATGACGGTCCTGGACGCGCTCCTGGAATGCGGCGGGTTCAACAAGTTCGCCAAGGAAAACGACACGGTCATCGTGCGCCGCAACGGTGGAAAGGAAGAGCGCATCAAGGTGCGGGCCAGGGACCTGGCTGAGGGCAAGGATTTGACGCAGAACGCACTGCTGCAAAGAGGCGACTACATAATCGCCAATGAAAGTGTTTTTTAATGAAGCGGCCCAAAATTCATTCTGGCGTTGTCGCTGCGCCGATTTTGAAGGACTCATGTAGTCGGCTACACTTCGCCCTTCAAAATCGACTTGCTCCTAGCCACAATGAATTTTGAACCGCTTCCGGGGGAGGACGCCTGAGAGCCATTCTGGACTGCGTTGCTCCCCGATTTTGGCGGG
>CALMTS010000061.1 GCA_937872685.1 uncultured Desulfomicrobium sp.
GCCTCTCCGGACGAGGAGCGGCGCCTGAACGAAAATCGCCGTTTCAAGGATCTCCCAGCCGCTCTGCGTCCGTTCGAGTCCGCCTCCCTCAATGACCTCGACGAGATGCTGTTCCGGCGCGTCTACCTTCCTTCGGCCTTGTCCGCGGAGGTCCTGGAGCAGAATCAGCGCAGTCTGGAGCACCAACTCGTGGCCGTCAAGTTCGCGCATCCTGGACCCCCGCCGTGTCCCACGCTACTGGGCCTGCTCACGGTGGGCAAGAGCCCCACGGACTGGATTCCCGGCGCCTACATCCAGTTTCTGCGTATCGACGGCGCCTCCTTGACCGACCCCATCAAGAACGCCACGGAAATCCGCGGCGCGCTCCCCGACCTGATGCGACAGATGGAAGAGCTGCTCAAGGTCAATATCCAGACCGCGGTGGACTTCACCTCCGGTCCGGTGGAGCTGCAAACTCCGGACTACCCCATGGTTGCGTTGCAACAACTCACGCGCAACGCGGTCCTGCACCGTTCCTACGAGCATACGAACGCCCCGGTGCGCATCTACTGGTTCAATGACCGTATCGAGATTCAGAATCCAGGCGGCCCCTACGGCCAGGTCACAAGGCAGAACTTCGGCCAGCCCGGCGCCTGTGATTATCGCAATCCGAACCTCGCGGCCGTGCTCAAGGAACTGGGCTATGTCCAGAAGTTCGGCTTCGGCATCACCCTGGCGCGCGAGGCCATGCACAAGAACGGCAACCCTCCGCCTGAGTTCCAGATCGAGGATGCGCATCTTGCCGTCATCCTGAGGAGGCGCGCATGAGCGTTCCCGTCATCGCCTTTTTCAACAACAAAGGGGGCGTGGGCAAGACCGCCATGGTCTACCACCTGTCCTGGATGTTTGCGGACATGGGCCTGCGCGTGATTGCCGGCGATCTTGACCCGCAGTCCAATCTGACCTCTGCCTTCCTGGACGAGGAGCGCCTGGAGCAAGTCTTCCCAGCGAACGATCACGCCCTGACGCTTTATGGCGCGCTGTACCCCCTGAAGGCGGGCACCGGCGACATCGCCCCACCGCATGTCGAACCCATCAGCGACGGACTGGGCCTGGTCATCGGCGACATGGCCCTGTCCTCGTTCGAGGATCAACTTTCCGAAGTCTGGCCCAAGTGCCTGGATCGTGACGAGCGCTCCTTCCGCGTCATGTCCGCCTTCTGGCGCATTCTCCAGGCAGCCGCGGAGGAGCAGCAGGCCGACGTCATCCTGGTCGATCTGGGGCCGAATCTCGGCGCCATAAACCGGGCCGCGCTCATCTCCGCGGATTACGTGCTCATTCCCCTGGGGCCTGATCTTTTTTCCCTGCAAGGATTGCAAAACCTGGGCCCGACATTGCGGCGCTGGCGCGATGGCTGGCAGGAACGCGTGGAAAGGAGCCCGATACCCGGAGAACTTGATTTGCCCAAGGGCAGCATCCAACCCATCGGCTACATGATCCTTCGCCACTCCATCCGCCTGGACCGGCCGGTCAAGGCCTATGAACGCTGGATGGCGCGCATCCCGGCCACATACAGGGAAGCGGTGCTCAACGAACCTGCCCAGGACATAGTCAAGGTGGAGGAGGACCCGCACTGTATCGCGCGGCTCAAGGACTACCGCAGCCTCATGCCCCTGTCCCAGGAGGCGCGTAAGCCCATGTTCTTCCTGCAGCCAGCGGACGGCGCCATCGGCGCTCACGCCCAGGCAGTGAAGGACTGCTATCGGGATTTTCGCGAGGTTGCGGTGAAAATACGCAGGAAAGCAGGACTGAATCATGAGTCATGACGACAAACCCCGTCTCATCGAACACGCCTTCCCGCTGAAGCAAGCTTCCCTGACCTCGGTGCATGAGAAGAATGTGCGGCACGGGCATATCTCCACCCTGCACATCTGGCCGGCCAGGCGCCCCCTGGCTGCGTGCCGCGCTGCCTTGCTGGCAACCCTGCTGCCCGATCCCGGCACGCCCGAGGAGCGGCGCAAGCTCTGCGAGCGCATTGGCGGCACCGTGGTCAAGAGCGTGGAGCGCAAGAAGATGCCGGGCGGCCGCGTTGTGGAACGCGTCAAGGAATCGGTGGAGGGCGGCGTGCTGCATTGGATCGGCACCGAGCCCAAATCCGGGGGCAACAAGAAAAAGGAAGAGCACCGGCGCCTGGTCGCGCACCGCGAATCCGAGCTGGAGTGGTTCCGGCAGCAGATACGCGAGGCCTTCGGAGGGCGCGCGCCCCGCGTGCTGGACCCCTTTGCAGGCGGGGGCGCCATTCCCCTGGAGGCCATGCGCCTGGGCTGCGAAACCACGGCCATGGACATCAACCCCGTGGCCTGGTTCATTCTCAAGTGCACGCTGGAGTACCCCCAGAAGCTGGCCGGCAAGACCCACCCCCTGCCCGACTTCATCCTGGAAGACGAGGACTTCATGGAGAAGTTCTACGAGGCGCACCCCCATTTGGTGGGGCGCACCAGGCAGACCAAAAAGCAGAAGCTTGCCCAGGAGCAGTGGCCCAGCCTGATCGCGAAGCCCGACACCGGGCGCGTGCCCAGGGCCGACCTGGCCTGGCACGTGCGCGCCTGGGGCCGCTGGGTCCTGAACGAGGCGCGCAAGGAGCTGGCTCAGTACTACCCGACCTACGCGGATTTCGAGCCCCTGGACCTCAAGAATCCCAAGCCATATGAACGCCGCCCCATGCGCCTGGTGCCGCTCAAGGACGACGGCAGGCCGGACATCAACGCCTTGAACAAGGAGTTCTCCAAGGAATATCTGGCGAACAAGGGCAACCCCCGCTGGGTGGCCAAGCCCACGGTGGCCTACCTCTGGGCGCGCACCGTGCAGTGCAAGAACTGCCGCGCCACGGTCCCGCTCCTCAAGACGCGCTGGCTGTGCAAGAAGGACAACAAGCGCGTGCTCCTGACCCTGACGCCCCGGGCGGACCAGAGCGGTCTGGACTTTGGCGTGGACAGTGACGTGCCCGTGGTGGGGGGCAATGCAGCGCAACGGCGCGAACACGACAAGCGCATTGGGCAGGGGACGATGTCCAAGGCAGGGGCGCAATGTCCTTGTTGCTCGACGATTATGACGGGTGAGGATATCAAGTATTTCGGGCGCAATGATGGTTTAGATGCCGTTTGTACAGGCGTCGTCATTGAGGGATCCAATTCAAAAGAATTCAGGCTTCCAACAGAATGGGAGATTTCGCAATCAAACATTGCTCTTAGTGTATTACGTAATACATTTTCAAAAGTTCCGCATGGCATTCCAAATGAGCCTACCCCAAAAGGAGCAAGCCGCAAGGGAGGAGGCTCTGCATTTACAGTTCATTTGTATGGTTTTGATAATTGGGGGAAGCTGTTCTCGCGAAGACAAATGAATACGCTCGGAACGTTCGGCTTTCATGTACGCAATGCCATCACAGCTCTATGCAACAACGGCTATGATGATACCTGGAAGGAAGCAATTGGTTCATATCTTTCGATAGGGATAGACAGGCTTACAGATAGGCAATCTACTGTATGCAGATGGGATAATGGGAGAACAAACCTACAAGGCACGTTTACCAGGTACGCTCTACCTATAACATGGGACTACTGCGAAGGGAATCCACTCTCTGAAACAACCGGGAGTTTCGCATCTGGGTTTGATTGGATTTCAAATTACATTGACCATGCGATGTTGGCTTGCGGCGACACACATGCACCACATGTGGACAATTCGAGTGCGATAAACATTGAAAAGGATAAATTCGATTGCATTGTCACCGATCCACCATATTATGATGCCATTCCTTACTCAGACCTCATGGATTTTTTTCACATCTGGCTAAGGCGTACACAGCATGGTTATATATTCAACAAGAGCAAATACGGGGGTAGCGAACTTTCCCCCAAATGGAGCCATGAAACTCACGACGGAGAACTCATTGACGATGCGAGCCGTTATGGCGGAGATACAGCACAATCTCGGATTGCATACGAAGATGGAATGGCGCGAGCATTTCTATCTTGCCATAATGCATTAGAGCCTGAAGGCAGACTCGTTGTCGTCTTTGCCCATAAACACCCGGATGCATGGGAAACTCTTGTTTCAGCAATCATCCGTGCAGGCTTTGTTGTCGATGGCAGCTGGCCGATTCAGACTGAAATGGGCAACAGGACACGGGGGCTCTCTTCAGCAGCCCTGGCCTCCTCCGTCTGGCTCGTCTGCAAAAAACGCCCGGCTACAGCCCGACCGGGGTGGGACAATGCCGTGCTCGAGTCCATGCGCCGCAACATCCGCGAAAAGCTCTGCGCGTTCTGGGACGCGGGCATTCGCGGGCCGGACTTTGTCTGGGCCGCCACCGGGCCCGCGCTCGAGGCCTACAGCAAACACCCCATCGTCAAAAAGGCCAACGACCCCGGAAAGACCTTGACCGTGGGCGAGTTCCTCCTCCACGTCCGGCGCATGGTCGTGGATTTCGTGGTCGGCCAGGTGCTCTCCGGCGAGCAGGAAGGGCCGGATATGGACTCGGCCGAGCGCATGGACGGCCCCACCGCATACTACCTGCTGCACCGCCACGACTTCGGCATGGACGAGGCGCCCGTGGGCGCGTGCATCCTCTACGCCACTGCCTGCGGTGTGTCCGACAGCGAACTCGACACCACCTGGGACCTGATCACGCACAAGGGCGGCGCGGCCTCGTCTGCATCCAGTCCTCTGGATGAAGACGACGACGCCGACGCCGTGGACGAGGACGCCGATGCATGCCATGCCGAAAGCGAGTCCGGCGGCAAGGTGCGGCTGAAAACCTGGACCCAGCGCACGCATCGCTCCATGGGGTTTGAAGCGCCCAGTGGCAGGCCCATCCCGCTCATCGACCGCGTGCACCGCCTCATGCACCTCTGGAAGGGCGGCGACGTGGACAAGGTGGACGAGTACCTGGACGACAACGGTCTGCGCCGGCAGCAGCTATTCAACCGCCTTATTCAGTCCTTGATTGAACTCGCACAACCCGGTAACGGTGAACGCAACATCCTTGAGTCCCTGAGCAACCACATCCAGGCCAAGGGTGCCAGACAGGTGACTTCCCAGCGCACTTTACCCTACAGCATTCTCGAGTAGATACAGGTGACCATGCTTGCCTTGTCCGTGCTCCCTACGGCACCATGCCTTGCGCACCCATGTCGGCCGCGGCGAAACAGCGTGGCCAGACCCGACATTGTCCCATACCGCGTAATAGTTCTTCAGGAGTGAGCACATGCCCCAAGCCCCGTGGAAAAGCTGGCACCAGGTGGTCCGCGTACGCGAGGACCTCACGTCGGGCGAACTGCCCATGCACATGTTCGCCGCGGACCTCTACGAAGTGCTCATGCAAAGCGGCAAGCGCCCTGTCTACGAACAGCCCGGGGAGTTCTTCGCCCTGACCTTTCCCACGTTCAACCTGCGCGGGCTGGTGCGCGACGTGGTGCGCCGCGTGGCCGGGAAAAACGACAAGGCCGTGCGACAACTGGAGCTGACCTACGGCGGGGGCAAGACCCACACGCTGATCACGCTGTACCACCTCATGGCTGATCCGGACGCATTGCCCGACCTGCCCGCCGTGCAGGAATTCAGGCAGGCCATTGACCTGGAGCTGCCCCGCGCGCGTGTTGTGGGGCTCTGTTTCGACAAGCTGGACGTGGAAAAGGG
Organism: uncultured Desulfomicrobium sp.; assembly: GCA_937872685.1. Classification (GTDB taxonomy): domain Bacteria; phylum Desulfobacterota; class Desulfovibrionia; order Desulfovibrionales; family Desulfomicrobiaceae; genus Desulfomicrobium. The sequence continues at coordinate 5,677 of CALMTS010000061.1, forward strand.
CATGGCCGTGCGCAGCCCGACCGGCGAAACCAGGACCCTGAAACAGCCATGGTCCGTGCTCGCCTATCAGATTGCCGGAGACGCGGGGCTGGAGCTGCTGCACGCTGAGAACAAGGCCGAAGAGCGCGACAGCGCCCCGGCCGAGAACTTGCTGACCGAGCTGCTGGAAATCCCGGTCGAGCAAGGGCTTGGCGTCCTGATCCTCATCGACGAAGCGTTGATGTACGTGCGCGAAAAGGCGGGCATCGATCCCCAGTGGGAAACGCGCATGGTCAACTTTTTCCAGTATTTGACCCAGGCCGCGACCAAGGTGGACCGCTGCTGCG
>CALMTS010000062.1 GCA_937872685.1 uncultured Desulfomicrobium sp.
ATAGGTCCTATAGGACCCATAGGACCTATATTCCCAACTCTCACTTCTTCCGCAATGCCGGCGCCTTCTGCAGGCTGATTCTTCCTATCTGGCCCGCCCTCAATTCGTTCAGCAGGATGCCTGCGGCCTTGGTCAGGTCCACTTCGCCGCCCTTGATCAGGCAGCCGCGTTTTTTGCCTACGGCCTCCAGCAACTCCAGACCGCCGGCGGGCAGTTCGGCCAGTTTGTAGCGCGCCAGGAGCAGCTCCGGGTATTCGCGCAGCAGATAGGCCCCCACCCGCGCGGCCACTTCGGCGTTGTCCATGGCCGTCTCGCGCACGGCGCCGCTGCCGGCCAGCATGTAGGAGCCCTCTTCGTCCTGGATCTTGGGCCAGAGCACGCCGGGCGTGTCGTAGAGGGTCAGTTCGTCACCGATGTGCACGCGCTTCTGCTTGGTGGTGATGGCCGCCTGGTTGGCGGCGCGGGCCACCTTGCGGCCGACGAGGGTGTTCATCAGCGTGGATTTGCCCACGTTGGGGATGCCCACGATGAGGCAGTTGACGGGCTGCATGACGAAGTTGCGCGGCGGGACCATGCCGGGGATGGCGGTCAGGATGCGTTTGGCGTCCTTGGGGTTGGTGGCCATGATCTCCATGGGCACCGTGCCCTGCTCGCGGTAGTAGGCCTTCCAGGCTTCGGTCACGACAGGGTCGGCCAGGTCGCTCTTGTTCAGGACCTTGAGGCAGGGCCGCGCCCCGCGCAACTCGCGCAGCAGCGGGTTTTCGCTGTAGCCCGGCAGGCGCGCGTCCAGGACCTCGATGACCACGTCGACCTTGGCCATGACGACCGCGATCTGCTTCCGGGCCCGGTGCATGTGTCCGGGGAACCATTGAATGGACATGTCAGTTCCCTCCGGCGGGGAGCAGGCCTTCCTGGCGCAGCAGGGCCTGGGGGTCGGGTTCGCGGCCGCGGAAGAGGCGGAAGACGTCCATGGGGTGGCGCCCCCCGCCCATGGCCAGGACGGTGTCGCGGAAGCGCAGCCCCCGGGCCCGGCGGGCCTGCGGATCGTCCAGTCCGGATTCCTCGAAGGCGCCGAAGGCGTCGGCGCTCAGCACTTCGGCCCATTTGTAGCTGTAGTAGCCCGCTGCGTACCCTCCGGAAAAGATGTGCGAGAAGGAGCACAAAAAACGGTCTTCGGGCAGGGGCGGCAGGGGCAGGATGTCGGCGGCGATGGCCTGGGCGGTCTCCAGGGGGTCGAGGCCCTCGGGGTCGGCCGTGTGCAGGGCAAGGTCCGTCAGGGCGAAGGAGACCTGCCGCAGGGCGTTCGAGCCGGAGCGGAAGGTGCGGGCCTGCAGGATTTTTTCCAGCAGGGCCTCGTCCAGGGGTTCGCCCGTCCGGTAATGCCGCGCCAGGCGCGACAGGGTTTCGCGCTGGTAGCACCAGTTCTCCATGAACTGGCTGGCCAGTTCCACGGCGTCCCACTCGACGTTGGAAATGCCGGCCACGAAACCGTGCCGCACCGTGGTCAGCATGTGCTGCAGGGCATGGCCGAATTCGTGGAAAAGGGTGGTCACCTCCTGGAAGCTCATGAGCGATGGTTCGCCGTCCAGGCCCGGGCGCTGGTTGCAGTTCACGTAGGCCACGGGCAGGCGCACGTCGCGGCCCGCCGGCGCGCAGACCGTGCTGCGGCCGCAGAGTTCGTCCATCCAGGCGCCGCCGCGTTTTTCCTCGGGCCGGGCGTAGGGGTCCAGGTAGAGTCCGGCGATTTCCAGGCCCTCGCTGTCCAGAACGCGGTGGTAGGTTACGTCGGCGTGCCAGACGGGGGCGTCCGAAGCGGCCTCGATGCGGACGTCGAAGAGTTCCCGGATGAGATCGAAGAGCCCCTGCAGGATGGCGGGCAGCGGGAAGTAAGGCCGCAGGAGGTCGTCGCGCAGGCCGAAGCGCTCCTCCTTGAGCCGCTCGGACCAGTACATGACATCCCAGGGCTGGATGTCTTCGGACTGGCCCCTGTCGCGGGCCAGGTCGCCCAGTTCGATGAGGTCGCCGATGGCCGGGTCCGTGGCCGCCTCGCGGATGGTGTGCAGCAGCGCTTCGATGCGCGTCACGTCCGGGGCCATCTTGCGTGTCAGGCTCATGTCCGCGAAGTTTCCGAAGCCCAGCAGCGCGGCCTGTTCCTTGCGCAGGGCCAGAATGCGGCGGATGAGGGGCAGATTGTCCCCTTCGTCCCGGGAGGCGCGGGTGATGTAGGCCCGGTAGACCTCTTCGCGCAGGTCGCGGCGGGAGGCGTGCTGCATGAAGGACAAAAAGGACGGCAGGTCCAGGGTCACGGCCCACGGGCCGGCCTCGGCGGTGGCCTCTTCGTGGCCCCGGGCCCTGGCCTTGCTCGCGGCCAGGCGCAGGGAATCTTCGGGCAGGCCGGCGACGTCGTCGGGGCTGTTCAGGATCAGGGCGTAGGCCTGGGTGGCGTCGAGGACGTTGTTGGTGAACCGCGTGGACAGCTCGGCCAGTTCCTGGCTGATGGCGTTGAAACGGGCGCGCTCATCCGGTGCGAGGCCGACGCCCTGCAGGGTCGCGTCGCGCGCCAGCAGGGTTATGGCGCGCTGCAGGGCCTGGCTCAAGGACGGAAATTCCGGGCTGGCCTGCAGGGCCGTCAGGGCCTCGTACACGGGCCGGCTCTGGCCAAGGCGGTTGGAGAATTCCACGACCAGGGGCTGGGTTCGGGCGTAGGCCTCGCGCATGTCCGGGGAATTCCTGACGTTGTGCAGGTGCGTGGCCAGGCCCCAGGCCCGCGAAACCCGGTCCGTCAGGCGTTCCAGGGGGACGAGGAGCCCGTGCCAGGTGTCCGGCCGGGCGGCTTCCAGCGCTTCCAGTTCGGCGATGCTGCGGGTCACGGCCTCCTGCATGGCGGGGGCGACGTGGCCGGCGGTTATGGCGGGAAAGTCGGGGAATATCTCCCAGTTCAGGATGGGGTTGGCTTCAGGCATGGCGGTCCTTGGGATGGGGCGGTTTGGTGACGGATTCACGTGTACAGAAAACGGAAAGGGCGGACAAGCCGGGGGGCGGTCCGCAGCGGGCGCCGCAGCGCACCCGGGGAATCGGAAGCGGAAAGGCCCGGTTTCCCGGGCCTAATTCGTGGTGTTGAGTTCGGTCTGCACCTGCTGGATGAGCTCCTTGGCCTTCATCAGCTTGTCCTGCTGTTCCGGGGACTGGAGCTGGGAGGACATGTAGGACGTCTTCTGGCTCATCTCTTCGAGGATGCTGCTCATGAGGGCCGCCCTGGTCTTGGCCGGCAGGGTTTCGAGGTCGGCGACCTTGGACTCCATGGTGCCCACCTTGGTGTCCAGAGTGGCCACGGAGGTCTTGATGGAGGCCAGATCCTGGACCTGGGCCGTGAGATTCTTGATGTTCTGGTTCAGGTTGAAATAGAATCCCAGGAGCAGGATGACGGCCACCAGGGAGGCGAAGAGCGCAATCTTGCTCATGTCCCGGCGTGTACCCTGCGGGGCGGAGGCGGGTTCGGCGGCGGGTTCTCCGGCCTGGAACGCGGGCGTCTCGGGTGCGGACTGGACGGGCCCGGACTGGACAGGCTCAGCCTGAACAGCCTCGGCCTTGGCCTCGAGCAGCGCCTCGACTTCGTCATGGGTCATGGATTTTTCCCGGGTCAGACCCTGGGCCAGGGCGGTGTAATCCTCGAAAGGCGTCACCGTGGCTGTTTTCTTGGGTTTTCGGACGACCTCGGTCAGTTCGGCCTTCTTGGCCTTGCGCTCCAGTTGCACGACTTTTTTGGCGGCTCCCATCGTAATCCTCCGTCACGAACAAATAAGAATCATTCTATACAAAGGCCGGCCCGAAGGCCAGCGCGGTTTCAGGCCGTAAGCGTCCGGATTCCCACGGACGCGCGGATGCGGTCCAGAAAGGGGCGGCTGTAGGCGCGGGCCTTCTCGGCGCCTTCCTTGAGCACTTTCTCGATGTAGGCCGGGTTCTGCATCAGCTCGGCGTATTTTTCACGCGGCTCCGCGAGCTGGGCGTTGACGACCTCGAAGAGCTCCTGTTTGACGAAGCCCCAGCCGATGCCGGCGGCGAATTTCGCGCGCATTTCCTCCACCTGCGCCGGGGTGGCGAAGGCGCGGTACATGTCGAAGAGGGCGCAGCCTTCGGTTTCCTTGGGCTCCTCGGGGGCCTGGGAATTGGTCACGATCTTCATGATCAGCTTGCGCAGGGTCTTCTCGGGGGCGAAGAGCGGGATGTAGTTGTCGTAGCTCTTGCTCATCTTGCGTCCGTCCAGGCCCGTCAGCACGGCCGTGGACTCGTCCACGCGGGCCTCGGGCAGGACGAAGTGCTCGCCGAAATGGTGGTTGAA
>CALMTS010000063.1 GCA_937872685.1 uncultured Desulfomicrobium sp.
GCGACCACGGCCTGGCCGGTGTCGTCCACCAACGCGTTGGCCGCCAGTGTCCGCGACATGAGGTCGAGGGCGGCCTGCACCTCTTCCAGCCCGCGTTCGCCGAGCCGCTGGCGGTTCAGGGAATACCCTTTGAGCAGATGGTCCTTGAGCACGGACGAGGCCCATTGCCGGAAGCGCACGCCGCGTCTGGAATTCACCCTGTATCCGACGGAGATGATGACATCGAGGTTGTAGTGTTCGGTATCGCGTTTGACGGAACGTTCACCCTCGAATTGAACACGTGCAAATTTTGCACGAGTTGTCTCTGGGTCCAGTTCCTCCTCTTTAAAGATGTTCCGTAAATGTTTTGCGATGACCGTCCGGTCCCGGTCGAACAGTTCAGCCATCTGGGCCTGGGTCAGCCACACGGTCTCCCCTTCCAGCGTGACCTGGACCGGGGTGGTCGCTTCGGGGTCTTCGTAAATGATGATATGCGTCATGGGGTGGTCTCCATCGGTGGACGTCCGGGATCGGAACTCTGGTTCGTGGGTGTTGCGTTTCTTCAGGTTGCTCTTTCCGCCCGTCGCCGGGAAGTGCTGCAATGGTTCGGTATCATGGGGAAACAGGGCCATCAATGCGGTCTGCTGCGTAAGTTGGGTGCCTACATGTCATGACATGGGCACAAACAGCGCTTCGTATTCACTTCTCTTCACCCCGCCATTTCCATCTCCGGGGATGGACGTGCGACGCGGCCCCATGTAGGACGAATTTCACGGAATTACGGAATATTTCAGGGGGAAACATGTCTTTGAAACGCGTAGGAATCCTGACCGGCGGGGGCGATTGCTCCGGGCTCAACGCCGTGATCCGGGCCGTGACCCGGACGGCCATCATCCAGTACGGCGCCGAGGTGGTGGGCCTGGAGGACGGCTTCGACGGCCTGGTCTTTGGCCGGACCATGAAGCTGACCACCAGAAGCACCAAGGACATCCTGACCCTGGGGGGGACGATCCTCGGGACAACCAACAAGGGCAACCCCTTCGCCTACCGCGAGTTCGACGACCGGGGGGAGATCGTGGTCCGCGATCTCTCTGCCCAGGCCATGGAGACTTTCCGCTCCCTGGGCCTGGACTGCCTCTTCGTTGTCGGCGGCGAGGGCACCCTGGAGCTGGGGTACAAGTTCCAGCAGATGGGCATGCCCGTGGTCGGCATACCGAAGACCATCGACAACGACCTCTTCGGCACGGACTACACCTTCGGGTTCCAGACCGCCGTGCAGGTGGCCTGCGACGCCATGGACCGACTGCACACCACGGGCCGCAGCCACGACCGGGTCATGATCCTGGAGGTCATGGGCCGCAACGCCGGCTGGATCGCCCTGGAGGCGGGGCTGGCCGGGGGCGCGCACATCATCCTCATCCCCGAGATTCCCTACAACCTCGACAACGTCGTGGCCAAAATCCGGCACCGCATCCGCGGCGGAAGCCCCTTCAGCATCGTCATGGTCGCCGAGGGGGCGAAGGAGGAGGGCGGCGAGCGCATCACCCAGGGCACGGCGGAGACGCGCCTGCAGGGCGTGGAGCAGCTGGGCGGCATCGGCTTTCACCTGGCCAACCAGATCCGCTCCCGCATTCCCCTCGAGGTGCGGACTACGGTTCTGGGCCACATCCAGCGCGGCGGCTCGCCCACGGCCTTCGACCGGGTGCTCGGCACGCGCCTCGGCGCGGCGGCCGTGGACGCGGCGGCGCGCGGCGAGTTCGGGACCATGGTCGCCCTGAAGACCCCGGACATCGTCCTCGTGCCCCTGGCCGAACTGGCCGGCATCTGCCGCACCGTGCCCGTGGACCATCAGCTCATCCGCACGGCCGAGGCTACGGGCGTGAACCTGGGCCGCGGGGCCATGTAGCGGTCCCGCACCTGCCACGCCATGAACGGCCCGCGGGGAGAGGTTATTTCCGCGGGCCGTGTTGTTTTTGATCGGGCCGTGAGGGGCAGCCGTCCGATGTGCGGGCACGGACGCAGAAGCGGCTTGGGTAAGGGGCAGGTGGACGTGGCCGGGGTAAGGAGTGTAGGGTCGGGGGTACGTTCAGAGCGGAGGAGGCGCCCCATGTCCGAAGTTATCCGGGAAATCCGCGTGAATCCCGTCGTGCCGTCAGAGTCGGTGCTCATCGCCACGGCCCGCAGCCTGCGGCCCAAGCACCGCGAGGCGCCCGCGGAGCACGACTCCCGTCCATTCGTGCCCGAGTGCCCTTTCTGCCCCGGCAACGAGTCCCTCACTCCGCCCGAGGTTCTGGCCATGCCGGCCACGGGCCCCTGGGCCGTGCGTATCGTGCGGAACCTGTACCCCGTGCTGGGCGACGAGGAGCCCCGGCCCGTCCTGACCTTCGGGGTGCAGCAGGCCAT
>CALMTS010000064.1 GCA_937872685.1 uncultured Desulfomicrobium sp.
TGATGATGACTGAGCTTCGCGGCAGCTGGCCTATCTGGTGGCGCAATTTGGCGATTTCGCGCTCGGCAGTCTTTGTTTGCGCGAGGTCGATGGCCGTCTCGATTTTATCCAGTCGCAACCCGATCAGCCGAACCGGCAAGGGCAGTTGGGGCTTGAGCTCTTTACCCGTGGGCTGCAGCTTGAAGTATTCAAAGTTGTCCCAGCAATCGAGGATGAGGAATGCCTCTTTTTCCGTACACCATGGTTTGGGCTTGCTGGCCTCCAGAAGACGGGTGCCACGACCGATCATCTGCCAGAATTTGGTGTAGGAGTAGACGGGCTTTGCAAAAACGAGATTAACGATCTCGCGCACGTCGATGCCGGTGTCGAGCATGTCGACACTGAGGGCGATGCGGGGCATGTCGTTGTAGGTAAATTGGTCGAGCAGGCCACCTTTGCCGTAGACTCGGGGATCATCCGAGACCAGTACTTTGGCCAGTTCGCCTTTGTACTGCGGGAAAAGTTTGTCGAAGATCTCTTCGATACGCCGGGCATGGGCCTTGGAGGAGCAGAAAAAGATGGTTTTGCCGGGGAGTACTCCGTTTGGATCCTTGATGCACTCCTCCATGAATTCCTTGACGATGAGGGCGTTGGTCCCCTTGTTGATAACCTGCTTTTCGAGCTGCGAACCCTCGAAATTGATCTCCTCGATCTCCTTGCCTTCCAGCAGCAGCTTTTTCTGGTCTTCCAGTGAGATGGTGCGCTTGCTTATCCCCTCCATCTGGAAACGGGTCTGGATCTTCATCACCTGAAAGCTACAGAGGTATGGCGGCACGTTATTGATTGCCTCTTCAAATGTGTAGGCAAAGGTTGGAAGGCCGTCTTCGCAGTGAAAGAGCTGAAAGGTGTTGTGGTCAATGATATCGGTGGGAGTGGCGGTGAGGCCCAGAGTGATGGTCTTGAAATAGTCCAGCACCTCTTTGTAGGTATTGTAGATGGAGCGGTGACTTTCATCGACCACGATGAAATCAAAAAAGTGCGGTGACAGCTGTTGCGACTCATCACGGATGATGTTGAGCATGGTGGGATAGGTCGAGATGTAGATGCGGCGATCCTTCGCGATGAGCTTTTCGCCGACATTGGGCCAGCGTGGCTCATGGGGCAGATGTTCCTTGAAGGCGGTCAGCGCCTGTTCGCGGAGAGCGATACGGTCTACGAGGAACAATATTTTTTCGACATGGCCGGCGCGCATCAACGCGTCGATCATGGCTATGCAGGTACGCGTTTTGCCGGTGCCAGTAGCCATGACCAGCAGAAAATCGCGTTTTTTCTGCTCAATACCTTCCAGAACGGCGCGGATAGCCCTGATCTGATAGTCCCGGCCGGCGATGGATGTATTGATGAGTTCTTGAGTCAGTGCTTTGCGATTGCGGCGGATGTATTGAAAACGTTCCAAGTCGTCGCGGGTTGGAAATCCAATGACTCTGCGTGGTGGATAATTATCCAGATCCCAAAAGAAAATTTCGAGCCCATTGGTGTAAAAACAAAACGGAACTTCGCAGCCGAGCTGCTTCTGAATATTGAAACAATACTGTTTGGCCTGTTCCCGGCCGATTGCGGCATCTTTACTTGTCTTCTTGGCTTCGATCACAGCTAGCGGTTTGCCGTCTTTGCCAAGCAGTACGTAGTCGCTGAATTGATGTCCGTCATACCGAGACCGTGGTTCGGCAACAACGTGAGGAAGGGTCGTGAGAATATCGAATTCTTCAATTACCTGCATCGGATCGTTGACATTCCAACCTGACGCTTCCAGCAGTTTGTCAATAATTTCGGAACGGGTTTGAGCTTCAGTTTTGGCCATACTGGAAAGTTCCTGCCATGTTCATGAAATTAGACTTTAGCTTGGTTGGCAACTATAGATTGCTGGAACGTTTGAATGCAAAGTCCACCAGAGCTTTTGTTTCTGAAAAGGAGCTTTGGGCTCCATGTTGAAAAAGCAGACTAGTCGACGCTAGAAACTTTGGAACAGTGCCTTGTTTGGGTGAAGAACTCAATACTGTTCTGGCCTTACGCGAATCGGTATTTTTCCCAAACAATTTATCAAACCCTCCCCATGAAGGACCGGTTACAATAAAGAACGCCATTTCCCCTTGGGGGAGCATGCTTGTAAGCTTCTCTCCAGATCGTACACAAGCACGCAGGATGAGCTTTTTTGATTGCGGATTGAACAGTATCAGGATGACATTTTGATCCAGATCTTCTTGGAAAACAAAGGGGATAGCATTTTGCATATCCTTGGTTGCAACCGCGTGAGTCAGTGGAAAATCCGCTGATGGACCTTGGCGTGTTGGGACGGGCTGGGCTTGGATTATCGGTTGCGAATGAGAAGAATCACCGGGGGCCTGATTGCCTTGCGGGGGCGTGAAAATGCTGGTCACGGTGGCCTGCATGGTTTTGTAAGCGCCGATCAAGAGGAGGGCGGCCAGGGCGCATGTTGCTAATTTGAGCGTCAGCAAAGGCCATTGAATTTGTCTGAGTGCCGATTGCTTGTGTTGAGAATATTGTCCGGAAAGAAGGGCCTGTAATGTCGTGGCTAAGCCCTTGGGTCCTGCTGCCTGGGCAGGCGTGGCATGGTGGGGCGAATTCGTCTGAGTGCGGGCGTAGATGACGCCGCATTTCGGGCATTCGCCCGCGCTAAAGTGCAGATCGTCGTTTTTTGTGCGTTCATGAAAGCACTTCGGGCAGACAATGGCGCCAGTTTTGGATTGGTGGACCATTGGGCTGTGCTGAGCAGCCTGGTTGGACAACGCTGCGGTTAGCAGGGGGATGATTTGATCTCTCGTCTGGACCGGTACACTCCCACGCTGCGAGAGAATATACGGTCGCAGGTAGCCGACGTTGAGCACGGCCACGTCACGCACCGTGCCGCGAATCTCAACAAACCCTCGCGTGAAGCAAAGGATCGGCTTGATCGTCAACCCGTTAAGTTTCTCTGCCCCCAGGTGATCCCGGAGCGAGTAGGTCTGGCTCCAGCATTGTTTTAAAAAATCCTTGAAGAATTTCCGGCCGTTTCTGAGCAAGACATCGTGTTCCTGCGTGATGTTTCCCTTCTGGCTTTTGGTTTCCACCAAAAAAATGCCATTGGGGCCGAGAACGACATGATCGATGTTAAATCCGGGAAATTCCAGATCATGGAAGACGTAATAGTCGTCGGGCAGGCTTTCCAGGGCTCCGGCAACGGCTTGTTCGGCTCTGGCTCCGGTGTCCGCGTCGGTGATTCGCTTTTTGAGTTCGAGGCCTGTTTTTTCAAGGGCATTGATGGACAAGACATAAATGGCAGCGACCGCCACTCCCCACAACAGATGCCCCCGGGTCACCAGATAGTACCAAACAGGTATCAGCAACAGAAACGAAAGCATGGGCAGGACGATGCGGGAAAGCATGTCCTTGTAGCGAGAATCGCCCATGGCAAAGGCGCTCTTGCCTGCCGAGCCGAAGACGTGTGCCATCTACTTCTCTATTTGATACCGGTTCGTACTTCTTGGGCCCATGAATCTAGGCCGAAATACTGCTGTTTCTGCAACCTGAATGTGAAAACTGATCAGAAATGTGTAGCGTGCCGATTGCCTGTCTGACAGATTTTTTATCCTCATGGTCTCACACAGGTGGGACGAGGGCGTATATTTTTCCAGCAGGCAGTAGCCACTTTTTTT
>CALMTS010000065.1 GCA_937872685.1 uncultured Desulfomicrobium sp.
CGGGTACGGACTGTCCTTCACCTTCATGGGGCTTGTCGTGGCGCTGGCCGTGGTCAACCTGGTCTCCCTGGGGAAGGCCACGGACGCCATCCTCAGCGAGAACTACAGGAGCATCCTGGCCGCCGAGAACATGGTGGACGCCATCGAGCGGCAGGACAGCGGCATCCTCCTCCTGCTCCTGGGGGAGGAGGAGAAGGGCGCGGAGCTCTATCGTACGAACGAGGCCGTCTTTCTCGAATGGCTCGCGCGGGCCAAGGACAACATCACCATCAGCGGCGAGGCGGAGCTTCTGCACACGATCGAAAGCGACTACGAATCCTACAGGCGGGCTTTTTCCGCCCTGGCCGGGCCGCGCCCGGCACAGGGGCGTCCGGCCGCGCCGGAATACCTGCAGGCCATATCCCCCCTGTTCACCACGGTCCGCGACGCCTGCGTCAGGCTGCGCTTCCTCAACGAGGAGACCATGTACGACGCCAGCGTCAGGGCGGGCAGGGTCGCGCGCAACGCCATCTGGTCCACGTCCCTCGTGGCCGCGTCGGCCCTGGGCGTGGCGCTTCTGTTCAGCATGGTCCTCGCGGACCGCATCGTTCGGCCCATCAGGCGGTTCATGGAGGCTTCGCGCCACATCTCGGCCGGGGACTATGCCGTGCAGGTCCCGGTGGGCGGGGCGGACGAGCTGAGCCACCTGGCCAACGAGTTCAACCGGATGGCGACCCAGGTCGGCCGCTACCATGCCATGAACATCGAGAAGGTCATCGCCGAGAAGCACAAGAGCGAGGCGGTGCTGGCCAGCATCGGGGATGCGCTGCTCATCTTCGACCCCGAACTCAGGGTCACGGGCATCAACCCCGCTGCGCAGCGCATCTTCGGCGTGGTCTCGGCCGAAGCCGGGGATGTCCGTTGCGCGGACATCGTGCCCGATCCCGGGCTGTGCGAGCTCATCGGCGCCTCGGTGCGCACGGGCCGGCCGCCGGCCATCCCCGACGAACAGCGCATCCTGAGCATCCGGGGGGAAGGGGCCCCAGCTCACTACCTCTTCTCCATCACGGTCATCCGCGGCGGAGCCCGGAATCTGGCCGGCATCGTGCTGCTGCTGCGCGACATCACCCGCCTGCGGCAGGTCGAGCAGCTCAAGAGCGATTTCGTCATGGCCGCGTCCCACGAACTGCGCACGCCCCTGACCAGCCTGGGCATGAGCGTGGACCTGCTGCTCGAACACGCGTCCGGGAGCCTGTCCGAGAAGGACCGGGAGCTGCTGCTGGCCGCCCACGAGGAGGTCCATCGCATGAAAGCCCTGGTGAACGACCTGCTCGACCTGTCCAGGATCGAGGTGGGGAGGATCGAGATGGAATTCGAGCCGGTCCCCGTGGCCACGCTTTTTGCGCACGTGCAGTCCGTGTTCCGGAGCCAGATGGACCTCAAGGAGGTTTCGTTCTCTTCGGAAATTCAGGGGGATTCCCCCATGGTCAGGGCGGATGCCAACAAGATCGCCTGGGTGCTGAGCAACCTGGTTTCCAATGCCCTGCGATATGCCGCCAGGGGCGGGCATGTGGCGCTCAAGGTCCACGATGCCGGCACGTGCGTGCATCTGGCCGTGACGGACGACGGGCCGGGCATTCCGGAACAGTACCAGTCCAGGATTTTCCAGAAGTTCGTGCAGGTCGGCGGGCGGGACGGCGGCGGCTCCGGCCTGGGGCTTGCGATCTGCAAGGAGATCGTGCGCGCCCATGG
>CALMTS010000066.1 GCA_937872685.1 uncultured Desulfomicrobium sp.
CCATGGCCGCCATGAGCCTGGCGCACGCGTCGTCGATGGCCGGCCAGTCCTCCAGGCCGAGAACGCTGGCCTCTTCCAGCTGCCGGCCGGCCAGGCTCGCCAGGACCGGGATGTGCACCACCTTGTCCGGCAGACCGTCCATGTCCGGCAGCCTCGGCTCACCGACGCCGCGGTTGACCGCCAGCACCTGCCGCGCAAGCCCCAGCTCCGAAGCCAGTCCGCCCACCCGCGCCGCCGTCTCCAGGGATCTGCGGCTCGGTTCGCTGACCACCACCAGCCCGTCCACGCCGGCCACGGTGCCCCGCCCAAGGTGTTCCACCCCGGCCTCCAGGTCCACCAGGACGTAGCTCTCTTCCCGCAGCACCAAATGGGCCAGCACGGACTTGAGCAGGGCGTTGGCCGCGCAGGCGCAGCCGTCCCCGGCGCCGGTGATGGAGCCCATGGTCAGCAGGCGCTTGCGGCCCGGGCGGATGCCGCCCCCGGCTTCGACGGGCAGCTCCACGCTGAGTTCCCCGGGCAGGTCCGAGACGTCGGGGTTGAGGCTCAGGAAGCCCGAGCCGATGCGCTCCCGGATGAGGTCCTCCCGGGCGCTCAGGGGGGCGGGCAGCTCCCCGGGGTCGAGCCCGCAGGCCTGGCCCAGGCTCAGGGCCGTGTCGGCATCCACGAGGATGACGTCATGGCCCCGGCGGGCGAGGTAATCCCCCAGCCAGGCGCACAGGGTGGTCTTGCCCACGCCGCCCTTGCCGGCGAATGCGATCTTCATGCGTTCCTCCGATATGGGGGAGCGCAGGCTCCCCCTTCCATTCCAGGTCGGGCGTTGCCGGGCTAGGCCGACCAGCCCAGGGCCAGGCGCTTGGCCTTGATGCGCCCGTCGATCAGTTCCGCGGCCTGCAGGGGTCCGGACTCCACGGCGAAGCACGCGCCGAAGACGTCGTCGAGCCCCTTCAGGGCCAGGGTCGTGATCATGGAGCTGCCCAGGATGTGCGGGGGCAGGCCCAGGTGGGTGTAGACGCCGCTGGCCACGGCGTAGAGGCCGATGGCCGCCGCCTTTTCGGAGTACCATTCGGGCGCGCTGGCCGCCACGGGCAGGTCGCTGATGTCCAGGCCCGCGTAGTTGGCCAGCACGGCGCAGAGGTGCAGGATGCGGGAGTTGTCCACGCAGCTGCCCACGTGCAGCACCGGCGGGATGCCCAGGGCCCGGCAGACTTCCGCCAGCCCGGCCCCGGCCTGCGAGGCCGCTTCGGGCTCCAGGAGGCCGGCCTTGCCCATGGCCACCGTGGCGCAGCCCGTGGCCAGTACGAGGATGTCGCGCTTCAAGAGTTCCTTGGCCAGGTTCACGTGCACATGGTCGTGCTTGAGCTTGGGGTTGTTGCAGCCCACGATGCCGACCACGCCGCGCACCTTCCCGGCCTGCAGGGCCTGCACCAGGGGTTCGGGGGTTCCGCCCAGGGCGCCCAGGATGGCCTCGTTGGAGAAGCCCGAGGTGATGGACATGGGCTTCGACGGAATCTCGACCTTGGCCGGGTCGCGCCGGGTGAAGGCCTCCACGGCCATGAGCACTGCTTCGCGCGCCTTTTCGCGGGCGTTGTTGTAGTGGAATTCCATGTGGATGCCGCCCGGGAACTTGGCCTTGTCCGAGGTGGAGACGAATTTGGTGTGGTAGCAGCCGGCCACGTTGACCAGGCTCGGCATGATGCACTGGTAATCCACGATGACCATCTCCACCGCGCCGGTGACGATGGCCAGCTCGGTCATGAGGTGGTTGCCGGCCATGGGTACGCCCTGGCGCATGAGCAGTTCGTTGCCCGTGCAGCAGAGGCCCGCGATGTTGATGCCGGCCGCGCCTGCTTCCCTGGCCTTGGCCAGGATCTCGGGCTCGCGCACCGCGGCCAGGATCATTTCCGAGACGATGGGGCTGTGGCCGTGGACCAGGATGTTGACCTGGTCCTCCTTGAGGACGCCCAGGTTGACCATGGATTTGACGGGCTTGGGCGTGCCGAAGATGATGTCCGAGACCTCGGTGGCGATCATGGAACCGCCCCAGCCGTCGGCCAGGGCCGTGCGGCTGGCGTGCAGGCAGATGGAGACCGGGTCGCAGTCCACGCCCATGTGCGTGCGGTGGAGCATCTCCACGCATTCGCGGTCGATGCCGCGCGGCGTGCAGCCGAAGCGCTTCCAGATGTCCTTGCGCTTCTGCGGGGCGCGGCCGCTGAAGGCCACGTTGTGGGAGCGGCAGCCGTAGTCCTCGAAGAAAAGGTCGGCCAGGGCCTTGGCCCGTTCGCGCACCGAAAGCCCTTCGACCTCGATGCCCAGTTCCGTGCAGATGCGTTCGAGCTTGGCCTCGTCGCGGATGCCGTAGTCCGTGGTCTTGCCGTCGCCGATGGCGGCCAGCGTCTCCAGCAGGTCGCGTCCGTGGTCCGAGTGCGCTGACGCGCCGGCGGCCACGAAACGCCCGAAGTTGCGGGCCACGGTCAGGTCGCCGTCGGCGCCGCACACGCCGTATTTCTTCTTGGGCCCGCCGTTGGGGTTGATGCGGCACGGGCCCATGACGCATTTGCTGCAGGTCAGGCCCTGTTCGCAGAAGGTGCAGTGGGGCGTCTGGTCCTTGAGCCGGTCCCAGATGAGAGTCACGCCTTCGCGCTGGGCTTTGGCGATCATTTTCTGGGCGTCTTCCCAGGGGCTCAGATCATGAATTTCCCTTTCCTTGGCCATGGGAACCCTCCTTCAGTTTTACGGCCTGCGCCGGGTCCTCGTGTAATGGAAGCAACCTTGCCGCCCTGGGGCGGGCCAATGGGACTGCCCTAGCCCATAGCACGCTTTTTTGTCTGTCGCCTAGCTGACAGGGGAGGGAAATTTTCGGATTTTCCCCACCTTGGCTTTGACCGCCAAATTCATTACGCTCCCCCGCCATGACAACAACAGACGCATCCATTCTCGCCCCCCGCCGCGCGACACGTTCCCTGACCGTGGGCGGGGTGGGCATCGGCGGCGAAAACCCTGTGCGCGTGCAGTCCATGACCAACACGGACACCCGCGACACGGAAGCCACCCTGGCCCAGATCGACGCCCTGGCCCGGGCCGGCTGCGAGATCGTGCGC
>CALMTS010000067.1 GCA_937872685.1 uncultured Desulfomicrobium sp.
AATTCCGTTCCAAGCCCGTGGAACGCGCTTCATGTCTACCTCCCATGACCCTGATCATCGCCGCCTGCAACGAGGAGAAGCGCATTCGTGAGAAACTCGAGAACACCCTGGCCCTTGATTATCCTCGTGACCAACTCCAAATCATCGTAACCTCGGACGGTTCCACGGACCAGACCAACATCATTGTTCGGGAATACGCTTCCCACGGAATTGAGTTGCTCGATTTGCCGGAGCGCCGGGGCAAGGAGCACGCACAGAAGGATGCTGTAGCTCTCGCCAGCGGGGACATCATTGTCTTTTCCGATACCTCCACCCGTATCGAACCTCATGGCCTACGTGAAATTGCCGCCAATTTTGCTGATCCATCCATTGGCTGTGTCAGCAGCGTTGATCGCGTTCTGGGGCGTGACGGGAAGCCTTGCGGTGAAGGTTTTTATGTTCGTTATGAGATGTGGCTGAGGGCACTGGAATCCAGAGTCAATTCACTGGTGGGCTTGAGCGGGTCTTTTTTTGCTGCTCGTCGTGAGGTCTGCCGGGATTTTTCCGGGGATATGCAGAGTGACTTCCGGACGGTGCTCAACAGCATGAGACTCGGGCTACGCGGGGTCAGTGATGAGCGGACTATCGGGATGTACGCGGATATTTCCGACAGCAAGAAGGAGTTCGACCGCAAGGTGCGCACCGTCCTCCGCGGGCTTACTGTGTTCTTCCGCAATACGGAATTTTTGAATGTCAGGCGTTATGGCTTGTTCGCCTATCAGTATTTTTGCCACAAACTGTTGCGCTGGCTGGTTCCGGTTTTCCTTTTTACCGCTTTCACGGCCAATATCTTCCTGGCTTTCGAAGCATGGGAGTACGCGGTGCTTCTGCTCGGGCAACTGGCCTTTTACGGCCTGGCTTTTCTGGTCTGGTCGGGCAGGCTTGAGCCGAAGTCTTCACTTCTGAAAATCCCCAATTACTTTCTGGTGGTGAACGCTGCAATCCTCGTGGCTTGGATTCGCTACCTGAAAGGCAACCGCATGGTCATGTGGGCGCCTTCCGAACGCTGAGTCGTCGTGAGGACCAAGAAGGGCAGCGGAGTGGTCAACCGGAGAACTCTGCGGGTTGTAATTGCGTGCCTCACACTGCTTGGCTGCTTGGCTCTGGTTGTGCCGCTGGCCGTTGAGTCCTTCCTGGTCCTTCCCTGTTCAACGTCTCAGGCTGACGCCATTGTACTCATGGCTGGCAGCAGGCAGGTCCGAGAGCCCATCGCGTCACGCCTTTACCGAGATGGTGTCGCCCCGAAAGTCTTGCTGACGAACGACGGCGTGCGGGCGGATTTCTCCCCAAAACATGGGCGTAATCTCTATCTGGTTGAATGGGCAAAGGAAGATTTGGTCGAAAAGGGTGTCCCAGAAGACGCCATCGTCCTTTTGAAGTACACGGCCAGCGGCACGATCCACGATGCTGAGAATACACGCGATTATGTCCGCGCCCATCCCGAGATCCGCAGATTGCTTGTGGTAACGTCGGATTACCATACGCGTAGAACTCTCTGGGCATTTCAGCGTGTCTTTGAAGGGGAGGGGATCCTGATTGAGGTTTATCCCGTTCCGGACCCATCGGAGTCGTGGTGGCGTCGAGTCTTAGTTTTGTATATCGAATTTTTGAAGTATGCGTATTATTTCGTTATGTATTGATGCAAGATTTCAGATGCAA
>CALMTS010000068.1 GCA_937872685.1 uncultured Desulfomicrobium sp.
ACGCCCCGACCCGCGGCCGCCCTGCGCCAGCCAGCTTCCCTGCGCCAACCAGCCTCCCAACGCCACCCGGGCTCCCCGCACAAATCGCATCCGCCGGCCTAAATATCGATCTTCGTCCCCGAATACGTAAACGCATTCCTGTTCATCTTGATGAACGTCCCCTTGTCGATGCCCACGGCCTTGCCGCACTCGCACCAGACCTTCCCGTCCCGCTCCTCCAGGAACCAGACCTTCTCGATGCGCTCGCGGTGGCACCTGAGCACCTCGCCGGGCCCCAATTTGCGGTAGCGCCACAGCTTCCTGCGGCAGGCGGCGCACTTGATGACCAGCATTATTCCGGAACCGTCTCCATGGACGCCCACTTCGGTTCGTGCAGGGGCAGGATGTGGTCGGCCAGGGTCTTGGCCCGCACCAGGGTCTCGTAGGCCTCGTAGGCGTTGACGTGGGTTCCGGGCGGAATGACCTCCATCTCCATGGCCGTGACCGCCTTGGGCGGGTACAGGTTCTCGAGGATGGTGCAGAAGCCGCAGATGAGGACGCTGCCCTTGCCCGTCTCCACGCGCACGGACATGCCGCCTTCGGTATGGGCCGGGGTGTGGATCATGGTGATGCCGGGGAGGATCTCCGTATCCCCGGTCAGGGGCACGATCTGCCCGTTCTCCTCGACCTCCTCGATGTAGTCCTCCAGATAGCGGAAATCGAGGGGGTGCGGATCGTGGATGCGCGCCAGCTCCTTCTCGTGCACGTAGATCTTCGCATTCACGCACTTGGAGTCGTTCTCGCAGTGGTCGTTGTGCAGGTGGGTGTGCAGGACGATGTCGATGTCCTCCGGTGCGAGGCCGTACCTGGCCAGCCCCTCCTCGAAGGTGTGGATCTTCCCGCCGATGGCCCGCTCCCGCTCCTCCGAAACGACGGGGTGCATCTCGCCCGTGTCCACCAGGATGTTCTTCCCGCCGCCCTGCAGGTACCAGCAGTAGATGGGGATGGTGAAGGGCACGCCGTAGTCGTGCTGGTAGGTCATCATGCCCTTGTCGAAGACCTTGGTGCCCATGACGATGGGATGGATGCGATAGGTCATGCGTTCCTCCTGTGGATGGCCCGGCCGGACCGCGTTCACAATGCCGACGTGTCCAGCCGCATTCCGGCATAGCCCGTGCGCACCTCGCAGTCCAGATGGTCGGCCAGCCAGGCGGTGGCCGCCTCGCCCGTGCAGTGGCAGGGCACGACCAGCCCCGGCTTCATTTCGCGCAGGGCCCTCGCCGTCTTCTCCAGGCGCTCGTCCGAGGCGGCGCCCAGGTGCAGGCCGCCGATGACGGCGCGGATGCGCCCCTCGCCGGTGATCCCGCGCAAATGCGTCAGGGTGTTGATGAGCCCCGCGTGACAGCAGCCCGTGCAGACCACGAGGCCCTCGTCCGTGGCGATCCACAGGCTCTGGTCATCGTCGATGGGATCGGCCCGGTGGCCATGGGGGTCGAAGAAGAACGGTCCGCCCGTGTCCTCGAAATCCGTGCGCCGCGGGATGTATCCGCTCAGCCCCATCCCGGCCCCCAGGGACGCGGGCTCCCCGCTCCAGCGCAGACGGTTCGGCGGCAGGGCGTTCAGGGCACGCATGGACGCCTGGGGCATGCGGATGTCCCGGGCCTGGCCGTCCCGGACGCTGTAGCGCGGTTCCGTCACGCCCGGATGGCAATGGAGCCGCGCCTGTGGTGCGGCGCCAAGCACCAGGGGCAGCGCGCCCGTGTGGTCGTAGTGCCCGTGGCTCAGGACCAGAGAGTCGGTCAGGCCCAGATCGATGCCCAGGGCCCGGGCGTTGCCGGCCAGGGCGGTGCCCTGGCCGGTGTCCAGCAGAATCCGCTTTTCGCCTGCGTCGATCCACAGGGCGTAGCCGTGCTCCGAAACGCAACCGAAGCCCGCCTTGTTGTCGACCAGCACCGTCAGTATGGCTCTTCTCATGACGCGCCCCGGCTCACGCGCCCTGTCCGCGCGTTGGCAGGTTGAGGAGCGGGGCCACCACCGAGCGCATGATCTCCGCCGTGGGGCTCGATGCGTGGTGCAGAACGAAGGCCTGGCCCAGATCACCGGCCTCGGCCACCGTCGGGTCGATGGGGATGGACCCCAAAAACGGCACGCCCATGTCGTCGGCCATCCGCTTCCCGCCTCCGGACCGCAGGATATGCGTCACCTCGCCGCATTTGGGGCAGACAAAGCCGCTCATGTTCTCCACAACGCCCAGCACCTCCATGCCCACCTGCGCGCAGAAGGTGATGGACTTGCGCACATCCATGGCCGCCACGCGCTGGGGCGTGGTCACCACCACGGCACCGTCGATGGGGTTGATGAGCTGGCAGATGGAAAGCGGTTCGTCGCCGGTGCCGGGAGGCGCGTCGATGATCAGGTAATCCAGATCGCCCCAGGCCACGTCCTTCAGAAACTGCTTGATGACCCCGCCCTTGACCGGGCCGCGCCAGATCACCGCATCGTCGGGGTTGCGCAGCAGAAAGCCCATGGACATGACCTTCAGGTGCCCGAGCTCAACGGGCAGGAGGCCGTCAGGACCCTGCTCGATGCTCGCGCCCTCAAGGCCGAGCATGGTCGGCACGCTGGGGCCGTGGATGTCGACATCCAGAAGGCCGACCTTCTTCCCGGCCAGCATGAGGCCCATGGCCAGATTCACGGCCACGGTGCTCTTGCCCACGCCGCCCTTGCCGGACATGACCATGATCTTGTGGCCGATGCGGCAGAGCCTGGACTGCAAGGCCCGGCGTTCCTGGAAATCCTGATCCGATTCATTCAAATCGCGCCTGGCCGCCGAGCACGATGAATCCCCGCACGAGTCGCACGACGACGCCTTGGGTCTGGCCGCACCATGCGCGGCCCCGTTCTCCATGTTCTCCATCAAATTTCTCCGAATGTGCTGTAGATGTTCATTCCATGCATGCCCTCGCCCATGCCCCCGGAGCTTCAGGAACCTGCGGCCCCTCCGGCCGGCCCGGAACCGCGCCGGCCGTGCCGCCGCCGCGCGCAGCCGGGCATGGCGAAGGTCTCGTCCAGGCGCCCGCACCGCCACGCGGCGATGACCCGCTCCAGATCGCCGGCGACAAACCCGACGACCGAAATGCCGCGGGCTGACAAGGCTTCCTTCATGGGTCTGGAGATGGCCCCGCAAATGAGCGTCCCCACATGCAACGCGGCCAACTCTTCGGCCCTGTGCAGGGGTTTCAGGCACAACAGAAGGCACTCCTCGCGCGCCCCCGTCCCGCTCTCCAGGACAAGGATGCTCCCCCCGGTGTCGAAGACCGGAGCGATGCGCTGCTGCCAATGATGCACTGCTATGCGGGACATGAAAGCTCCTCTTTGCGCCATGGCAAAGCATGGAGCGTGCCGGAACCGGTAACCGCTTCGAACGGCCTCCGGTGGGCGCTAGCCGGGCCTTCAGAGGGACGCCGGACAGCAAGAGGGTTGCGGGAACGCACCTCAAGGCGCGCCGGAGTTGCAGGGAGGCTACGTTCTTGGGCCCGATCTCCCGTCGCGGGCCGGCAGGGCCATGCCCAGACGTTTCATGCGCCTGAAAAGGGTGGTCTTGTGGATGCCAAGGGCCCGCGCCGCGGCCAGGCGGTTGAAGCCGGCCCGCTCCAAAGCGGCCTCGATGGCCTGGCGGTCGAGAAGGTCGTGGACCGAGGCGTGTTCGCACCCATGGGGAACGGCGGAGATGAGTTCCTCGGGCAGGTGGCGGATGTCGATGCGCCCGTCGCCGCACAGCACGAACGCGCGTTCGATGCAGTTCTCGAGTTCGCGGATGTTGCCCGGCCAGTCGTGGGCCATGAGCAGGGACAGCGCTTCGGGGCTGATGCCCGGGACATTGCGGTTCTGGACGCGGTTGAAACGGCTGATGAACTGCTCCGCCAGAAGGCCGAGATCGTCCTTGCGGTCGCGCAGGGGCGGCAGCTCCAGGCGGACGACGTTGATGCGGTAATAGAGGTCCTCGCGGAAAGCCCCGGTGCGGATCAACTCCGGGAGGTTGCGGTTGGTGGCCACGATGACGCGGGCGTCGGTGGATTCGGTACGGGACGCCCCCAGGGGCTCGAAGGTGCGCTCCTGCAGCACGCGCAGCAGGCGCACCTGCAGGGCCGGGCTGATCTCGCCGATCTCGTCCAGAAAGATGGTCCCGCCCCGGGCCTGGGCGAAACGGCCGAGGCGGTCCCGGGTGGCGCCGGTGTAGGCCCCGGCCTTGACGCCGAAGAGCTCGGACTCGAGGAGCGTGTCGGGCAGGGCCGCGCAGTTGACGGCGACGAAGGGCCCCTCGCCGTGGGCGCTCAGGTCGTGGATGGTGCGCGCGAAAAGTTCCTTGCCCGTGCCCGTCTCGCCTGTGACCAGGACCGTGCTGGGGCTGGCCGCGATGGCCGGCAGGACCTCGAAGAGCCGGTGCATGCGCGGGCTGCGGCTGAAAAGTTCCCCCACATGGTAGCGCCCCTCCAGCTCGCGTTTCAGGGCGTCGACCTCGGACAGGTCGCGAAAGGTCTCGGCGCCGCCCATGACCCGGCCCTCCTCGTCGCGGAAGACCGCCGTGGAGACGCTGATGGGCACGCGGTCCCCCTGGGCCGTGATGATGTAGCCGCAGATGCCGATGCGCGGCCTGCCGCAGGCCAGCGTGTCCTGCAAGGGACAGGCCCCCCCGCACAGGCTGGAGCGGAAGACCTCGGAGCACAACCGCCCCAGGGCCTCGGACCGCGGGACGCCGGTGATCTCCTCGGCGGCGCGGTTGAAGGAGGTGATGCGCCAGCCGAGATCCACGGTGAAGACGCCGTCGGAGATGCTCTCCAGGATCGCGTCGGTGGGTGTGGGTGCAGGCGGATTCCGTTTGGACATGGACTGTTCTTGTTCCTCCGGACGCCGGGGGTCAAGTGCGCAAAAACGCGGGACGGGTTTCCCCGCCCCGCGCTATGCCGGCATGCCGGAATCAGACCTTGGCGGCAGTCTTCAGATCGTCGACGGCGTCCGTCACTTCCCAGGGGAAGACGAAGTCCTCGCGGCCGAAGTGGCCGTAGCAGGCGCTCTTCTTGTAAATGGGCTGGATGAGGTTCAGGCGCTTGATGATGAAGTACGGACGCAGGTCGAAGACCTCGCGCACGGCCTTGGTCAGCACCTCGTCGGGCACCACGCCCGTGCCGCCCGTCGTGACCAGCACGGAGACCGGCTCGGCCACGCCGATGGCGTAGGCGATCTGCACTTCGCAGGTGCCCGCCAGGCCCGCGGCCACGATGTTCTTGGCCACGTAGCGGGCCATGTAGGCGCCGGAGCGGTCGACCTTGGACGGGTCCTTGCCCGAGAAGGCGCCGCCGCCGTGGTTGCCCATGCCGCCGTAGGTGTCGTTGATGATCTTGCGGCCCGTCAGGCCGCAGTCGGCCAGGGGCCCGCCGGCCACGAAACGGCCCGTGGTGTTGATGTAGATGCGGGTCTTCTCGTCCATCATCTCCGCCGGCATGACCTTGTGGATGACCTCGCGCTTGATGCCCTCGACGATCTCTTCGTAGCTCACCTCGGGGGTGTGCTGGGAGGACACGACGACGTTGTCGATGCGCACGGGTTTGCCCTTGCGGTACTCCACGGAGACCTGGGTCTTGCCGTCGGGGCGCAGGAAGTTCAGGATGCCGGCCTTGCGGACCTCGGACAGCCTCCGGCTCAGGCCGTGGGCGTAGTAGATGGGCGCGGGCATGAGGGCGCTCGTCTCCGTGGTGGCGTAGCCGAACATCATGCCCTGGTCGCCGGCGCCCTGGTCCTCGGGCTTGGCGCGGTCAACGCCCATGGCGATGTCCGGGGACTGCTTGTCGATGGAGGACAGCACGGCGCAGGTGTTGGCGTCGAAGCCCATGTCGGAGCTGACGTACCCGATCTCGCGCACGGTGGAGCGCACGATGTCGGGCAGGTCGGCGTAGGCCTCGGTCGTGATCTCGCCGGCGATGACGGCCATGCCGGTGGTGACCAGCGTCTCGCAGGCCACGCGGGAGCGGGGGTCCTGGGCCAGCAGGCAGTCGAGGACGGCGTCGGAGATCTGGTCGGCGATCTTGTCGGGATGGCCTTCGGTCACGGACTCGGAAGTGAACAGGTAGTGGTCGGCGTTCAATATCATGGGTGTCTCCTTTTCACATGGAGGTGTTTAATAGCGGTAATGGTCGGGCTTGAAGGGGCCGTTCACGGACACGCCGATGTAGTCGGCCTGCTCCTGGGACAGGGTCTCGAGCTCCACGCCCAGGCGGGCCAGGTGCAGGCGCGCCACTTCCTCGTCCAGGACCTTGGGCAGGGTCATGACCTGCGGGGGATAGTCGTTTCTGGCCAGGTCGAGCTGGGCCAGGACCTGGTTGGTGAAGGAGTTGGACATGACGAAGCTGGGGTGCCCCGTGGCGCAGCCCAGGTTCACCAGGCGGCCTTCGGCCAGGACGATGAGGCTCTTGCCCGAGGGCAGGACCCACTTGTCCACCTGCGGCTTGACCGTGATCTTGGTGCAGCCGGGGGTGTTCTCCAGGAAGCCCATGTCGATCTCGTTGTCGAAATGGCCGATGTTGCAGATGATGGCCTCGTCCTTCATCAGCTCCATGTGCTCGCCCCGGATGACGTGGTAGTTGCCCGTGGCCGTGACGAAGATGTCGGCCTCCAGGCAGCCCCGGGCCATGGTCGTGACCTCGTAGCCTTCCATGGCCGCCTGCAGGGCGCAGATGGGGTCGACCTCGGTGACCAGCACGCGCGCACCGAAGCCGCGCATGGACTGGGCGCAGCCCTTGCCCACGTCGCCGTAGCCGCAGACCAGCACGACCTTGCCCGCGACCATGATGTCCGTGGCCCGCTTGATGCCGTCGGCCAGGGACTCGCGGCAGCCGTAGAGGTTGTCGAACTTGGACTTGGTCACGGAGTCGTTGACGTTGAAGGCCGGGAAAAGCAGCTCGCCGTTCTTGGCCATCTGGTACAGGCGGTGCACGCCCGTCGTCGTCTCCTCGGACACGCCGCGGATGCGGGCGGCGATCTTCGTCCACTTCTGCGGGTCGGCCTTGGAACTGGCGATGAGGCGGTCGAGGACGCAGCGGAATTCCTTGTTGTCCGTGGTCCGGGACAGCAGGGACGGATCCTTCTCGACCTTCACGCCTTCATGCACCAGAAGCGTCGCGTCTCCGCCGTCGTCCACGATGAGGTCCGGGCCGGTGCCGTCGGGCCAGGTCAGGGCCATCTCCGTGCACCACCAGTAGTCCTCCAGGGTCTCGCCCTTCCAGGCGAAGACCTTGGCCAGGCCCTCGGCCACCACGGCGGCCGCGGCGTGGTCCTGGGTCGAGAAGATGTTGCAGGACGCCCAGCGCACGTCGGCGCCCAAGGCATGGAGGGTCTTGATGAGCATGGCCGTCTGGATGGTCATGTGCAGGCTGCCGGTGACGCGCAGGCCCTTGAGGGGCTTTTCGGCGCCGTACTTGTCGATCAGGGCCATGAGCCCGGGCATCTCGCGCTCGGACAGCTGCATTTCCTTGCTGCCCCACCCGGCCAGGCCCATGTCGGCGACCTTGTAGTCCAGAGAGGGATCGATGGGTAACGTCATGTTGTCTCCTTTCGTTCGTGGCGAACGATGTTTTATACGGAAAATTCTTCGCGCCTGGCCGTGATGACCATGAGCGTCAACCCCAGGTTGACGGGGTGCCGCGTGCAGGACACCTCCTGGAAGCCGGCCCTCTCCAGCCAGGTGCGCAGGTCTTCGGGGGAAAATCCGAGCCAGCGGTCGCCGTAGCGGGAGCGCAGGGTCTCGTTGTCGTGGAGCAGGAAATCGGCCAGCACGGCCTGCCCTCCGTGGCGCACCACCCGCCCCATCTCGGCGATGCCGGCCTGGGGCGCGGCCAGATGGTGCAGGACCAGGGACATGATGGCCGCGTCGGCCTCGCCATCGCGCAGGGGCAGGTGCTCCAGGTCTCCGATGCGCAGGCTGACCTCGGGCCCCTCGGGCAGGAGCTTGGCCGCCGCGTCGAGCATGCGCGCCGAGTTGTCCACGCCGATGACGCGCCCCGCCGCCCCGGCCAGATGGCCCAGCAGCAGCCCCGGCCCGCAGCCCAGGTCCACCACCGTGCCGGCCGGACGGCCCGAGGCGGCCAGGCTGCCCAGGATGGCCGGGCCGAGTTCGAAATCCCCGAGCATCTCGCGGCTCAGGCGCTTCCAGTCCGAGGAAATCTCGTCGAAAAAGCGGGTCGTGGAGCGGCGCCGCTCGCTCAGGACATGGGCTGCCGCGTCCATGTCCATGCGGTGCTCTGGCAGGTCCGCGAGCCCGTCCAGCACCGCGCTCAGCAGCATCCGCGAGCCGTTGGATGCGGCGGCGTTGTAGAAAACCCACAGGCCGTGACGCTGGCAGCTCACCAGCCCCGCCTCCATGAGAATCTTGAGATGCCGGGAGATGCGCGACTGGCCCATGCCCATGACCTGCACGATTTCGCCCACGTTGAGCTCGTGCCTGGCCAGGACGCCCAGGAGGCGAAGCCTGGTCTCGTCGGCCAGGGCCTTGGTCTGTGTCAGTATTTTCATGGGGGAATCGGGTTATTTTTCTATATCAAGATATCCTGATATAGCCTCGCCTACATGCCCCGGAGGCAAAGGTCAAGAACCGGCCTTGCCTGGCGACGGCAAGATGGATAGTCGAAAAGGATGCGCGAACGTCACACGAAAACCTGCTCCGTCTCCGAGGCCCTCGACAAAATTCTGGGCACGCCGGAGGCGGCCCTGGAACTGGCCATCGCCAGGCTCTGGCGGAACTGGTCCGGAATCCTCGGCCCCGAGATCGCCGGGATGATCCGCCCCCTGGGGCACCGCAAGGAAACCATGATCCTCGGCGCGACCAATTCCATGGTCATGCAGGAATTTTCCTTCTTCGCCCAGACCATCCTGGACAAGGCCAACGCCTTCCTGGGCACGACGTTCTTCCAGAAAGTCACCATCGAGCTCATGGCCGGCCGCCCGGCCCTGGACGAATCGCTCCTGCCGACGGCGCCGCCCTCGCCCCCCGCGCCGCGGCCCGACCCCATCGGCAACCTGCTGCCGTGCATGGACCCGTCCTCGCCGGTGACGGCGTGCTACCGAGCCTATGTCCGCCATTTCCGTCCCGACCTCGAAATTCCGGAGAAATGATGCGCCGCTCACTCCTCGTCCCGCTGCTGATGCTGCTGCTTCTGCCCGCCACGTCATGGGCGGACGCCGACGCGGTCCTGCGCGACTACATCCCCGGCGGGACCATCACCCGCTTCGAACAGCCGGTGGAATACTGGATCGGCGGCAGGGACCGCCTTGAAGGCAAATATTATGTGGAAACCGTCGTGAACGAACTGCGCCGCATCATTCCGGGCCTCCTTTTCCGGGAGGTTTCGTCGCGAAGCCAGGCCAACATCCGCTTCTTTCTGACCGACTCGCGCGAGGAATGGCAGGAAGCCGTCACCTCCAGCGCCGAGGGCGCGGCCGGGTGGCAGGAGATGGGACAGCTCATCCGTGGCTTCACGCGGCTCGTCGCCTCCCCGGGCGGGGTCATCAGGCGGGCCGACATCGCCCTGCACCTGGACTTCCAGACCTCGGGCGGCCAGAAACTGTGGATCGTGCGCCACGAACTCATGCACGCCCTGGGCGTCATGGCCCACCCCAAGGCCTCCCCCGACTCGGTCCTCAATTCCCGGCAGGCCCAGGAAGACAAGAACGGCTGGTTCTCTGACTCCGACATCCTCGTCCTGCAGACCATGTACGATCCGCGCCTCTCCGCGGGGGGCTCCTGGTAGAAACCCCTCATTCATGTCTTGACAGCCCCGGGCTCTTTCCCTAATGAGGCTTTTCCTTGCTGGGCGATCGTTCAACGGCAGGACAGCGGACTCTGACTCCGTCAATCTTAGTTCGAATCTAAGTCGCCCAGCCACTGCGTCCCCATCGTCTAGCTAGGTCCAGGACACCGGCCTTTCACGCCGATAACAGGGGTTCAAATCCCCTTGGGGACGCCACCATCGCACAC
>CALMTS010000069.1 GCA_937872685.1 uncultured Desulfomicrobium sp.
CTTGCAGACGCCTATCTTAACATCGCGGCAGAATGCGGGGTTTCCCGCGTATATACCCTTGGAGGATACGGAGTTGGGCACCTTGTTGATGAACCAAGGGTGCTCGGCGCTGTCAACCAGCCGTATCTCCGAGGGATGATTGAGTCCGCGGGAGGAGTCGTCGGAAGAGATGAGCCCGGTGGCGGGATCATCGGTGCGGCAGGGCTTCTCCTCGGGCTTGGGATTTCCCGAGGGATCGAGGGGGTCTGCCTTATGGGGGAGACTTCGGGGTATCTCGTGGACCCGAGAAGTGCTGCAAGTCTCCTGAAAGTCCTCACCACGCTCCTTGAAATCGAGATCGATCCCACGAGGCTCGAGCAGCGGGCGTGCGAGATGGAGCACGTGCTCCAGAAACTGATTGACGGGGAGCGGGTACCGTGGCCCGCACGGTCCTGCGCGAGGCCCAGGTGGCCTACAGCCACGGCATCGTCAGCTCGACCCTGGCCGGGGTGGTCAACAAGGTCTACGTCGATCCCGGCGAATTCGTGGCCGAGGGCGCGCCCGTGGCCGACGTGGTGGACGCTGGCACCATGCGCGTCAATTTCAGCGTGCCCGAGGCCGACGTGCGCTACCTTGCCCAGGGGCAGGACGTGGAACTCCGCGTGGACGCCTACCCCGAGGCGCGCTGGCCAGGCCGCGTCGATTTCGTGGCCTGGAAGGCCGACCCCGCGACCCGCACCTTCCAGGTCCGCGTGGTGACGGACAATGCCGACGGCAGAATCCGCCCGGGCATGATCGCGCGGGCCGCCTTCCTGCGCCGCCTGGTCGAGGGGGCCGTCGCGGTTCCGCTCTTCACCGTGCAGGACAAGGGCGGCGAGCGCGTCGTCTTCATCGAGGAGGGCGGCGTGGCCCGGGCCCGGACCGTGCTGCCCGGAGTCATCGAGGGCGACAGGGTGCAGATCGTCAGCGGGCTGCAACCCGGCGACCGGCTCATCGTGGCCGGGCAGACCGAGGTCGAGGACGGGACGAAGGTGAACGTGCGATGATCGTCAACGAAGGAGCCCTCGCCCGGCAGCCCCTGGTCCTGGTCACCCTGCTGCTCATCGTCGTCGCCGGCCTCTACAGCTACGCGAAGCTGCCGCGCGAGGCCGCGCCGGACATCCAGATCCCCTACATCTTCGTGACCACGGACTACGAGGGCGTGGCCCCGGAGGACATGGAAAAGCTCGTCACCGTCCCCCTGGAGCGCAAGCTGAAGGGGCTCGAAGGGGTGGAGGAGCTGACCTCCCAGTCCGACGACGGGAAATCGACCATCGCCATCAAGTTCCTGCCGAGCGTCGACATCGACGACGCCCTGCAGAAGGTCCGCGACAAGGTGGACCAGGCCCAGGGCGACCTGCCTTCGGACCTGGAGGACGACCCCGTCATCAGCGAGATGAACTTTTCCGACATGCCCATCATTCAGGTGGTGCTGTCGGGCCCCTTCAGCCTCAAGCGCCTGAAAGTCTTCGCCGAGGATCTGGAGGACCGTTTCGAGTCCATTCCCGGCGTCCTCGACGCGCGCATCATCGGCGGCCTGGAGCGCGAGATCCACGTGGAGTTCGACCTGGACCGCGTGGGCGCCTACAACGTGCCCTTCACCTCCATGCTGCAGGCCGTGGAGCGCGGCAACGTGAACATGCCCGGCGGGTCCATGGACATCGGCGACATGCGCTATCAGGTGCGCGTGCCCGAGGATTTCCGCAACCCGGCCGAGATCGACTCCATCGTGGCCTTCGTGCGCGACGGCCGCCCCGTGTACCTGCGCGACGTGGCCTCCATCCGCGACCACTACAAGGACCAGACGAGCCTCAGCCGCCTGAACGGCGAGAACGCCGTGACCCTGCAGGTCATCAAGAGAAGCGGCGAGAACATCATCGCCATCAACGACCAGGTCGCGGCCATCGTCGCCGAGATGCGGGAGATGCTGCCGCCCACCCTGACCATCAGCCTGACGGCGGACATGGCCGACGACATCCGCAGCATGGTCTCGGACCTGGAGAACAACATCCTCTCGGGCCTCATCCTGGTCCTGGCCGTGGTGCTCCTCTTCATCGGCGGGCGTTCGGCCGTGTTCGTGTCCGTGGCCATCCCGCTGTCCATGCTCATCACCTTCGCCATGCTGCGGACGCTGGACATCACCCTGAACATGGTGGTGCTCTTTTCCCTGATCCTGGCGCTGGGCATGCTCGTGGACAACGGCATCGTCATCGTGGAGAACATCTACCGCCACATGCAGGAGGGAAAGGGCCGCTTCCAGGCCGCCCTGGACGGCACCTCGGAGGTGGCCTGGCCCGTCATCACCTCGACCCTGACCACGGTGGGCGCGTTCTTCCCCATGATCTTCTGGCCGGGCATCATGGGCGGGTTCATGTCCTTTTTGCCCAAGACCGTCATCCTGGCCCTGACGGGCTCCCTCTTCGTGGCCCTGGTGGTCAACCCCGTGCTCTCGGCCCGCTACCAGACGGCCAAGGCCCCCCGTTTCGCAGCCGACGGCGGCCGGGCCGATTCGCGTTCCAAGCGGGCCTACCGGCGGATGCTCGAGTGGTCCCTGGACCACCGGGCCGTGGTGCTCGCGGCCTGCCTGCTCATGTTCTTCGGTTCGGCCTTCGCCTTCGGGAAGTTCGGCAAGGGGGTGGAGTTCTTCCCCGAGACCGAGCCCAAGCGCGCCTACGCCAACGTCAAGATGCCCGTGGGCACCAACCTCGACGCCACGGACCGCCGCGTCCGCCAGATCGAGACCGTGGCAGGGGAGTACGGCGACGTGCGTTACGTCATCGGCGGCACGGGCGCGGCCACGGGCGGCGGCTTCGGCGGTGGCGGCTCCGGCACGCACCTGGGCTCCGTGACCCTGGACTTCAAGCCCATCGCCGAGCGCGAAAGGAATTCCTTCGACATCATCCGGGAGGTCCGCGAGCGGCTGGCAGCCATGATCACGGGCGCCGAGGTGCGCGTCGAGAAGGAAGACGAAGGGCCGCCCACGGGCGATCCCGTCAGCCTGGAGATCTACGGCGACGACATGCAGGTGCTGGCTTCGCTGGTCGAGCAGGTGCGCGCCATCATGCGCGACATCCCCGGCATCGTGGACATGAAGGACAACCTGGTCACGGGCAAGCCCGAAATCCAGATCCGCGTGGACAAGGAGAAGACGGCGCTTCTGGGCCTCGACACCTACACCGTGGCCTACACGGTCAAGGCGGCGGTCAACGGCGCCAAGGTCGGCGTGTACCGCGAGGGCAAGGACGAGTACGACATCGTGGCCAGGCTGCCCGAGAAGGACCGGCAGTCCGTGGAGGCCCTGCGGCGCATCACCGTCTCGGGGCCGGGCGGCGAGCCCGTCCCCCTGACCACCCTGGCCAGCGTGGAGCTCGAGAGCGGCCTGGGCGTCATCAACCACAAGGACCAGAAGCGCGTCGTGACGGTCTCCTCCGACGTCAGCGGCAGGCTGGCCAACGACATCATCCGCGAGCTGGACGGGAAACTGAAGGCCATGAGCTGGCCGCGAGGCTACTCCTACGGCTTCGCCGGCGAGCAGGAGGAACAGCGCAAGGCCGAGGAATTCCTGACCGAAGCCTTTGTCGCGGCCATCTTCCTCATCTTCATGGTGCTCGTGGCGCAGTTCAATTCCATGGTCACGCCGTTCATCATCCTGACGTCGGTCATCCTGTCCTTCATCGGCGTGTTCCTGGGGCTTCTGGTCACGGGCACGGCCTTTGGCATCATCATGACGGGCGTGGGCGTCATCTCCCTGGCCGGGGTGGTGGTCAACAACGCCATCGTGCTCATCGACTACTTCGAGCAGCTCAAGAAAGGCGGCATGGAGACGCGCCAGGCCCTGGTCACGGCCGGGCTGACCCGCTTCCGGCCCGTGCTGCTGACGGCCGTGACGACCATCCTGGGCCTTCTGCCCATGGCTGCGGGCGTGAGCTTCGACTTCTTCAGGATGGAGCTGATCACCAAGTCCGAGTCGGCCCAGTGGTGGGGCCCCATGGCCGTGGCCGTCATTTTCGGCCTGCTGGTGGCGACGCTGCTGACGCTGGTGGTGGTGCCGGTGCTGTGTTCCCTGCAGGATGGCGGGCGCCGGAGGCTCCAGGCGCGCAAGGCCGCGTAGGGAGGCCTGTCCGGTCTTGTCAATCGCGCGGGCGTCATCTATGCACTGGCGAATCCGCCGCCCGGGGAAAGCCTGACCGGCGCATCACACCTCAAGGAGTTCATCATGCTCTGGATTCATCCCCTGCTGCAGCTCGCCGCCACCGTTCTGGCCCTCTACGTGCTCTCCCTCGGGTGGGTCCGCTTCCAGGTCAACCATTTCGGGAAGCGGGGCAAGTTCATGTGGGCCGATCACGTCAAGCTCGGCAAGATCACGCACATCCTGTGGATGGCCGGGCTGGTCCTGGGCCAGTTTGCCGTGACCCGGGAGTGGGGCAGCAACGGCGTGACCGGCAACCACTACATCATCGGCCAGTTCATGATGCCCTGCATCGCCGGCGGCTACATCACGGGCGTGATCATGGACCGCGACAAGAAGAAGCGCCGCTACATGCCCCTGGTGCACGGCGTGTTCAACATGCTGGCCGTGCTACTGGCGCTGGTCGAAGTGGTCACGGGATCGCTGGTCATCCGCCATTTCCTGCTGTCCTGAAGAGGCCGCGGACGCGACGTCACGGAGGCGCTCTTCATGCGAGGGGCGCCTTTTTTTGATTCCGGAATACACCCATGCAGCCAGCTCACCCCCTGCTCGACACACCGCTCAAAGCCGGCGCCGCCGTCTTCCCCTCACGCCTGGTCCTCGCGCCCATGGCGGGGTTGGGGCACGTGGCGTTCCGCGAGGTGCTGGCGGCATACGGCGGGTACGGGTTCATGGTCACGGAGATGTGCAACGCCCGCGCCGTGCCCCGGGAGAACCGCCGCCTCTCGCCGGTCTTCCGCTGGCGCGACGAGGAGGCCGGGAGCCTGGTCTGCCAGATTTTCGGCGGCGAGCCCGGGGAGATGGCCGCGGCCGCCCGGCGCATCGAGGCCGAAGGGCTTTCGGGCGTGGACATCAACATGGGCTGCTCCGTGGCCGCAATCTGCAAGAAGGGCTACGGCGCGGCCTTGCTGAAGGACCCGGAGCGCGCCGTGGCCATCGTCCGCGCCGTGCGTGAGGCCGTGCGCTGCCCCGTCATGGTCAAGTTCCGGAGCGGCTGGGAGAACACGCCGGACCTGGCCGTGGACCTGGCCCGGCGCTTCGAGGACGCCGGCGCGGACCTGCTGACCTTCCACCCGCGCGTGGCCCCGGACCGCAGGTCCCGCCCGCCGCGCTGGGAGCACATCCGCGCCGTGGCGCGGGCCGTGTCCATCCCGGTGCTTGGCAACGGCAACGTCTTTTCCGCCGCGGACTGCGCCCGGATGCTCGACGAGACGGGCTGCGCCGGGGTGTCCATCGGGCGCATGGCCATCGCCCGGCCGTGGATCTTCGCCGAACTGTCCGGCGCCTTCGAGCCGGACGAGGGCGTCTTCCTGCGCGCGGCCCTGGCCGTCATCGAGGCCGTCTGGCGCCACTACGAGCCCGAGCGGGCCATCAAGATGTACAAGAAATACGCGCCGTACCTGGCCGCCAACTTCGTCTACGGCCACAGCCTCTGGCCCGGCCTGGTGCGGGGGCAGACGCGCGAGGACATGACGGAGAACGCCGTGCGCATCCTGGGCGCCGGGCCCAGGGTCGCCTCCACTCCCAACGCCTTCCTCTTCACGGCCTGACATGGAACAGTTTTTCCTGGATTACGGCCTCTACGGCCTCTTCGCCCTGGCCTTCCTGGCCGCCTCGGTTTTCCCGGTGCCTTCGGAGCCGGGCTTCGCGGCCATGATCCTGGCCGGGGCGGACCCCGTGGCCTGCGTCCTGGCGGCCACCCTGGGCAACACCTTGGGCGCGGCAACCACCTGGGCCGTGGGGCGGTGGGGGAGCGAGGCCTTCCTGCGGCGTTTCCTGGGACTGTCGGAGGCCAACCGCGAGCGGGCGCGCCGCAT
Organism: uncultured Desulfomicrobium sp.; assembly: GCA_937872685.1. Taxonomy (GTDB): domain Bacteria; phylum Desulfobacterota; class Desulfovibrionia; order Desulfovibrionales; family Desulfomicrobiaceae; genus Desulfomicrobium. Next base: position 6,025 of record CALMTS010000069.1, read on the forward strand.
TTTCGCGCGATACGGACCGTGGAGCCTGCTCCTGGCCTGGGCCCCGGTCATCGGGGACCCGCTGTGCGCCGTGGCCGGGCTCTTCAGCCTGCCCATGCTGCGCTTCTTCCCGCCGGTCCTCATCGGAAAATTCGCCCGCTACGCCGGGCTTGCCTATCTTCTCTCCTGATATAGCTGGTTGAATTGGAGGTTTCATGCTGACCCTGCACTCGCCCCTCGACATGCATGTCCACCTGCGCCAGGGCGACATGCTCAGGCTGGTCGCGCCGCACACGGCCCGTTCCTTCGCGGCGGCCGTGGTCATGCCCAACCTGGCCCCGCCGGTGACCGGCGCGGCGCAGGTCCTGGAATACCGGCAGGCGATCCTCGAGGCCGCCGGACACCCTTTCGAACCCCTCATGACCCTCTTTTTCCGGGAATACTCGCGCGCCGAGCTTGAGGAGGCCAAACCGCACATCGTCGGCGTCAAGCTCTATCCGGCCGGCATGACCACGGGTTCCGAGGCCGGCCTGGCCGACATGGAGCGGGCCGCGCCGACCCTGGCGCACATGGAGGCGCTGGACATCCCGCTGCTGATCCACGGGGAGGGATGCGGCTTCGTCATGGACCGCGAGGCGGCGTTTCTGCCAGTGGTGGAGCGGTGGTCCCGCGATTTCCCGAAACTGCGCATCGTCCTCGAACATGTGACCACGGCGGCCGGGATCGCGCTGCTGGAACGCTGCGGCAACCTCTTCGCCACCGTGACGCTGCACCACCTGCTCATCACCCTGGACGACGTCATCGGGGGGCTCATGCGGCCGCACCTGTTCTGCAAGCCCGTGGCCAAGCGCCCCGAGGACCGCGCGGCCCTGCGCGAGGCCGCCCTGAGCCACCCCAGGGCCTTCTTCGGCAGCGACACGGCCCCGCATCCCGTCACGGCCAAGGAGGCCCCGGGCTGCGCCGCCGGCATTTTTTCCGCGCCCGTGGCCCTGCCGGCCCTGGCCGCCCTCTTCGAGGAGCTGGGCGCCCTGGACCGCCTGCAGGCCTTTGTCTCGGACCGGGCCTGCGCGGCCTACCGCCTTGCGCCGCCGGCGCGGGAGGTGACGCTCAGGCGCAGGGCGTGGACCGTGCCGGAACGCATCGGAACCGTGGTCCCGTACCTGGCCGGGCAGACCTTGAACTGGATGGTGGATTAGGATGTATGTCGCGGCCCTGAGGGAAAAGGGAAGGGCGCGCTTCGAGCTGCGCCGGACCGTGCCGCTGGACGGGGGGCTCGGCTTCGAGGTCCTGGCGGACCTGGGCGCGGACCCCGGGCGGGTTGCGCATTTCGGACGCTTCGGCATGAACTACGACGGGGAACTCCTTGCCGCCCTGGCGCATCTGGACCTGGACGCGGACGCCCTGGACGAGGCCTTCGCCCCTTTCGCGCCCCACGGCTACAGGCCGCCGGCGGACCGGGGCAAGCCGTGGCGGCGGACGGTGCTGACCTCGGTCCAGGAGGACGAAATCCGGGCCCTGCATCCCTTCGACCGCAGGCGCATGGCCTACCTGCGCTCGGGCGAGGTCAACCTGAGCCGCATCGACGAGGTCAACCCCAGGATGTTCCGCTCCCTCACGGGAAAATGCCGGGACGAGACGGAACAGCTTTTCCTGCGCATGGAGCGCGAGTTGCCGAAGGGCGAGGCCAGGACCTACGTGCATGCCATCCTGAACCTCCAGCGCCATTTCGCCAACCTCACGGCCCGGACCATGCCCGAGGCCCTGGACCCGGAGCGGCTCGACGAGGCCTTCATGCACGAGTTCTGTTCCATCCTCGCCGACCCCGCCTTCGGTTTCGGCCTGCCTTCCGGTGCGCAGCACTATCTGCGGCGCTACGCCTTCATGCATTTCGATTACGATTTTCCTGAATCGGACGGGTTCCGGCGCATCTACGAGGATTTCATGAACGATTTCCGGCGCCCGCAGCCCCGGCCCCGGCCCGTTCAGCCCGAGCGGGTGAAGGAGCTCTTCGGGGTGTCCATGCAGGAGATCAGGAGGATGTCGCGCCGGGAGTTCGCGCGGGTGTTCCGCAAGAAGGCCATGGCCATGCACCCGGACAAGGGCGGGGATCACGAGGCCTTCGTGGAGTTGCTGGAGACGTACAAGCGGGTAGTGACGACAAAGCCGGAAGCATGAGGGCAGATGGGCCAGATGGCCAGATGGACGAAATGGACGTTATGGACCTTATGGACAGGGTCGTGCCTGGTCCATAACGTCCATAACGTCCATGAGGTCCATTTCGTCCATCAAAACCTCAGCCTTTAAGCCGTGGCGTCCTCGCCGTTCAGCATGGCCAGGACCATGGTCTTTTCCGTGTCCATGCGGCCGCGGACGCTGGCCTGCACGCTGGCCGTGGAGGAGCCGAACTGCGTCTTGCGGTTGTCGTAAACCTTGTCGATGAGCTTCTCGGCGAACCGGTTTTCGGGCAGGTTCTTGTCCAGGGATTTCATGGCGCGGCTGAAGATGCGGCTCGCCCCGGCCGGCCCGTGCTGGACCGCCGTGCTCCACAGCGCCTCGCGGGCGGCCGCGGGCAGGGTGTCCATGTCCACGCCGGTGCGCGCCAGGATTTTGTCCCGGGCGGGTTCGTAGTGGCTGGCGGCGATGAATTCGCGCTGGAGCCGGCCGAACTTTTCGGGGTCCTGGTCGGCGATTTTGCGCCAGACGTCGGGCATGCGCCCCTTGGTCGAGCCCGTGTTGGCCGGTCCCGCCTTCTTGAGGGCGGCGGCCCATTCGGGCTCCCTGTCCTTCATGAAGGAGATGAACTCCTTCATGGTGCCGGGCCTGGAGGCGATCTGGTAGGTGCCGTAGGAGGTCCCGCCGTTGCGGTCGTAGCCGATGGCGCCGACCCCTTCGGTGCCGGACTCGAAGGCGGCGGAGAGGTCGCCCACAGCGGCGGTGGAGCCGGTTTGCGCGGCGTGGTCGGCCCTGGCGGTGGCGGAAGGTTGACGCATGAGAGCGGCCAGGCCGTTCAGGGCGCTCTGCATGAGGGAGTTGTCCATGGCCGACCCGCCCAGCCGGGCTCCGAGTTCGCGCGCGCTGCCGCCGTCCATGGCCTGACGCATGTGGGTCTGGAACCCTTCACCGGCGGCTGCGGAGCGGCTCCGGCGTTCAGGGGTTGTCCCGAGAATGTTCATCAGTTGGATGGGGTCGATAAGGCTCATGCTTCGTCTCCGCGTCAAAATCATGTCATGAAAAGGGGGCTTTGAGCCCTCGAAGCAGATTTCGGGCCATCCCGCGGAAAACGTCGTTCGAGGGCGCGATTTTCTAGTGGACGGCCGGACTTATGTTCATTAGATACGCCTCAACTTTTGCCGCGGAAGCGTGGCATTATTTTCCCAACTTTCTTTATCATCCTGTACATATTGACATTTTTTCGATGTGGCGATGGCCAGGGCTCGTGCCCGAAGCCGGCGGTCAGACGTGTCCGGGCACGTGACCGCGCGATGTGCGCTAGCCTGTCTCCCGCGGCCAGCCTTCGTGGGGTTTGGGTATGCATTTGAGGTCCTTCGAATATTTTCGGGCCGTGACCATCGTCATCATCGTCCTGGGGCACAGCTACGGCATCGCGGGCTGGGAACTCGAGACGTTCTGGGACCGGGCCCTGGCCAACCTCATATCGGGCGGCACATCGCTTTTCGTGTTCATCTCGGGATTTCTTTTCCATCACGTCTTCTATCCCAAATTTCATTACGCAACATTCATCAAGAAGAAATTCAAGAATGTGTACGTGCCGTATCTGCTACTCTCCATATTTCCCGTGTGCATGGCCCTGTACACACGAATCCCGTATGAAGAGTTTTATTTTGGACCAGAGAATACTTTTTTTGATCAGATAATTCGCCCTGTTTTACTTCATTACTGGTATGGAGGAGTCATGGTATATTGGTATATACCTTTTATCATGGCTGTTTTTCTTATATCTCCTGTCTATATAAAATTCATTCATTTGACTACAAAGAGCAAGATTATTCTGGTTTCAGCTTTGACCGTTCTTTCTCTCTTTATGCACCGGCCTGTGAATAACTGGTCTGTGGTTCAGTCGGTGATATATTTTTCGCCGGTGTACATGTTTGGAATTTTGTGTTCCATGGAACGTGACTGGATATATGAGAAATTTCGCGGAAAAGACGGCTTGATTTTTCTTTTTGTGATTTTTCTGGCGATTTTACAGGCAGCTGTCATGAAAACGAGCGGAAATCTGCAGAAATCGCCCTTCGAGTTCAACGGAATCGACATCTCCCTGCTGCAGAAGATGAGCCTGTGCGTGTTCTTCATGGTCTTCCTGCACCGCTTCGAAGACCTTGATTCCAAGCTTCTCAAACAGTTGGCGGCCTCCAGCTTCTCCATCTATTTCCTGCACGGATGGTTCATCTACTTCATCTGGCTGGCCAAGGACCTGTACGCCCCCATCGCCGGGCTGCATCTGCTCCCTTTCCTCTCCGCCCTGGTCATATGGGTGTCCTACGCCACGGCCCTGCGCATCAGAAAGGCCTTTCCGGACAAGAGCCGCATGATCATCGGCTGGTAGCCGCCGTCACCTCCGGCCACGCGGCAGGGCATTCCGACGCTGCGCCTGGGTTCCCGCATGTGTTCCGTTTCCTTTTTGAAACGGCTGCTGACGGGGTTGTTTCGGCCGTTTCGAAGCTGTCTATAACCTGTCGTTGTCCTGTCACATGCTTGTCAGTTTTGGTTGCCAGTGGTAGAAGCCGTACTGGTTTTCCACCACACCCTCATAAGGAGAATTTCGTATGAAACGGATCGTTCTGCTGGCAGTTCTGATGCTTGCCGGGTCTTCCCTGGCCATGGCCGACACCTTGCAGCTGCTGACCTGGAAAGGCTACGCGCCCAAGGAACTCGTGGACAAGTTCGAAGCCGAGACCGGCGTCAAGGTCGAGGTGACCTATTCCAACAACGAAGAGATGATCGCCAAGCTGCGTGCCACCCGCGGAGCGGGCTTCGATCTGGCCCAGCCCAGCCAGGACCGCATCTCCTCGGTGCAGGAGGAGTTCGGCATCTATCAGCCCATCGACTATGCCAAGATCCAGTCCGACCTGTTCATCCCCTCCATGCTCGAAGCCGTGAAGAAGAACACCCTGGTAGGCGGCAAGTCCTATGCCGTGCCGTTCTGCTGGGGCACCTCGGGCCTGGTGGTCAACACCGCCCAGGCCAAGGGCGCCACGTCCTGGAAGGCGCTGATCGATCCGCAGTACAAGGGACGCATCAGCTACCGCCTGAAGAGGCCCGCGCTCATCGGCCTGGGATTCGCCCTGGGCTATGACCCCTTCGCCCTGTACGGCGACGAGAAGGCCTATGGCGAGATGCTGGACAAGATCGAAGCCGAGCTGATCAAGGCCAAGCCCCTGGTCAAGAACTACTGGGCCAACGGCGATCAGCTGCTGGAATCCGTCCGCTCGGGCGAGGTGACCGTGGCCGAGGCGTGGGACAACGGCGGCTGGAAGCTGCATGAGGAAAACAAGGACCTCGACTTCGTGGCCCCGAGCGAAGGCGCCCTGGGCTGGATCGATACCTTCACCATCCCGGCCAAGGCCAAGAACGTCGACGCCGCCTACAAGTGGATCAACTTCATGCTCAAGCCCGAAAACAGCGGCGCCTTCACCTCCGCCGAGAAGACCCCCACGGCCTCCAAGGGCGCCGGCCCCTTCATCGACCCGGCCTTCCAGGCCAACTTCGACCGTTCCTTCCCCCAGGCGGTCATCGACAACATCAAGTGGTATCCGCCCGTTCCTGCCAAGCTCGAAGCCATGGAAGGCAAGGTGCTGGACAAGGTCAAGGCCGCCAACTAACAGCTGAAAAGGTCCGGAGCGATTGCGCTTCGGACCTTCATTTTTTTTCGACAAGGAAAGCGCATGCAACACGATCTGGTCATTTCCCGTCTGGTCAAGGAGTTCGGAACGTTCAGGGCCGTGGACGACGTGTCCTTCGAGGTGCCCAAGGGCTCCTTCTTTTCCATCCTCGGCCCCTCGGGCTGCGGCAAGACGACGCTGCTGCGCATGATCGCGGGCTTCGAGGAACAGACTGGCGGGAACATCGAGATCAGCGGCCAGGACATGCGCGGGGTCACGCCCAACAGGCGGCCCGTGAACCTTGTTTTCCAGCACCTTGCGCTTTTCCCGATGATGGACGTGGCCGAGAACATCGCCTTCGGCCTTCGGCGCCGCAAGGTGCCCGCGGCCGAGATCCGCAGGCGCACGGAGGAGATCCTGGAACGGGTCGATCTGCCCGGTTACGGCGCCAAGCGCATCCACCAGCTCTCCGGCGGCCAGAAGCAGCGCGTGGCCATCGCCCGCTGCCTGGTGCTCGACCCCAAGCTGCTGCTCCTGGACGAACCCCTGGGCGCCCTGGACCTGAAGCTCAGGGAGCAGATGAAGGTCGAGCTCAAGAAACTCCAGGCCAAGGTCGGCACGACCTTCATCTACATCACCCACGACCAGTCCGAGGCACTGGTCATGTCCGACACCGTGGCGGTCATGAACCGCGGGCGCTTCGAGCAGGTCGGCTCCCCGCAGGAACTCTACGGGGACCCGCAGACGCCCTTCGTGGCGGGGTTCGTCGGGGACAACAACCGCTGGGAAGGCACGGTGGAGGAAATGGACGGGGAGACCGTCCTGATCCGCACCGACGAGGCCCTGGTCTTCCGCGCGCGCCGCAAGGCCGATGCGCACAAGGGCCCGGCGACCCTGTTCCTGCGGCCCGAGGCCATGGTCATCGATCCGGCCGGAACCGACGGGCTGAACACGTTCCCGGTCACGGTCAAGGCCATCCTGTTCGACGGCGCCAACAGCCGTCTGCTGACGGCGGCCCCGTCGGGGCACGAGCTCCTCGTGGCCCTGCCCCAGAACCGCGCTTTCGACCACATCCGGCCCGGCGCGGAGATCACCCTGGGCTGGCACCCCCACTCGGGCATCGTCTTCGCCCGCGGGGAGGAGCGCCCATGAAACGATCCGGCCTCTTCTGGGTCTTCCTGACGCCGGTCCTGATCTGGCTCTTCCTGCTCATCGTGCTCCCGCACCTGGACCTGCTCATCCTGAGCTTTCGGGCCGACGGGGGCTGGAGCCTGGAGAACTACGGCAACTTCTTCACCGAGCCCATCTATTGGCTGACCTTCGTGCGCACGGCGGCCTACTCCATCATCACCACGTTTCTCACGCTGGTCGTGTCCCTGCCCGTGGCCTTCTACATCACCAAGCTCTCCCGGCCGGGGGTGCGCGGCTTCCTGATGGTCCTGCTGCTCCTGCCGTTCTGGGTCAGCGAGCTGGTCCGCGTCTACGGGTGGATGATCCTGCTGCGCGAGTCCGGCGTGCTGAACTACTTCCTGCTGCAGCTCGGGCTTCTGGAACGTCCCGTGGAGATGCTCTACAACGACGCGACCATGATCATGGGCCTGGTCTACACGTCCATGCTCTTCATGGTGGTGCCCCTGGTCTCGGTCATGGAGAGCCTCGACGACAGCCTGGTGGAGGCCGCCTACGACCTCGGCGCGAGCAAGATCTGCATCTGGCGCACGATCATCATCCCGCACTGCAAGCCGGGCATCACCTCCGGCGCCATCGTGGTCTTCATGCTGGTGCTCGGCAATTACCTCACGCCCAACCTCATGGGCGGCAAGAACTCCCTGTGGTTCACGGAGCAGATCTACAACCAGTTCATCGCCAGCTTCAACTGGAACCAGGGCGCGGCCTTCGGCTTCCTGCTGCTGGTGCTGAGTTCGGGCATCATCTGGGTCGGGCTCAAGATCACCGGCCAGAAGCTGGACGAGGTGGCGTCATGATCCGCTCGCTGCCGAGATCCAGAGCCTACGACAGGGCCTTCGTCGTCTTTGTCGTCCTGTATTTCATCTTCCTTTTCGCGCCGCTGCTGGTGACGTGCGTGCTGGCTTTCAACGACTCGGACTTCCCGTCCCTGCCCTGGCGGGGTTTCACCCTGGACTGGTTCCTCGCGGCCGGGCCGAAGCGCGTCGGCATTTTCGAGGACCCGGACAACCTGCGCGCCATCTGGGTCAGCTTCCGGACGGCCGTCTGGGTCTCCATGTCCTGCGTGGCGGTGGGGGTGTGTGCGGCCTTCCTGTTCGAGCAGGAGAATTTCAGGGGGAAGAATTTCCTCTACTTTCTCATGCTCGCCCCGCTGGTCATCCCGGGCGTCATCCTGGGCATCTCGATCCTGCTGGGCGCGACCACGGCGGGCATCTATTTCGAGGACCACTGGAACCTCGACATCGAACTCTTCCGGCCCAGCTTCTGGCTGGTGGTGGCGGGGCAGTTCTCCTTCATCACCACCTTCGTGACCCTGGTGGTCTCGGCCCGGCTGCGCAAATTCGACCATTCCCTCGAAGAGGCCGCCCTGAATCTCGGCGCCACCCGCCTTCAGGTCATCTGGTACATCACGCTGCGCTATCTGCGCCCGTCCATCATCGGTTCGGCCGCGGTGGCCTTCCTGATGAGCTTCGAGAATTTCAACACCACGCTCTTCCTGGTCGGCTCCCAGCCCACGCTGCCCATCAACCTCTACCTGCAGGTGCGCGACGGCTCCACGCCGGTCATCAATTCCATCTCGTTTCTGCTGATCCTGGGGACGTCGGTGCTGGCGCTGGCGAATCTGTACTTTGACAGAAAGCAGGAATGAGGGCTGCGCGGGGTTTGACTTTCAGGCGTTCAAAGCCCAAAAAAAAAGCCGCTGAATGCGGCTTTTTTCGTTCCAGGGCGGGCAGGGGTCATTTGCGGGCGCTTTTGTTGATGGTCTCCACGAGTTCCGCTGCGGCCTGGGACGAGGCGGCCTGCTGGGCCTGGTCGTCGAGGGACTGGGCCTTGGGCCAGCGGCAGCGGTGGTAGGAGATGGTCGCTTTCTGCGACAGTTGTTCTATCTTGGCGAGCATGACGCCCATGGCATCCTGGGTTATGGTCACGTGTCCGCATTCGGCGCACCTGGGCGCAGGCACGTCTTCGAAACAGAACAGGTGGTTCCGGCACTCCATCTGATAGGAGATGTTTTCTTCGGCGACGCAGTCGCTTCCGCATTTTTGGCAGATCATGGCAACCTCGTATGGTCTGATTTAACCTCGACAATCGTTCCTTATAAGCATGTTTTCCGCATTTGGCAATTGGTTGTCTACCTTGTTGAAATCATGCTTTTTTATATTTTTTCCGGCGGCAGTATCCGGGTTGTCGTCCCGGATTGTGGCGGTCGCGGTATCGTGCACGTTGGCACTCATCTTGTATAAACTCTGGAGGAAACATGAGTAAAATCGGTTGGGTCGGAATAGGTGTCATGGGGCGGTCCATGTGCGGCCATCTGCTTGCCGCCGGTCATGAAGTCCGGGTGTTCACCCGCACCAAGGCTTCGGCCGAGAGCGTCCTGGCGGCCGGGGCGCAGTGGTGCGACAGTCCCGGGGACGTGGCCGAAGGCTCGGACTTCGTGTTCAGCATCGTGGGATACCCGTCCGATGTGCGCGCCGTGTACATGGGCGAGGGCGGGCTCATCGACCGCGCCGCGCCGGGAACCGTGCTCGTGGACATGACCACCTCGGAGCCGGCCCTGGCCGTGGAGATCCACCAGGCGGCCGCGGCCCGCGGGGTGCATGCCCTGGACGCCCCCGTTTCCGGCGGCGACCTCGGCGCGCGAAATGCGGCCCTGGCCATCATGGTCGGCGGCGAGGCGGGGCCCTTCGAACGGACCATGCCCCTCTTCGAGAAGATGGGGAAGAACATCCGCCTCATGGGCGGGCCCGGAGCGGGCCAGCACACCAAGATGAGCAACCAGATCCTCATCGCCGGCACCATGATCGGCGTGGTCGAGTCGCTCCTCTACGCGGTGCGCTCAGGCCTCGATGTGGACGCGGTCATCGACGTCATCGGCAGCGGGGCGGCCGGATCCTGGTCCATCAACAACCTGGGCCGCCGCATCGCCAAGGACGACTTCGACCCCGGCTTCTACATCAAGCATTTCGTCAAGGACATGGGCATCGCCCTGGCCGAGGCCAGGAGGATGCGCATCGCCCTGCCGGGCCTGGCCCTGGTGGAACAGCTGTATGTCGCAGCCATGGCCCAGGGACTCGAGAACATGGGCACCCAGGCTCTGTACATTGCCCTGAAGAACATCAACGCCGAAAGGTAGCCCGCGGGCCGCAGGGCCCCGGGGTCCTGCGGCCTTTCCACGGATTTTTGCGGAGAGTGTGTGCGAACAGCCCTGATTTTCCTTTGCCTGCTTTTTTTCGTTCCTCAAGCCTGGGCGCAGGACGAGCAGAAGATCAATATCTTCTACCTCAACTCCTACCATAACGGGTACCAGTGGTCCGATTCCATTTTCGATGGCGTTCGCGACACCTTTCGCAAGAGCGGGAAGAACATCTATCTGCAGATAGAGTACATGGACTCCAAGCGCTTCACCGGGAAGAAGATCAACGAGATCCTGCTCAATTATTACAAGTTCAAGTTCAAGAACATGCACTTCGACCTGATCGTCACCTCCGACAACAACGCCTACGAGTTCATGTCGCAGCACGGTGACGAGCTTTTCCCGGATACGCCCATCGTCTTCTGCGGCATCAACGACGTCGAGGCCGGCAAGGTGCCCATGCGCAACCGCATGACGGGCGTCCTCGAGGAGTTCGACGTGCCGAGCAACATCGAGATGGCCCTGAAGTTCCACCCGGGCAAGAAGCGGCTGGTGGTCATCGGCGACAAGAGCCTCACGGGCGTGGCCATCGCCAACCAGGTGCGGGCGCAGGTGCCTCTCCTTCCGCCCGGCATCGAGGTCGAGTTTCTGGACGAGTTCAGCCTGGACGAGCTGATCTCCAAGGTGCGTTTTGCCGCCGGCGACAGCATTTTCTTCTTCATTCCCTTCTACAAGGACGTCGGCGAAGCCGTCTATTCGGCCCAGGACCTGCTCAAGATCGTCTGGGAACAGACGGGCGCGCCCCTGTACGGCGCGTGGGAGTTTCTGCTCGGGCACGGGCTGGTGGGCGGCAAGCTCATCAGCGGCTACGGCCACGGCCAGGCCGCCGCCGAGATGGGCCTGCGCATCCTGAACGGCGAGTCCCCGGCGGACATCCCCATCACCGTGAGCCCCGACGAGCCGCCCAAGTTCGATTACCGGGTGCTCATGCGCCTGGGCATCAACCTGAAGCTGCTGCCCGAAGGCAGCGTGCTCATCAACGAGCCGTCGCCGTTCTATTCCATCAACCGCCACCAGTTCTGGACCATCATCATCAGTCTGGTCCTGCTTTCGATGGTTCTCGTGCTGCTGGTCATCAACATCCTCGAGCGCAAGCAGATCGAGGTGCGCATCAAGAACCAGCTGTCCTTCCTGCGCACCCTCATGGACACCCTGCCCGTGCCTCTCTGGTTCACGGACCGCAGCGGCGCCATCGCCGGCATCAACCGCGCCTTCGAGCACTGGTTCGGGGTGAACTGGCAGAACGACAGGGCGTTTGCCGCACAGGAGCTGGCCCTGGCCGACTCGCGGTTCTCCCCCATGCTCGACAGGCGCATGGACTCCTACGAAGCCCAGATTCTGCATGGCGACGGGTCCCTGCGCTCGGCCGTGCTGCACAAGGCTACCTATGCCGACGCCCAGGGCGACAACGCCGGCATCGTCGGCGTCATCTACGACATCTCGGACCGCAAGAAGGCCGAGGACGACCTGCGCGCGGCCGAAGAAAAGTACCGCACCATCTTCGAGAACTCCGCTCTGGGCATCTTCCAGACCACGCCCGACGGGTCGTGGATCGTGGCCAACCCCGCCCTGGCCCGCATGCTCGGGTACTCGAGCCCCGAGGAGCTCATCGCCGTCAACCCCAACATCGCCACCCTCTACTATCAGCAGAGCGACCGCGAACGCGTGGTGGAACTCTACCAGCAGAACCGGGGCAGCATCGAGTTCGAGGTCCTCTTCCGCACCCGCGACGGCTCCGTCATCACGGCCAACCTGAATGCCCGTGCCGTGCGCGGCTGCGACGACGACTTCTGCCATTTCGAAGGGTTCGTGGAGGACATCACGGACCGCAAGGCCGCGGAGCTGGCCCTGGCCGCCTCCGAGGCCATGCTGCAGCTGGTCCTCGACACCATCCCGCAGCTGGTCCACTGGAAGGACAGGCGCCTGCGCATCATCGGCGCCAACCGCAACTTCCTGGCCCACGTCGGCCAGCCGGATCTTCCGGCCATTCTTGGCAAGACCTACGGCGAGGTCCTGACCGACGCCGGGGAGATCCAGCGCATCGCGGACCTCGACAAGGAGGTCATCGCGAACAACGAGCCGCGATTCCGCATGCGCCTGGAGACTCGCAACGCCGCGGGCGAGCACATGTGGCTGCTGGTCAACAAGGTCCCGCTGCACGGGCCGCGCGGCGAGGTGGTCGGCATCCTGAGCACGGCCGAGGACATCACCCAGACCATCAGCCTCGAAAAGCAGCTCCTGCAGTCCCAGAAGATGGAAGCCATCGGCACCCTGGCCGGCGGCATCGCCCACGATTTCAACAACATCCTGACCTCCATCATGAACTCGACCGAACTGGCCATGGAGGACATCCCCGAAGGCAGCATCGTCTGGAAGGACCTGGAGCGCTGCCTCAAGGCCGCGGTGCGCGGCAGCGGGCTCATCAAGCAGATCCTGACCTTCAGCCGGCCGACCCAGGAGGGCTTCGTGCCCACGGACCTGCGGGAAGTGGTCAGCGAGGCCGTGGCGCTCATCCGCGTTTCCATGCCGCGCAACATCACCGTGCATTCGGCCGTGGAGGAGAGCCTGCCCATGTGCCTGGCCGACCCGACGCAGGTGCACCAGATCGTCATGAACCTGGCCACCAACGCCTTCCAGGCCCTGGGCGAGCGGGGAGGGCTCATCTCCATCGGCCTCGGCCGGCTGTCCCTGGACCGGGAAGACCCGCAGTGCGGCAACCTCGCCCCGGGCGTCTACAGCCTGCTGACCATCGAGGACAACGGACCGGGCATCCCGGAGGGCATCCAGGACAAGATCTACGACCCCTTCTTCACCACCAAGGGCAAGGGGGAGGGCACGGGTCTCGGCCTGGCGGTGGTGCACGGCATCGTGCGCAACCACGGCGGGGAGATCAGGCTGTCGAGCGGCCCCGGCCGCACCCGTTTCGACATCCTGCTGCCCTCCATGAGCGACTTCTGCCTGCTCCCTGGCGAGTGCGACAGCGCCGTGGCCATGGGCAGCGAGCGCCTGGCCTTCATCGAGGACGACGAGGACCAATTGCAGCTCATCCCGCGCGTGCTTTCGCAGCTGGGCTACACGACGCACCCGTTCCACAAGGCGGCCGAGGCCATCGAGGCCATCTGCGGAGGACTGGAGGTGGACCTGGTCATCACGGATTTCGACATGCCGGGCAAAAATGGCATCGATGTTGCGTTGGCGTTGGAGGAGTGCCGCCCCGAACTGCCGGTGATCATGATCTCAGGGCGCAAGCAGGCGGCGGAATTTTCGGCGCAGGCGGGAAATATCAAGCTATTCGTAAGCAAACCCTACAACAAGGACATGCTCGGACGAGCCATCCGTGATGTCTTCGACAAGGACGCATGATGGCCAGGATCCTGATCATCGACGACGACCCCCAGGTCTGCGAGACCCTGGAGAGCCTGGTCGCCCGGCTGGGGCACGAATGCTTCGCCGCCCATACCCTGCGTGACGGCCTGCGGCTGCTGGACGGCGCGGAATTCGACCTCGTCTTTCTGGACGTGCGCCTGCCCGACGGCAACGGGCTGGAGGCCCTGGGACAGATCCGCAACCAGCCGTCGCCGCCCGACGTCATCGTCCTGACCGGGCAGGGCGACCCCGAAGGCGCGGAACTGGCCATCCAGGGCGGGGTCTGGGACTATCTGGTCAAGCCTTCGCCCATCAAGCAGATCAAGGAGACCCTGAACCGGGCCCTGACGCACAGGCAGGAGAAAATGGCCCGGGACCTGTCCCTGGACCTGACGGACGTGGTGGGGGAGAGCAACGCCATGCGGCAATGCTACGAGAGCATCGCCCAGGCCAGCGGCTCGGACTCGACGGTGCTGGTCACCGGTGAGACGGGCACGGGCAAGGAGCTTCTGGCCCGCACCATCCACCGCAATTCCAGCCGCGCCGACCGGGCTTTCGTGGTCGTGGACTGTGCTGCCCTGACCGAATCGCTCCTGGAGAGCATCCTCTTCGGGCATACCAAGGGTTCCTTCACGGGAGCCGCCCGGGACCGGGTGGGCCTGGTCAAGCTCGCGGACCAGGGAACCCTCTTTCTGGACGAGATTGGGGAACTGCCGCTCTCGGCCCAGAAGACCTTCCTGCGCGTCCTGCAGGAGCGCAGGTTCCGGCCGGTGGGCGCGAGCCAGGAAATGGAGAGCGATTTCCGCCTCATCTCCGCCACCAACCGCGACCTGGCGGCCATGGTCCGGGAGGGGGAATTCCGGCAGGACCTCTTCTACCGCATCAACACCATCCACCTGGTCCTCCCGCCCCTGCGCGAACGGGAGGAGGACATCCTGACCCTGGCGCGCCACCACATCGACAAGCTATGCAGGCAGCGGAACATCCCGCTCAAGGAAATGGACCCGGAATTCATGGATATGCTCAGGCGGTACGAATGGCCCGGCAACGTGCGCGAACTGTTCAACACCATCGAGCAGGCGTTCGTGCTCTCGGGTGCGGAGAAAACCGTCTATGCGCAGCATCTGCCGCAGACGGTGCGTATTCGCGTGGCCAAGTCCATGTTGATCAGGGGCAGAGAAGAGACGTCGGCGGAAAATGGGCAGGAGAGGGAGAAAGAGGCGCTTCCGACACTGAAGGACTTCAAGAGTTCCATGGAAAAGGAGTACTTGCAGAGGCTCTTGCGGACTCATGGCAAGGACATCCCGAAGATGCTCAGCGTCTCGGGGCTTTCCCGTTCTCACCTGTATGCCATGCTCAAGAAACACGGCCTGGAGGCGTGAGGGACTTTACTCTTCGTCCGCTTCCTTGCCCAGCCAGTATTCCTTCCATGAATCGAGAATGTATTCCGTCTTGACCAGCACGCTGTCGCCGTCGTTGATGCGCTGACGTTGAATGGGAGTCAGCAGCTGCGACAGCTGCATCGTCTCGTTCTGCGACAGGCCCCTGATCACTCCGCTTTTCGTTATGCTTTTTCCTTTCATCGTAAACCTCCGATACGTACTCCATAATGCACGATTTCCATTTGTGGCAAGATGGACCGAATATATTTCAAGCAAAAAAATTGCCAAAATGGCCGCAACGCCACGCCATAAACCGAGAATAAAATGATATTCTCTTGAATTCCGAGGTGTTGTCGTGGAGAGCTTTTCTCGGCAGGGCGCGTAGCGGCAGTGTCAATTTCTGCGTGTGTGCCGATTCGAAACACCAGGTGTCCCGGTATGAGACGATTCCGGTACACAGGTGGGTCGGGGGCAGGTGCAGAAGCGAAATCAAGCTGCAGAAAAATGGTTGTTTAGTCAACCAAATTGTTGTAGCACGGCTTGTCATACGGGCGTCCGGAAAAACGGACAGACTTTTTGCCGCCTCGGCCCGCCCCGGCGCCCTGTTTGCGCCTTTCGGCATGGATTGTGCCTGTCTTTTGCGGTTCGGGCCGATCCGTGACACCTTCTCCGGTGATGGCGGTCTGCTTTTGTCCGGAAAAACGGACGAGTTTCCCGTGAGCGGTAATTTCGCCTTTAACCTAGGAATTACGCGCGCTAACCGGATTGAAGTTGTTTGTTTGCATTCCCTAAATAACGTGGTAAATCTTTCAATAAATTTTTCTTGTCTGTTTTTTCGGACAAACCAGAGGGGGGTTGATGGGAAAAATGCGCTCTTTCGTATAATCTTTTTTTATTTCTGGTGGTTATTTCTTTTTTTCCGGATGGCATAAAACTTGTTTCATGAAGTGGCAGCGCACGCTTGTGGTTGCGCTCGCTTCGAAACACCAACCTGGCTTTTAGGAGAAGATACATGGCAAAAAACATGAAAACCATGGATGGGAACACCGCCGTCACCCACATCGCCTATGCGATGAGCGACACGGCCGCCATTTACCCGATCACGCCCTCTTCGACCATGGGCGAGATTGCGGATGAATGGGCCGCCCAGGGCCGGCTGAATATTTTTGACCAGAAGGTCCTGGTTCGTCAGATGCAGTCCGAAGCCGGTGCGGCCGGTGCGGTGCACGGCTCCCTGGCCGGTGGCGCGCTGACCTCCACCTTCACGGCCTCCCAGGGCCTGCTGCTGATGATCCCCAACATGTACAAGATCTCCGGCGAGCTGCTCCCCGGCGTCTTCCATGTCAGCGCGCGCGCCATCGCGGCCCACGCTCTGTCCATCTTCGGCGACCACCAGGACGTCATGGCCTGCCGCCAGACCGGCTTCGCCATGCTGGCTTCCAGCTCCGTGCAGGAATGCATGGACCTGTCCCTGGTGGCCCACCTGGCCTCCATCGAATCGAGCATCCCCTTCCTGCACTTCTTCGACGGCTTCCGGACCTCCCATGAAATCCAGAAGATCGAAGTCATCGACTACGAAGACATCAAGAAGGTCGTGAACTACGAAGCCATCGCCGACTTCCGTGCCCGCGCCATGAGCCCGTCCAACCCGACCATCCGCGGCACCGCCCAGAACCCCGACATCTACTACCAGGGCCGTGAAGCCGCCAACGCCTACTACGATCAGGTTCCGTCCATCGTCGTCGATCAGATGAAGAAGGTGGCCTCCATCACCGGCCGCTCCTACAAGCCCTTCGACTACGTCGGCCACCCGCAGGCGGAGCGCGTCATCGTGGCCATGGGTTCCGGTTGCGAAACCATCGAGGAAGTGGTCCGCCACCTCCTGGCCAAGGGCGAGAAGGTCGGCCTGGTCAAGGTCCGCCTGTACCGTCCCTTCGTGCCGGAGTTCTTCCTGCAGGTCCTGCCCGCCACGGCTTCCGTCATCACCGTGCTCGACCGCACCAAGGAGCCCGGCGCCAAGGGCGACCCGCTGTACAAGGATATCTGCACCGCCTACATGGAGCGCGGCGAGATGCCCGAGATCGTCGCCGGCCGTTACGGCCTGGGCTCCAAGGAGTTCACCCCGGCCATGGTCAAGGCCGTGTATGACAACATGATGGTCGCCCAGCCCAAGCACCACTTCAACGTGGGCATCGAGGACGACGTCACCCATACTTCCCTCGACGTGCCGGCCTTCGCCGACACCACCCCGGCCGGCACCGTGCAGTGCAAGTTCTGGGGCCTGGGCTCCGACGGCACCGTCGGCGCCAACAAGGAAGCCATCAAGATCATCGGTGACAACACCGACATGTACGCCCAGGGATACTTCGCCTACGACTCCAAGAAGTCCGGCGGCATCACCGTGTCCCACCTGCGTTTCGGCAAGGAGCCCATCCAGTCCACCTACCTGGTCAACGCGGCCGACTACGTCGCCTGCCACAAGTCCAGCTACGTCCACACCTACGACGTTCTGGAAGGCATCAAGGACGGCGGCACCTTCGTGCTGAACTCCAACTGGACCGCCGAGGACATGGAGAAGGAACTGCCCGCATCCATGCGCCGCACCATCGCCAAGAAGAACCTCAAGTTCTACACCATCGACGCCGTCAAGATCGCCACCGCGGTGGGCCTTGGTAACCGCATCAACATGGTCATGCAGACCGCCTTCTTCAAGCTGGCCAACGTCATGCCCTTCGAAGAGGCCGTGGCCCTGCTGAAGAAAGCCATCAAGAAGGCCTACGGCAAGAAGGGCGACAAGATCGTCAACATGAACGTCGCCGCCGTTGACCAGGCCATCGAGAACCTGGTGGAAATCAAGGTTCCGGCCGCATGGGCCGACGCCGTCTGCGATTGCAAGGCGGACAAGGACGAGCCCGATTTCGTCAAGAACGTCATGCGTCCCATCCTGGCCCAGAAGGGCGACAGCCTGCCTGTCTCCGCCTTCGAGCCGGACGGCCTCTTCCCCGTGGCCACCGCCCAGTTCGAGAAGCGCGGCGTGGCCATCAACGTGCCCGAGTGGATCCCGGCCAACTGCATCCAGTGCAACCAGTGCTCCTTCGTCTGCCCGCACGCCGCCATCCTGCCGGTGCTGCTGACCGAAGAGGAGATGGCCGAGGCCCCCGAGACCTTCGACACCATCGACGCCCTGGGCAAGGAACTCAAGGGAATGAAGTTCCGCATCCAGGTCAACACCATGGACTGCCTGGGCTGCGGCAACTGCGCCGACATCTGCCCGGCCAAGCAGACCGCCCTGGTCATGAAGCCCCTGGAGACCCAGACTGCCCGCGAAGTGCCCAACTACGACTTCTCGGCCGCCGTCCCCTTCAAGGACAACCTCATGCGCCGTGACACCGTCAAGGGCAGCCAGCTGCAGAAGCCCCTCATGGAATTCTCCGGCGCCTGCGCCGGCTGCGGCGAGACTCCCTACGTCAAGGTGCTGACCCAGCTCTTCGGCGAGCGCATGATCATCGCCAACGCCACGGGCTGTTCCTCCATCTGGGGCGCTTCCGCTCCGACCACTCCCTACACGGTCAACGCCGAAGGGCACGGGCCGGCTTGGGGCAACTCCCTGTTCGAAGACGCCGCCGAGTTCGGCTACGGCATCCAGATGGCCTACGACCAGCGCCAGGCCAAACTGGTTGACCTGATCACCAAGGCTCTGGAAGGCGAACTGCCCGAAGATCTGGCCGACGCCTTCAAGGGCTGGCTGGAAAACCGCGGCAATGCCGAAAAGTCCAAGGAATTCGGCGACACTATCCGTGACATCCTGGCCTTCACCAATCGCGACGAACTGCTCGACGCCATCTACGAGAACGAAGAGCTGTTCACCAAGAAGTCCTTCTGGATCTTCGGCGGCGACGGTTGGGCCTACGATATCGGCTATGGCGGGCTGGACCATGTTCTGGCCTCTGGCGAAGACATCAACGTTCTGGTGATGGACACGGAAGTGTACTCCAACACTGGCGGGCAGTCCTCCAAGGCGACCCCGCTCGGTTCCATCGCCAAATTCGCTGCCGCAGGAAAGCGGACCGGCAAGAAGGATCTCGGACGCATGGCCATGAGCTACGGCTATGTCTACGTGGCCACGGTATCCATGGGCTACGACAAGCAGCAGCTCCTGAAGGCTTTCCGCGAGGCGGAAGCCTACCCCGGGCCGTCCCTGATCATTGCCTACGCGCCGTGCATCAACCAGGGCCTTCGCAAGGGCATGGGCAAGACCCAGCTCGAGTCGAAGCTGGCCGTACAGTCCGGCTACTGGCCGCTGTACCGCTTCAACCCCCTGATGGCCGACGAAGGCAAGAACCCCTTCAGCCTGGATTCCAAGGCTCCGGACGGATCCATCCAGGAGTTCCTGGCCAGCGAAAACAGATACGCCCTGCTCGAGAAGATCGCGCCCGAGGCCTCCAAGAGCCTGCGGACCCAGATCGAGCACGACTATCTGCAGCGTTTCGAGATGTACCAGTACCTTGCCAAACAGGAACCCGCGACGGTCAAGGCCGTGTCCGAACCCGTCGCTCCGGCCCCTGCAGGTGAGGGCTGTACACTGACGGCAACCGCCGAGCACTCCGGGGCCAACAAGCCTGCAGAGCCCTGCGATGACGGCCGCGCCGGAAAATAGGTAAAGGCACGCCGCCGGTCCGTGGGGTGGGGTACCCACGGACCGGCGGTCTTTTCATCAGTTTTACTTGGAGGGAGATATGTCAATTCCTGTCTTGGCAATGGTGGCTCTGCTGCCGATTCTTGTTGCTCTCGTACTCATGGTCGGCATGCGCTGGCCGTCGACGAAAGCCATGCCGCTCGCATGGCTTGTGTGTGCGCTCGGCGCCATCGGCGCGTGGAACCTGCCTGTCGGCTACGTGACCGCACTTTCTCTGCAGGGCATCGTCATCGCCATCGGCGTGCTCATCATCGTCTTTGGCGCCATCATCATCCTGTACACCCTGAAGTACTCGGGTGGCATGGAAACCATCCAGTACGGGATGCAGAACATCAGCCGTGACAAGCGCATCCAGGCCATCATCATCGGCTACATGTTCGCGGCCTTCATCGAAGGTGCGGCCGGCTTCGGCACTCCCGCGGCACTGGCGGCTCCGCTGCTCCTGTCCCTGGGCTTCCCGCCCCTGGCCGCCGCGGTCATCTGCCTGGTCTTCAACTCCTTCCCCGTATCTTTCGGCGCGGTCGGCACGCCCATCCTCGTCGGACTGAAGTTCCTCGGGCCGCTTGCCAAGACTGCCGTTGAAGCCGGCACCCCCGGCCTGAACTTCGTCGACTTCGGTTCCTTCGCCAAGGTCATCGGCCAGTGGGTGACCATGATGCACGGCCCCATGGTCGTCATCCTGCCCATCTTCATGCTCGGCTTCCTGACCCGCTTCTTCGGCAAGAACAAGTCCTGGTCCGAAGGCTTCGCCGCCTGGCAGTTCTGCATCTTCGCCGCCGTGGCCTTCCTGGTGCCTTACCTGACCTTCGCCTGGCTGGTCGGACCGGAATTCCCGTCCCTGATCGGTGGTCTCGTTGGCCTGGGCATCATCGTGGCCGGCGCCAAGGCCGGTTTCTGCGTGCCCAAGGACACTTGGGATTTCGGCCCGCAGTCCACATGGGACGCTGACTGGACCGGCACCATCGCCACCTCCACCAGCACCGAATTCAAGCCCCACATGAGCCAGTTCAAGGCATGGCTGCCCTACATCCTGATCGGCGCCATCCTGGTCGTGACCCGCATCCCCGAACTGGGCCTGAAGGCCGTCCTGGCCGCCCAGAAGCTGCCGTTCACCGACATCCTCGGCTACAAGGGCGTCTCCGCCTCCATCGACTACCTGTACCTGCCCGGCACCATCCCCTTCATGCTGGTCGCCATCCTGACCATCGCCATCCACGGCATGAAGGGCGAGGCCGTCAAGCAGGCCTGGAGCGAGTCCTTCGTCAAGATGAAGGCCCCGACCATCGCGCTCTTCGCCGCCGTGGCCCTGGTTTCCATCTTCCGCGGCTCCGGTGTGGCCGATGCCGCGCTGAACCCCAACAACTACCCCTCCATGCCCCTGGCCATGGCCAAGACCGTCGCCGCCATTGCCGGTAACGCCTGGCCCATGCTGGCCTCCTACGTGGGTGGTCTGGGCGCCTTCATCACCGGCTCCAACACGGTCTCCGACCTGCTGTTCGCCGAGTTCCAGTGGGGTGTGGCCCAGCAGCTCGAACTGCCGCGCCAGATCATCGTGGCCGCTCAGGTCGCCGGCGGCGCCATGGGCAACATGGTTTGTATCCACAACATCGTGGCCGTCTGCGCCGTCACCGGCCTGATCGGACGCGAAGGCATGATCCTGAAGCGCACCTTCTGGCCCTTCATGCTCTACGGCGTCGTCGTGGGCATCATCGCCTCCCTGATGAGCTTCGTCTTCCTGCCGAACCTGTTCTAGTTGTCAATGCGGTCCCGGAAGTTGCGCAAGGCTTCCGGGACCGCTTCATGAATATAATTGCATCTCACGCAAGGAGAGAACCATGATTTCGACGAGTCTGCTCACCGAGTTCCAGACCCTGCTGGGCAAAGATAACGTCCTCGAGAGCGAGTCCGACCGCCATGCGTATTCGTATGATGCAGCGGTCCTCGATTCGGTCATTCCGGAGCTGGTGCTTCGGCCGACCAACAGCGAACAGCTGGGCAAGACCGTGGCGCTGTGCAACGAGAACAAGCTGCCCATGACCGTGCGCGGCGCCGGCACGAACCTCAGCGGCGGGACCATCCCGACCAAGGAACACGGCGTCGTCATCCTGACCAACGGTCTCAACAAAATTTTGGAAATCAACGAGCAGGACCTCTATGCCGTGGTCCAGCCCGGTGCCGTGACCGCCAAGTTCGCGGCCGAAGTGGCCAGGCGCGGCCTGTTCTATCCGCCGGATCCGGGCTCCCAGGCCGTGTCCACCCTGGGCGGCAACGTCGCCGAGAACGCCGGCGGCCTGCGCGGCCTGAAGTACGGCGTGACCAAAGACTACGTCATGGGCGTGAATTTCTGGAACGCCGAGGGCGAGTACTGCAAATCCGGCGGCAAGACCGTCAAGTGCGTCACGGGCCTGAACATCGCCCAGCTCATGGTCGGATCCGAAGGGACGCTGGGCGTCTTCGACGAGATCATCCTCAAGCTCGTTCCGCCGCCAGTGGCCTCCAAGGCCATGCTGGCCGAGTTCGACGACATCAACAAGGCCTCCGAAACCGTCGCGGCCATCATCGCCAACAAGATCGTGCCCTGCACCCTTGAGCTCCTGGACAACGCGACCATCAACCTGGTCGACGACTTCACCAAGGCCGGCCTGCCCCGCGACGCCGCGGCCATCCTGCTGATCGAAGTCGACGGCGGGCACATCGCCCTGGTCGAGGACGACGCCGAGAAGGTCGTGGAGATCTGCAAGAAGAACGGCGCCAAGCGCGTGCAGATGGCCAAGGACGCCGCCGAGAAGAACAAGCTGTGGGAAGCCCGCCGCAACGCGCTGCCGGCCCTGGCCCGCGCCCGTCCGACCACCGTGCTGGAAGACGCCACCGTGCCGCGCAGCCAGATCCCGGCCATGATCAAGGCCATCAACGACATCGCCGCCAAGTACAAGCTGCAGATCGGCACCTTCGGCCACGCCGGCGACGGCAACCTGCATCCGACCATCCTCACGGACCGCCGCGACAAGGAAGAGTTCCACCGCGTGGAACTGGCCGTCGACGAAATCTTCGACGTGGCCCTGTCCCTGGGCGGTACCCTGTCCGGCGAGCACGGCATCGGCACGGCCAAGTCCAAGTGGCTGGAGAAGGAGACGTCCAAGGCAACCATCATCTACTCGCGGAGGCTGAAAAAGGCAGTTGACCCCAACTACCTGCTCAATCCCGGCAAGATCATCGGAGGCTAGTCATGCATGAAGATCTTCATCAGCTAGCCAAGATGCTGCACGAGCTCGACGACCAGATGGTCGCGTGCATGAAGTGCGGCATGTGTCAGGCGGTCTGCCCGGTCTTCTCGGAGACCATGAAGGAGGGCGACGTCGCCCGCGGCAAGATCGCTCTCCTTGAAAACCTGTCCCACGAGATGATCGCCGACGCAGCAGGCGTGCAGGACAAGCTCAACAAGTGCCTGCTCTGCGGCTCCTGCGCGGCCAATTGCCCCAGCGGCGTGAAGGTGCTCGACATCTTCTTCAAGGCCCGCGTCATCGTGAACACGTACATGGGGCTTTCGGCCACCAAGAAGGCCATCTTCAAGGGCCTCTTGACCAAGCCGGCGCTCTTCAACACCGTGCTGGACGTGGCGTCCAAGTTCCAGGGCGTCTTCACCAAGACGGCCAACGAGGTCATCGGTTCGTCCTGTTCGCGCATCAACGCCCCGGTCATCGGCGAGCGGCATTTCATGCCCCTGGCCAAGAAGCCCCTGCGCAAGCTGGAGCCGGCCCTCAACACCCGTCCCGGCAAGGGCGGCTACCGCGTGGCCTTCTTTCCCGGCTGCGTCGTGGACAAGATCTACCCCCATGTGGGGCAGTCCATCCTGAAAGTCCTGCGTCACCATGAACTGGGCATCTACATGCCCGCCGGGCAGGCCTGCTGCGGCATCCCGGCCCTGGCTTCGGGCGACAAGGAATCCTTCGACAAGCTCGTGAAATGCAACCTCGAGCTCTTCGAGAAGGAGAACTTCGACTACCTTTTGACCCCGTGCGCCACCTGCACGGCCACGATCCACGAGATCTGGCCCCTCATGTCCGGCGACAAGTCCGAGAGCATGAAGGAGCGCATCGCCGCCATGGCCGCCAAGGTCATGGACGTGAACCAGTTCATGGTCGACGTGCTCAAGGTTGCCAACCCCGTCCAGGGCCACGGCCAGAAGGTCACGTATCACGACCCCTGTCACCTCAAGAAGTCCATGAAGGTCTTCGAACAGCCCCGGGCGCTCCTCAAGAGCTGCTCCAAGGTCGAGTTCGTGGAGATGGCCGAACCGGACCGCTGTTGCGGTTGCGGCGGCAGCTTCAACCTTCAGCACTACGGCCTGTCCAAGGACATCGGCAAGATCAAGCGTGACAATATCGTCGCTTCCGGCGCCGATGTCGTGGCCACGGGTTGCCCGGCGTGCATGATGCAGATCTCCGACATGCTTTCGCAGCATGGCGACAAGATCGCGGTCAAGCATGTGATGGAAATCTACGCAGAAACACTGTAATGAAGAAGGCGTCGATACTCTGGCACATTGCCGAGTGTCGGCGCCTTTTCAACTTTTTGTCGTAACATACCGCATTTTTTGAATGAGCAGTTCGGGCTCGGTGGAGCTTGTTCTCTTTGAAAAATAGCTTGTGTAACCAACCAATTTGATTTACCCACCGTGGCACAACACGGGACGGGTCACGTCGGAAACCGTACCGGCATCCAAGGGAAGGAATATGGCCAGAAATTTGTACATCACGGCGACGGAATCTCGCAGCGGAAAATCAGCCATTGTCCTCGGCGTCATGCAGATGCTCCTGCGCGACATCCGCCGGGTCGGCTTCTTCAGACCCATCATCAACGACGTGCCGGACCGCAAGGACCACGACATCGACCTGGTCCTGTCCCAGTTCTACCTGGGCCTGCAGTACCACGAGACCTACGCCCTGACCATGCGTCAGGCCAAGGAGCTGGTCAACGCCGGGCAGCACTCCATCCTGATCGAGAAGATCATCAACAAGTACAAGGAACTGGAGAGCAAGTGCGATTTCGTGCTGCTCGAAGGCACCGACTTCGAGGGCACCAGCCCCGCATTCGAGTTCGACATCAACGCCGACATCGCCGCCAACCTCGGCAGCCCCCTGCTGGTCATCTCCAACGCCTGCCAGAAGACCGAGCACGAGATCATCAGCACCACCAAGCTGGCCGTCGAGTCCTTCGGCGACAAGGCCGTGGACATCATGGGCGTGGTCATCAACCGCACCGACGTGCCGGACCGCGAGGCCCTGCGCATCGCCCTGAAGAAGACGCTCAACAAGCCCGACATGCTCCTCTACATCATCCCCGAGGTGGCCATCCTGGGCAAGCCTACGGTGGGCGACGTCATGAAGTGGGTCGGCGCCGAAGTCCTTTACGGCGGTGAGAATCTCGGCGCGCAGGTCGACGACATCGTCGTGGCCGCCATGCAGATCGAAAATTTCCTGAATTACATCGAGCGCGGCAGTCTCGTGGTCACCCCGGGCGACCGTTCGGACATCGTCGTCAGCAGCCTGGCCTCCCGGCAGTCGTCGTCCTACCCCGACATCGCCGGCATCCTGCTCACGGGCGGCATCCGCCCGGGCAAGAGCGTGGACCGGCTCATCGAGGGCTGGACCGGCGTGCCCGTTCCCGTGCTCCTGGGCAAGGAGGCCACCTTCCAGACGGCCCGCCGCCTGTACAACATGTACGGCAAGATCGAGCCGGGCGACCAGAAGAAGATCGCCTCGGCCCTGGGCGTGTTCGAGGAGAACGTGGCCACCGACGAGCTGCGTCAGCGCCTCAACACCAGAAAGTCCACCAAGGTCACCCCGCAGATGTTCGAGTACGGCCTCATCGAAAAGGCCAAGAAGCACCGCCAGCACATCGTTCTGCCCGAGGGCGGGGACGAGCGCATCCTGCGCGCGGCGGACATCCTGCTGCGCCGCGGCGTGGTCGACCTGACCATCCTGGGCAATCCCAAATCCATCGCCACAGCGACGTCCCAGCTGGGCCTCAACCTGTCCGGCGTGAACATCATCGACCCGGTCGCTTCGCCCGATTACAACGATTACGTCTCCACCTTCATGGAACTGCGCAAGAAGAAGGGCGTGTCCAAGGAAGTGGCCTGCGACTGCATGGTCGACCCGACCTATTACGGCACCATGATGGTCTTCAAGGGCCAGGCCGACGGCATGGTCTCCGGCGCCATCAACACCACGGCGCACACCATCCGCCCGGCCTTCCAGATCATCAAGACCAAGCCCGGCGCGTCCATCGTGTCGAGCGTCTTCCTCATGTGCCTCAAGGACCGCGTGCTGGTCTTCGGCGACTGCGCCGTGAACCCCAACCCCACGGCCCAGCAGCTGGCCGAGATCGCCATCAGCTCCGCCGAGACGGCCCGCATCTTCGGCGTGGACCCGCGCGTGGCCATGCTGTCCTATTCGACGGGCGACTCCGGCGCCGGCGGCGACGTGGATGTTGTCATCGAGGCTACCCGCATCGCCCGTGAAATGGTCCCGAACCTCCTGCTCGAAGGCCCGCTGCAGTACGACGCGGCCATCGACCCCGACGTGGGCGCCAAGAAGCTGCCCGGCAGCGAGGTCGCAGGGCGGGCCACGGTCTTCATCTTCCCGGACCTCAACACCGGCAACAACACCTACAAGGCGGTCCAGCGCGCCGCCAACGCAGTGGCCATCGGCCCGGTCCTGCAGGGCCTCAACAAGCCCGTCAACGACCTGAGCCGCGGCTGCACCGTTCCCGACATCGTCAACACCGTCGCCATCACGGCCATCCAGGCTCAGGCGGAAAAAGGTTTAATATAAAGGGGATACCATGAAAATCTTTGTCATCAATTCCGGGAGTTCCTCCCTCAAATACCAGCTTCTCGACATGGAAACCGGCGCCGTCATGACCACGGGCCTCGTGGAGCGCATCGGCGACGCCATGGGCAAGCTGAGCCAGAAGAACTGGCCCGGCGAGGAGAAGCAGGCCGAAGTGGAGCGGGAGATGCCGTTCCCCGACCACCGCGCCGCCATGCACACCGTGGTCGACCTGGTCACCGGCAAGGATACGGGCGTCATCGCCTCGGCCGCCGAGATCGACGCCATCGGCCACCGCGTGGTCCAGGGCGGGGAGACGCTGTTCAAGAGCACTCTCATCGACGACGACGTCGTGGCCAAGATCCGCGCCAACTGCCCCCTGTCGCCCCTGCACAACCCGGCCAACCTGGTCGGCATCGAGGTGGCCCGCGAACTTTTCGCCGGCGTGCCGCAGGTGGCCGTGTTCGACACGGAATTCCACCAGACCATGCCCGCCGAAGCCTTCATGTACCCGATCCCCTACGAGCTCTACGACGAGCTCAAGATCCGCCGTTACGGCTTCCACGGCACCTCGCACCGCTACGTGGCCCAGCAGGCCGCGGCCATGCTCGGCAAGGCCGAGGACGAGGTCAACCTGGTCACCCTGCACCTGGGCAACGGCTGCAGCATGGCCGCCGTGCGCAAGGGCAAGTGCATCGACACCTCCATGGGCCTGACTCCCCTGGCCGGCGTGATGATGGGCACCCGCAGCGGCGACATCGACCCGGCCATCCTGCCCTTCCTGATGAAGGAGAAGGGGCTGACCATGGACCAGGTCGATTCCATCCTGAACAAGCAGAGCGGCCTCAAGGGCATCTGCGGCATGAACGACATGCGCGACATCCATGCCGCGGCCGAGAAGGGCGACAAGAAGGCCGCCCTGGCCGTGGACATGTTCGTCTACCGCATCAAGAAGTACATCGGCGCCTACTACGCCGTGACCGGCCCCCTGGACGCCCTGGTCTTCACCGCCGGCATCGGCGAGAATGACGAAGTGGTCCGTGCCCGCGTCTGCGCGAATCTCGAACATCTCGGCATCAGCATTGACCCCGCCCGCAACGCCGGCCGCAAGAAAGTCGCGACGGCAGTGCAGGCAGACGGAAGCAAGGTCGCCATCCTCGTTATCCCCACCAACGAGGAACTGGCCATCGCCAAGGCGACCTTGAGCGTCCTGAAATAGCCTCTCTGGCCTCCCCCTCCTTAGTCCCCCCGGAGAATTCGTTTTCCGGGGGGACGCTTTTTTCCG
>CALMTS010000070.1 GCA_937872685.1 uncultured Desulfomicrobium sp.
TTCAGGAGCTACGAAGGTCTCGGCTATGCCGGAGTCCCGCCCATGTACGTCCTGGCCCTGCCCTTCGGTGAGAGGGTGGCGGCGGGAGAGATAACCGCACATCCTGCGTTCCGCTGATCCGACATGAGCGCTTGGGTCTTGAAATGAACACGCCCCGTTTCCGGTGTCCGGAGACGGGGCGTCCTGCTTCTGGATTCGAAGGTGAGCGGTCCAGGTGTGTGAGTCAGGCTGCGGCGCCTGTCCAGGGCTTGATTTTTTGCAGTTCGCTTCCGAGGGTCTGCTCGGCGACTTCCATGTCGTGAGCGGCCTGGGCGCGGAGCCAGTAGCCTTTGGAAAGGCCGAAGAAGCGACACAGGCGCAGGTCCGTGTCCGCGGTGACCGCACGCCGCCCGGCCACTATCTCGCTGATGCGCTGCGCGGGCACGTTGATCTCCTTGGCCAGCCGGTATTGGCTTATGCCCATGGGCTTCAGAAACTCCTCCAGAAGGATTTCACCAGGTGTGATTGGTGCGAGTTTGGCCATGTTTCCTCCCGTCCCTTAATGATAATCCACGATCTCCACATCTTCGGCCCCGGCCTCGGTCCAGCGGAAACAGACACGCCATTGGTTGTTGATGCGGACGCTGTACTGCCCGGCCCGGTCTCCCTTGAGTGCTTCGAGCCTGTTGCCGGGCGGTATTCGAAGGTCATCCAGCCTGCCGGCGATCTCAAGCTGCCGGAGCTTGCGGCGGGCGACTGCGGCGATGTTGGCGTAGCGCCGACAATTGGCCCCTTTGGACAGTCGCTCCGTGAGTTCGCACTTGAAGGAGATGATCACGGCTGGATAATGACGTAGTGCGTGATTAACGTCAAGCGTGATGAGATTGTGTCGGCTAGATGTCCGAGTTGAGGGTCACGATCAACCCGTTGCCGAACTTAAAATAAGTATGCCCGTTATTTTACGATAACCTCGCAACGTAAAATAACGGGCAATGAGGAGTAGCCGGTTACGTCTTTGGCATTCCTGCACGGACGAGCCCCTAGATGAACGGGACCAGCTCCACCAGGCAGCTCATGGTGTTGAAGGCCTGGAAGGCCTCGACCACGTCGGAGCCCGTGTAGCTGACCGTGAGGTCGTCCAGGCGCTTCGTGCGCGGGATCATGCCCGCGCGGTCGGCGCCCGAGGCCGTGGTGCAGCGCACGGTCAGTTCCACGTCGCCGGCGAGGACGAAGGGTTTCACCTGGGGCGGGTTCTGCAGGGCCTCTTTGGCCGCGGCCTCGATGACCCGGCAGGTTCTGGCCGGGTGCTCGCAGATGGCGGCGTAGGCGCCGACGGCCTCCTTGACGGCCAGGGTGCGCACGCCGGGCAGCAGTTTTTCGGCCTCGCGGCAGGCGGCCAGATCGCCGGCCACGAAGGTCACGGGCACGCCGAAGTGCCCGGCCAGGGCGGCGTTCAGCCCGATCTCCCCGACCTTGATCCCGTTCAAATGCACTTCCTGCAGGCGGCCGGTGAAGGTGTGCACGATGCTCGCGTTCATGGTCCCGCCCATGGCGTGGTAGCCCACGAACATGGCCGCGGCGAAGGACTCGTCGATGCCGTGCATCATGGACAGGGGCCGCGGCGAGCCCATGACCAGGCGGGCGCGCTCGTCGAGTTCCTCGGGCAGGAGGTTCAGGCCCACGTTGTGGGAGTCGGACACGGTCACGGCCGTGGCGCCGGCTTCAAAGGCGCCGCGGATGGCGGCGTTGACCTCGTTCGTCATCAGCCGGCGCGCCAGGGGGTATTCCCGGCCGTCGACGCGGGAGTGCTCGTGGCGGGCCACGCCGCCAACGCCTTCGATGTCTGCGCTGATATAGATCTTCATGGTGTGTTCCTCTGGTTGTGGAGATGACAGACGGCCACGTGCCCGGGCGAGAGCTCGACGCTCGGCGGCTCGACACTCGCGCAGCATGGCATGGCTTCGGGACAGCGCGGGTGGAAGCGGCAGCCCGGCGGCAGGTCCACGGGGCTCGGCACGTCGCCGGTCAGGCGGGCCAGGTTGCGGCGCTGCGCCGGGTCGGGCACGGGCACCGAGGCCAGCAGGGCCCTCGTGTAGGGGTGCCCCGGGGTCTCGAAAAGTTTTTCCGTGGGCGCGGTCTCGACGATGGCGCCCAGGTACATGACCGCGATGCGCCGGCTGACGTGCCGGACCACGGTCAGGTCGTGGGAGATGAACAGGTAGGCGTGGCCGCGCCTGGACTGCAGGTCGCCCATGAGGTTCAGGATCTGGGCCTGGACCGACACGTCCAGGGCGCTGGTCGGCTCGTCCATGACCACGAAGGCCGGGTCGGCCACCAGGGCGCGGGCCAGGCCGATGCGCTGACGCTGGCCGCCGGAGAATTCGTGGGGGTAGCGGTCCAGGCATTCGGGCCCCAGGCCCACCTCGGCCAGGCTGGCGGCGGCGCGTTCGCGAAGTTCGCCCCCCGTGGCCAGCCCGAGGATCTTGAGGGGCAGGGAGACGATGTTGCCCACGGTCATGCGCGGGTCCAGGGAACTTTGCGGGTCCTGGAAAACGACCTGCATGCGGGCCCTGGCCCGGGTCAGCTCCGCCCCCTTGAGCCGCGTCACGTCCACGCCCTCGAAGCGCACGGAGCCGCTGTCGGCGTCCAGCAGGCGCAGGATGAGGTTGCCGACGGTGCTCTTGCCGCTGCCCGACTCGCCGACCAGGCCCAGGGTTTCGCCTCTCTCAAGATGCAGGGAAACGCGGTCCACGGCCTTGAGCCAGCGTCTCTTCCCCTCCAGGAAGCCGCCCCCGATGGGGAAGGCCTTGCACAGGTTCTCCACGCGTAGCAGTTCGTCGCTCATGGCAGGCCGTCCTGGTTGAAAAGATGGCAGGCCACGCTGTGATCCGGGGCGACCATGGTCATCTCCGGTGTGATTCCGCCGCACTCGCTGCTCGCTGCATGGGGGCAGCGGGGGCGGAAGCGGCAGCCCGGCGGCGGGTCGATGGGGTTCGGGACGCTGCCCGGGATGGCGTAAAGCTCCCCGCCCGAGGACCGCCCCGGGATGGAGGCGATGAGGCCGCGGGTGTACGGGTGCGCCGGCCGGGCGAAGATGCTCCGCACGTCGGCGACCTCGACCACCTGCCCGGCGTACATGACGGCCACGCGGTTGCAGAGCTGGGCGACCACGCCCATGTCGTGGGTCACGAAAAGGATGGACAGCCCCTGGCGCTCGGCCAGTTCGGCCAGGATGGCCAGGATCTGTCCCTGCACGGTCACGTCCAGGGCCGTGGTCGGTTCGTCGGCCAGGAGCAGGGACGGGTTGCAGATCAGCGCCATGGCGATCATGACCCGTTGGCGCATGCCGCCCGAAAGTTCGTGAGGGTAGGCCCGCAGCACGGAGCCGGGTTCTGGCAGGCGCACGGCGGCAAGCATCTCCAGGCAGGCGTCCGTGGCCTCGGACCGGTTCGCCTTCCGGTGGGCGCGCACGACTTCGCGCATCTGGTTGCCCACGGTGAAGACGGGGTTGAGGCTGTTCATGGGCTCCTGGAAGATCATGGAGATGCGCTCGCCGCGCAGCCGGCGCATGTCCGTGCGCGGCAGCTTCAGCAGGTCCCGTCCCTCGAAGAGGATTTCGCCGCCGTCGATGCTGCCCGGCGGGGAGGGGATGATGCGCAGCACGGCCCGCGAGAGCACGGACTTGCCGCAGCCCGTCTCGCCCACCAGCCCCATGACCTCGCCCCGGTTCACGGTCAGGCAGGCCCTGTCGAGGACGTGCGCCCGGCCCTGGTAGGTGCGGAAGCTGACCGAGAGGTCGCGGATGTCGAGCAGAGGGGCGCTCATCGCCTGATCCTCGGGTCCAGGACGTCGCGCAGGGCGTCGCCGAAGATGTTGAAGCCGATGACCGTCGCGAGGATGAACAGCCCCGGGAAGGTCGCGTACCACCACTGGTCCATGAGGAACTTGCGCCCCGAGGCGATCATGGCCCCCCATTCCGGGGTCGGCGGCTGGGCGCCGAGGCCGATGAATGACAGGGACGCGGCAATGAGGATGGCGTCGCCCAGGGTCAGGGTGGCCAGGACGATGGCGGAGTTCAGGCAGTTGGGCAGGATGTGGCGGCGGATGATGAAACCGTGCCCGGCCCCGGCCACGCGGCTGGCCGCGACGTACGGCATCTCGCGTACCACCAGTGCCTCGCCGCGCACCAGGCGGGCGAACTTGGGGATCATGACGAAGGCCGTGGCCAGGATGGCGTTGACGAGGCTCGGCCCCATGGCCGCGGCCAGGGCCAGGGCCAGGATCAGCGACGGGAAGGACAGGATGACGTCCATGAGGCGCATGATGGCGTTGTCGATCTTCCCGCCGAAGTAGCCCGAGGTCGCGCCGATGAGGGCCCCCGTCACGCCGGCCACGGTGATGACCAGCATGCCGATGGAAAGGGAGATGCGCGCGCCGTAGAGCACGCGTGAAAAGATGTCGCGCCCGAGTTCGTCCGTGCCGAAGAGGTGGGCCGCGCCGGGCGGCATGAGTCGCTCGCCGAGGGCCAGCTTGATCGGGTCGTAGGGGGCGACGAGGGGCGCGGCCACGGCCAGCAGGACCATGGCGGCGATGACCGCGCCGCCGATCACGGCCGAGGGGTTGTGCGAGAGGATGCGCAGGGTGAGCTTCAGTTCGCGGAAGATCGGGTGTGCGGCCACGTCGTTCCCCTAGTAGCGGATGCGCGGGTTGAGGAAGGCGTAGAGCACGTCCACCGCGAGGTTGATGACCACGTAGGCCGTGCTGGCCAGCAGGGTGAAGCCCATGATGGCCGGAAAATCGAGCGAGTTGATGGAGTCCACCACGTACTTGCCCATGCCCGGCCAGGCGAAGATGGTCTCCGTCAGGATGGCCCCGCCAAGCAGTTCACCCAGGGACAGGCCGGCGATGGTCACGGTGGGGATGAGCGAGTTCTTGAAGGCGTGCTTGAAAATGACCCGGGCCGTGGACAGGCCGTTGGCCTTGGCCGTGGTGATGTAGTCCTGCCCGAGAACCGCGATCATGGACGAGCGCACGATGCGGGTGATGACCGCCAGGTACACGTACGAAAGGCAGAAGGCCGGCAGGATGAGGTGGCTCAGCACTTCCCTGAGCAGCGCCCAGTCGCGGGCCAGGATGGCGTCGATGACGTAGAGGCCCGTCACGGCCGCCGGCGGCGAGCTGGTGATGTCCAGGCGCCCCGAGCCCGGGAGCCAGCCGAGGTTGCGGTAGAAGAGCAGCAGAAGCATGAGCCCCAGCCAGAAGACCGGGGTGGACACGCCGATGACCGAGAAGACCCGCGCCACGTGGTCGGCCAGGCGGTTGCGCCGCACGGCGGCCAGGATGCCCAGGGGGATGCCCACGGCCAGGCAGAGGACGAGGCTGGCCAGGGTCAGTTCGAGGGTGGCCGGGAAGAAGTCGGCCAGGTCCTTGGTCACGGGCCGGTGGTTGCGGATGGACTGCCCCAGGTCGCCCTGCACGAGGCCCTTCATGTAGCGTACGTATTGAACGGGCAGGGGCCTGTCCAGGCCGTGCTCCCTGCGGATGGACTCCACGGCCTCCTTGCTGGCCTTGGGCCCGACGATGATGCGGGCCGGGTCGCCGGGGATGGCGTGGGAAATGATGAACGTCAGGATGCTCACCCCGATGAGCACCGGGATGGCGGCCAGGACGCGCTTGATGATGTAGGCGAGTATCCGCATTCGGTCCAAGGGGTCCCGGCCGGGAGGTGTTCCCGGCCGGGACGGGATGTCGGGTTATTTCTTCGAGATGGACTCGAAGTTGTACATGGATTCGAGCATGGGGTTGAACACGTAGCCTTCCACGTTCGCCCGCAGGGGCACGATGGTCTGGATCTGGTACAGGAAGATGTAGGGGGCGTCCTGCATGATGATGTCCTGCGCCTCGCTGTAGAGCTTCTTGCGCTCCTCCACGTCGGACAGGGTTTCTGCCTTGCGGACGAGTTCGTCAACCTTTTCGTTCTTGTAGAAGCTGCGGTTGCCGGGCAGGCCCTGCTTGGCCGAGTCGAACCAGAAGTTCATGAACATGTAGGGGTCGGCGAAGTCCGGGCTCCAGGCGCCCAGGCACAGTTCGAAGTCGCCCTTGTCGATCTTGTCGCGCAGGGTCGGGTTGGCCATGAGCTCCAGGTTCAGCTTCACGCCGATATCGGCCAGGTTGGCCTGCATGACCAGGGCGATCTGCTCCCAGGTGGCGCGGCGCTCGGAGTAGATGAGGGTCAGCTCCAGGTTCTCGGCGCCGGCGGACTTGAGCAGCTCCTTGGCCTTGGCGGCATCGAGCTTGTACTGGAAGACATCCTTGCGGTGCCCCCACATGCCGTCGGGGATGGGGCCGCGCATCTGCACGCCGTTGCCCTGCAGGACGTGGTCGATGATGCCCTGGTAGTCCACGGCGTAGGACAGGGCCTGGCGCACGGCGGGGTTCTTGAGCTTCTCGTTCTGGCAGTTGACGTAGACGTACTCGACCATCTGCGAGGGGAAGCGGTTGACGACGACGTCCTTGTTCTTCTCCAGGGCCGGAATCTGGTCGATGAGGATGTTCTCGGCGATGTCCACGTCGCCCTGTTCCAGGGCCATGCGGCGGTCGGCGGATTCGGACATGAAGCGGATGATGACCTTCTTGAGCTTCGGCTTGTCACCCCAGTAGTTTTCCTTGGCCTCAAGCACGCAACGCTGCCCACGGGTCCACTCGGCGATGCGGAAGGGGCCGCTGCCGTCCACGTTTTCGGCCAGGAAGGCCTGGGCCTTGTCGTCGCCAACGGCCTTGGCCGCGACCTTGGGATTGACGATGGACGCGCCGTCGGTGGCCAGGGTCTGCAGGAACGGGCCGTAGGGGTTTTTCAGCGTGATTTCGAGGGTGTATTCGTCAGGGACGGTCATGGAGGCGATGGCGCTGATGTTGTCGGCCGGCCCCTTGCCGATGGCCATGGTGCGGTCCAGGGAGAAGCGCACGGCCTCGGCGTTCAGGGGCGTGCCGTCGTCGAAGGAGATGCCTTTGCGGATCTTGAAGGTCCATTTCAGGCCGTCTTCGGACACGGTCCAGGATTCGGCGGCCATGGGCTCCACCTCGGTCAGGCCCACCCCGTTCTCGACCTTGTACTTCACCAGGCGGTCGTAGCAGGGGTAGATCTGCCGCCAGTCGTAGTTGTCGCTCGACACGCCCGGATCCAGGGTGTGGATGTCCGAGGAAACGGCGACGACGAGGGTGTCCTTGTCCGCGGCGAAGGCCGCAGGGGCCATGGACCCGATCAGCAGGAGAAGACAAAGTGTCCAGATACGCATGCTCCCATACCTCCGTAAGTGATTGGAGAAAATATTACGCCACGGACTGCGACTAGCACCTGAGTACATTGGCTGTAAAGGGCTCTTCTTTTTATGCTTATTGGGAATCAAAATTTACAGACACATTTGTATAGTTCTTCAGCTGTCGCTACAGTTCGCTCCGCCCGTGGAAAGGCGGAACTTGCCGTGCCAGGCTGACTTCCGTAGCGTGAAAGCATGAAACACTTCACGCTCCACCCCACCCTGGCCGCGGATTGCCACGATCTCGGAGTCTGGCGCGATCTGCACCTCCTCCTGCACAGGGACGCCCATGTGCCCTGGCTTATCCTCGTCCCCGAGACATCGATCACCGAATGGCACGAGTTGCCCGGGGACCTGCACCGGCAGCTTTTGGCCGCTTCAACGCTTCTGGCCCGCATGCTCAAGACGGACTTCGCCTGCGACAAGGTCAATGTCGCGGCCATCGGCAATATGGTGCCGCAGTTTCACTACCATGTCATCGGGCGTCGGAAGGCCGATCCGTACTGGCCTGGCGTGGTCTGGGGCCGCGTCGAACCGGGTCGCGTCTACGGCGAGGATGAGGTTGAGGACATGCGCACCCGTGTCCAGGAGTGCCTGGCCGACGCCGGGGAGATCTGAATGCCGCAGCCTGCCGCTCCGACACCCGGCCACGGGCCCGCATGGCGGGCGTGGGTGCAGGCTGCACGCCTGCCGTCGCAGATGTACATCTTCTGGCCCCTGCTCCTGGGCCAGTCCCTGGCCATGGGCGAGGGCTTCTCCTGGGAGGTTGTCCTGGCCTGCCATTTCTACGGTCTGGTCAGCCAGCTCTATATCGTTTTTGCCAACGATGTGGCCGACATGGCCACGGACCGCAGGAATTTCACGTTCACGCTCTTCTCGGGAGGGTCCAGGGTCCTCGTGGACGGGCTCCTGACCAGGCGGCAGCTGGGCATGGCGGCCGTGCTGTGCGCCGCGCTCTCGGCCCTGACCGGGGTGTTTCTGGGCGTCCGTCACGGAGCCTGGCTGCCCCTGCCGCTGATTCTTTTCGGGCTGGGGCTGCTGTGGGCGTACAGCTATCCCCCCTTGCGCCTGTCCTACCGCGGCGGCGGGGAGTTCCTGCAGATGATCGGGGTCGGGCTCGTGCTGCCCATGATCGGGTACAGCGCCCACGCCGGAACCCTGGCCGGGCTGCCCTGGGCGGTCATGCCGCTCATGCTCGCCCTGTCCCTGTCCTGCGCCCTGGCCACGGCCCTGCCCGATGAGCCGTCCGACCGGGCCGACGGCAAGGGCACCCACGCCGTGCGCTTCGGCATCGCGGGAAGCCGGCGGTTCATCCTGCGTCTGAACACCCTGGCCCTGATCCTGCTCGTGCTCGTGCCGCTGCCGGGCCTGGGGCTTTCCGCCAGGGCTCTGCCGGCCCTGCCGTGCCTGGCCCTCTGGCTGTCCTGTCTGCGTCTGAACGATGTCCGCCCCGGGGAGCGGGGCATGCTCCTCTTCGTCACCGCGCAGGTGGCCTTTTCCCTGACGCCCATGATCGGTCTGGCCATCCTGTTCCTGGCTTCCTGATTCTTCCTTGTGCTTCTGGGGAGTCGCATCGCTTCGCCCCGAAACCGCCCATGAGCCCGGTCTGGCCGGCCCCGATGCGCGCCGTGGCCTTATCAACCACATCATTTTCCTTGGTGGAACTCGATTCCTGCAAGAACGCATTGTAACATCCGTTCGGCATTTGGATATTCGCGACCAGGCAGGTGTCTTGAGACATCGCGAACGAGTTGTTCGTTCAGGGCCTGGTCATCGTTCTTGCCGCACATGATGGCGAGCAGGTGTGTCATGGTTACATCTGAAGCCATGGCTCCAATGTCCAGGCCGAGCAATGCGGCGCCGGCTTGTTCCATGTCAAATTCGTAGTGTTCCATCAGCCCCGGCTCGGAATCGAAAAGCCGGTCCTTTGCGAACTCACCATAGAGCCGCAGGAACAGTGCCAAGTCCTGAGCGTCCTTGGCGGAGTCGTAACGCCTGTCATTCCAGGCAAGTAGTTTCAATACGGCCAGTCCTGGCAGGGATACAACGTTCACGAACTGGCCAGCGGCTATTTCCATGTGCAAACAGTGCTTGAGCGCATCGTCGAACCCAGTCACGTTCATCACAGGATTGTCGTCGGGCGGCCAGGCAATGAGGCCTTCGGCGTCTGCCAGGCCTCCAAACGGCACTACATCTATGACTACGCCCTTTTCTGAACGAAAATTGTGCACTTTGTGCGGGTGTCGTTCAAAACCTCTGCCCGTCATGGCCGCCGTGAATTTTGAATATTCTGGCCACGATCCGACCAGAACTCCGATATCCACATCCATTGTTCGCCGCTCCTTGCTCATGTCATGGACATGTTCAAGAAGCATGTCGCGGGCCATTGCTCCGACCAAGAGGAAGGGGATTTGGAGGTCTGCAGCAGTTGCGGCGATTTTTTGAAGCGCCTGGAATGTGTCAGCGTGTTCTTGGGAAGAGCGAGGCGAGAAAGCGCTCATGAATGATCTCTGCCGTTTCAAGGTTTCTGGGGTCGCCGCTGGCCAGAAGATCGGCGTAGATGATGAGAGGGGGAGCCATGTGCCCATGCTCCCAAGGGTAATCGAAACGCCAGAATGCCCTGAGGCACTCAATATTTCCCTGAGGATCCTTCTTGAGGCGATTGGCGATGGCGAAATTCTTCAGTTCGCCCTTGAGGTAAAACGTTTGCACGGCTGGTTTGAGATGGCCCGTGAGTAGAGCCGCAGCCGTCTCGCCGCCCAGAAAGTGACCGGTACCCTCAAGGGCGCTCCAGGTTGGTTCCGACGGGGAGTAGCGTCCCATGAACAGCTTGGGGCGGAGTCTTTCGGCGTACTCCATGACCCAACGTCGCGAGAGTTCTTCCACGTTGGCAAGGGCTCTGCCCCGGTTGCCCCTGTCGACAACGAAGCCTCCTCGCTCCAGTGCGGCCAGGGTATTTGCCACGGTGCCAAGAGAGACACCCGAGTCATCTGCGATATCCCTATAGGTGCTTGAAACGCGTTCAGGCACGCACAGAAGCGTGAAGATCACTTGCAGGCCCATGGGGTTGAAAGCGGTGCCCTGGGAGATGTTCGCTTCCTCAACCCGGGCTTGTCCCACGATGTAGATGAAGTAGGGCGGCTCGTTGATGAACAGATTTCCTGACAAGTCCAAGAAGGGGACGCCAAGAGTCTTGAGCCTTTCGGCCATGTTGCGGTTTACGTAGGGCGTGACCAGCAGGCCGGGTCCGCCGAGAGTCTTCATCCTGGCCGCCACCGGTCCGATGGCAGTTTTGGTCAGGTTGCGTACGATCTCTGTCGGTAAGCGCACTTCGCCGCCCTGGCCGCGTATGGTTACAATGCAGTCAATGCGTTTTCCGTCCAAGCCGGGGGCTCGATCAACAGAGATGTCCAGCCCAGTCAACTGTGATGCGGCCGTGATGGCCTGATTCAGCAGGGTGCGTTCTTGCTCGTTCATAGACGGCCTCTTCTGCGTTGTTCATTTTCTTTGCCTGTACAAAAATTTTGAACGGACGTAAATATTGAACAAGATTTTTGAGCATGATTCGCTGTCAGAAGATTTTTCGGCAGCATGCAACTGGCGAGAGGCCATATTCTGGCCTCGTCACCCCGTGGCGTACTGGATGCGCACGGTGGTCATGCGCCGTCACTGGCTGCTTTGCAGGACGAGGGCCAGGCTCTCGCGCACGCCCAGGTGGCGGATGCGCCCGAAAAGTTCGCGGCACTGCTCAAGGCCCAGGCCGCCGACGATCTGCAGGACCGTGGCCTCGGCGTCCATGTGCGGGTACTCCGAGGCGGATTCGAACGTCTCGTCCTTCTCCATGAGCCTGTTGTAGACCATGGCCCGGGCGGCCAGGAGCTTCTCCCGGGCGGGGTCGCGCGGGGCGCCGAGGAGGTGGCGGAAGGTCAGCGCGTCGCCGGGCGGGATGAGGCGGCGCCGGCCGTACCGGGCCAGGCAGACCTCCTCCATGAGGTGGATCGTTCGCACCTGCCCGTGGCCCAGGGTCCGGACCATGAGGAAGACCATGTCGTGGTGGATGGACCCGCACTCGACGTAGGTGCGGCCGTTGTGAGGCAGGACGTCCTTCAGGGCCGCGGCGCGGTCCTTGTCCATGTCCGAGATCTTGGCGGCATCGGCCATGGCGAAATCGTTGACGGCTTCCAGGATGGCGTCGAAGTCCCACTTGCCGGCCGCCCTGTAGAAGGCCAGGAGCTTGGCGCTCCAGTCCCGCTCCCTGGAGTACACGGCCCACGGCCGGCCGCCCGTGGGGATGTCGCCGGGGCCGTTGCCGGCGGCGAAGAACTCGTGGATGCCCACAAGCTCGTCCATCCAGGGGTGGACCTGCAGCACGGCAGCACCGGCGGCGTGGATGGATTGCAGGGTCCGGCACTGGGCCTTGGCGTACTCCGGGAACTCGAAGTCCGTGAGCATGAGGTATTCGTCCACGTCGAGTTCGTCGGCGAGCATCTCCTCGAAGCCCGGCGTGCGGGGCTCCTCCAGGACGATGAGATCGTGGCCGGCCATGGCCTTGGCGGCGAAGGGCGCGGTTTCGGGCCTGAAGACGGTGAAGCCGAGGGTGAGGGTTGGAAGGAGGGGCATGATTCCGCTGTATATGCAACGGCGGCGTGAAGGCGAGGAATTTTTGACCAGGACGTGACGACTGCAGGGGCCTCGTGGCCGGCGAGTCGTTTTTCGGCAGGGTCTGATGCTGTTATTCTCACGCCCTGATGGACGCTGATCGGCCGCCATCCCCGAGGACGGCGGCCGATCTGGATGCGTCGGTCGGTTCAGATTTTTTCCAGCCTGCACCCGAATCCGTTGAACTGGGCCGAGACCCGGTCCCAGTGGTTGGGGACTGCGGTATTGATGGAGTCTCCCCGGTTGCCCTCGAAGGGGGCGAGAGGGGAGAAGTGGGAGGCCGTGAAGACGATGCCTTCGACGACATGCGGCACGACCCTGACGCGGCCTTTCAGTTCGCCTGTTTCCGTCACGATGCGGGC
>CALMTS010000071.1 GCA_937872685.1 uncultured Desulfomicrobium sp.
GCCGCACGGCCGCGTGTTCCGGACCCGTGCGTCCGGTTTTTCCGCGTCGTTCGGCATGGGCGTGAATCCATTGCGTGAGCAGGAGCAGCAGGCGCGATTCCTTTTCCAGGATACAGGCGCCGGAGTCCGAGAGGCAGATGTGGGTCGAGCGGATCGCGGAGGCCAGGGCGGGATCTCGCAGGACGCCCGCCCGGAAGTCCGGCAGGCCGAGGTCCAGTTCGCGGGCGGCGTCCCGCACCAGGTCCGCGGAGAGGTACAGCATGCGATAGGTCCAGCCCTGCGGCGCCACGGGGCGGCCGTCATGGCATTCCCCCGGGACGACCATGTTCACGTCGCCCTTGCAGGCCACATGGTCGCGGTGCAGATACCGGAAACCGAGGGCCCCGTCCTCGATGACGCCAAGGGCGTAACCCTCATGACTGTGACGCGAGAATTCCTGACGCGTGTAGGACGCGTGCAGCAGGTCCAGCCCTTCCAGGCAGTTCAGGCGGGTGAGCGTGGCGTGTTCAGGGCGCATTGTCGGCCCATGGCAGAAGCCAGCCGCAAAGACAAGATGGTCGGGACCAGGGGGATGCTTGTTGGGAGAGTCAGACTTGGGAGGGATGGCGGAAGCGTATAGGAGTCGAACCTACCGAAGACCTCTCGACCTTCCACCGGTTTTGAAGACCGGGCGCCACACCGGTGACGATACGCTTCCCCCGCGGGAGGCACGTATCTATCAATGCCCAGGCCAATGATCAAGTTTTTCCGGGGACCTTTCAAAAAAGCTTGTTTTCGGATAAAATTTTCTTGTCATTCTTGAAACTGACCTTAACAATCAAAACTTGTTTCGCTAAACATCCGAACATTACGAAGACAAATACGGCCGGTGGTGAGGGATGCTTGAAGATCCGGCTTATGGAGGTTTTTTCATTTGAACAGTTTTTCCAAGAATCTGGTGCTCTGGGCAGCGATCTGCATGGTTATGATTGTTCTGTTCAACCTGTTCAATCAGCCGCCTGCGCCGCCCAATGACCTGAATTATACCGAATTTCTGACCAAGGTCCGCCAGGGTGAAGTCGCCAGCGTGAAGATCCAGGGGTCGCGCATTACCGGCGTGTTGGCCAACGATCAGCGCTTCAGTTCCTATGCGCCCGACGACCCGACCCTGGTTGACACGCTGGTCAAGAACAACGTGCAGGTCAAGGCGGAGCCCCAGGAAGACGCCCCCTGGTACATGACGGTGCTCATCTCCTGGTTCCCCATGCTCCTTTTGATCGGCGTCTGGATCTTTTTCATGCGCCAGATGCAGGGAGGGGGCGGAAAGGCCATGTCCTTCGGCCGTTCCCGGGCCAAGATGGTCACCCAGGAGGAGACCAAGGTCACTTTTGCCGACGTGGCCGGCGTGGACGAGGCCAAGGAGGAACTGCAGGAGATCGTCGACTTCCTGAGCAACCCCAAGAAGTTTACCCGCTTGGGCGGCCGCATACCCAAAGGCGTGCTGCTGGTCGGCGGCCCCGGCACCGGCAAGACCCTGCTGGCCCGGGCCGTGGCCGGTGAGGCCGGAGTTCCCTTTTTCTCCATCTCCGGTTCCGACTTCGTCGAAATGTTCGTCGGCGTGGGCGCTGCCCGCGTGCGCGACCTGTTCATCCAGGGCAAGAAGAACGCGCCGTGCCTGATTTTCATCGACGAGATCGACGCCGTTGGCCGCCAGCGTGGCGCAGGTCTCGGCGGCGGCCACGACGAACGCGAGCAGACCTTGAACGCCATGCTCGTGGAGATGGACGGCTTCGAATCCAACGAAGGCGTCATCCTCATCGCCGCCACCAACCGGCCGGACGTGCTCGATCCGGCCCTGCTGCGTCCCGGACGCTTCGACCGCCAGGTCGTGGTGCCCAACCCGGACCTGAAGGGGCGCAAGCGTATCCTGGAAGTCCACACCCGCAAGACGCCCCTCTCCGGGGAAGTCGATCTCGACATTCTGGCCCGCGGTACACCCGGCTTTTCCGGCGCGGACCTTGAAAACCTGGTCAACGAGGCGGCCCTGCACGCGGCCAAGCTGAGCCAGGACAAGGTCACCATGCTCGATTTCGAAGAGGCCAAGGACAAGGTGATGATGGGCAAGGAGCGCCGCTCCATGATCTTGAGCGACGAGGAGAAGAAGACCACGGCCTACCACGAGGCCGGCCATACACTCGTGGCCCAGTTCCTGCCGGGCACGGACCCCATCCACAAGGTGTCCATCATTCCACGCGGCCGGGCCCTGGGAGTGACCATGCAGTTGCCTGTGGACGACCGGCACACCTACTCCAAGACATTTCTCCAGAACAATCTGGCCGTGCTTTTCGGCGGCCGCGCTGCCGAGGAGATCGTCTTCAACTCAATCACCACTGGCGCGGGCAACGACATTGAGCGCGCCACGGCCACGGCCAGGCGCATGGTCTGCGAATGGGGCATGAGCGAAGAGTTCGGGCCCATGGCCCTGGGCAAGAAGGACGACGAGGTCTTTCTGGGCCGCGACATGGCCCACATCAAGGATTACAGCGACGAGACAGCCAAGCTCATCGACCTCGAGGTCAAGCGCATCCTGGGCGAGGCATACAACCGGGCCAAGACCATCCTGCAGGACAACCTTGAGCTGCTGCACTCCCTTTCCCTGGCGCTCATCGACCGCGAGACGCTGACGGGCGAGGAAGTGGGCAAGATCCTCAACGGCGAGACCCTTGCCCCGGCCATCGCCAATGGCGCCAGGAACGGAGCCGCAACGCCGGCCGGGCCGGCAGCCGGGAGCGGAGACGCGGGAGAGGACGGCTTCGCCTTGGACGAAGGTGATGCCGCCGACAAGGCGGGAGAGTAGCGCATGGCCCGGGAGAACGCCGATTTCGTCTCCTGGGGTGTGTGCAGGGGGAGGACCCTTGGTCCTGCCCCCTTTTTTGTTGTAGGCATCGCAAACGCCACGCCGGACTCCTTCTACGACGGCGGGAGCGTCACCGGTTCCGAGGCCCTGGTGGCCAAGGGCCTGGCCCTGCTTGACCAGGGCGCGGACATTCTGGATATTGGCGGAGAGAGCACGCGCCCCTTTGCCGAGCAGGTTGCCGCGGACATCGAACTGGAGCGCGTGCTGCCGGTGGTGCGGGGGGTGCTGCGGGAGCGGCCGGATGCCATCATCTCCGTGGATACCACCAAGGCTTCCGTGGCCCGGGCCTGCCTGGAGGCCGGAGCGGCCATTGTCAACGACGTTTCGGCCATGCAGGCGGACCCTGGGCTGCTCGAGGTGGTTGCAGGGTTCAGGCCGGGATACGTGCTCATGCACAGCCTGGGCACGCCCGGAACCATGCAGCTCGCCCCCCGGTATGATGACGTGGTCGACGAAATCAGGGGGTTTTTCGCGTCGCGGCTGGATGCGCTGGTCCGGGCCGGCGTGCCCGAGGAGAACGTGGTTCTGGACCCGGGTATCGGGTTCGGCAAGACGCTTCGGCACAATCTGGATATCCTGAAGCATATCGACAGGTTCTTCGAGTTTGGCCGGCCCGTGTACATGGGTCTGTCCAACAAGTCCCTCTGGAAGGGCCTGCTTGACCGCGACGGGCGGGATCGCAACGCCCCGACCCTGGCCGCCACGGTGGTTCTTTACGGACGGGGGGTGCGCATCCACCGGGTGCATGAGGTGCGCGAGACCCGTGATGGTCTGATGGTCGCACACACGTTGGAAACGGCAAGGGAGGAGCGAGAGCGGTGCTGAGTTTCACGGTCGGCAATCTGCAGATCACCTGGAGGGATATTCTCGACATCCTTCTTGTGGGATACATCTTTTTTCGCGTCATCCTGCTCATCAAGGGCACACGCGCGGTGTCCGTCATCTACGGGCTTCTGCTTATTGTCATCGCCTATTTCGCGGCAGGCCAGTTCGGCCTGTACACGCTGAACTGGCTTCTGGGCAACTTTCTCGGTTCCATTTTCCTCGTTGTCATCATCCTGTTCCGCCGAGACATCCGCAAGGCTCTGGCCGTCATGGGCGCGACCACGATCTTCAAGAAGGATACGGTGCAGTCCGTGGTTCTTGACGACCTTATCCTGGCCCTGGTGCAGATGGCCAAGAACAAGATCGGGGCTCTTATCGTCATCGAACGCAACATTTCCCTGGGGGATGTGGTCTCGGGCGGCATCGAACTGCGGGCGGCTTTCAGCAAGGACCTGCTTCTGACCATTTTTCACCCTGACACGCCGCTGCATGACGGGGCGGTCATCATCCGGGAAAACCGGATCGAGGCTGCGGCGTGCATCCTGCCCCTGGCAGTGGGCCTCAAGCACGAGGCCTCCCTGGGAACCCGCCACCGCGCCGCAATCG
Source organism: uncultured Desulfomicrobium sp. (assembly GCA_937872685.1). GTDB lineage: Bacteria > Desulfobacterota > Desulfovibrionia > Desulfovibrionales > Desulfomicrobiaceae > Desulfomicrobium. The sequence goes on from CALMTS010000071.1 coordinate 4,328, forward strand.
GCGTTACAGAGGAAACCGACGCCGTGGCGCTCATCGTGTCCGAGGAGCGGGGCAGCATCTCCCTGGCTGTTGGAGGGCGGATCACGAGCAGCCTCAATGAGGTCCGCCTCAAGAAAGTTCTTGCCGCTGCGTTGAGGAAATGATGTGGAATAATTGGCAATACAGAGCGCTGGCCCTGCTTTTGGCCATGATGTGCTGGTACGTGGTCTCTGGCCAGGAGAAGGTCGAAACCTGGCTTGAGGTGCCGCTGGAGTTCGTCAACCTGCCCCAACAGATGGAGATCACCTCGGGCCTGGTCAACAAGCTGCAGGTCCGCATCCGCGGCACGAGCAACCAGGTCCGTTCCCTGAGCACCGGCCGTCTGGCCTACAAGCTCGATCTCGGCAAGCTGCAGGTCGGGAGCAACGTCATCCCCCTGGTTCCCGAAAACATGGCCATCACGTCGGCCGTGGAGGTCGTGGAGATCAACCCCACGCGCCTGGAACTGGTGGCCGACGTCATGGTTTCCAAAAGTGTTCCGGTGCATCTTGACTGGGAAGGGCTGCCCGGAGAAGATACGCATTTTCTGAACGCGACCCTGGTTCCGGATCAGGTGACCGTTACCGGTTTCGCCAGCGCACTGGAGAATGTGGAAAGCATCCCTACGGTCCGCGTTCAGGTTCCGGCCGAAGGGGAATTGGCCGCGTCGGGACGGGCCAGACTGCTGCTGCCTAAGGATGTTCGCGCCACGGTTTCGTCCGTGAGCTACGAAATGAACTTCGGCCTCATCACCCAGGAGATCTGGATCAAGATGAACCTGGAGCCGGTGACCTATCCGTCCTTCACCTACACCATGGATCCCAAGTTCATCCGCGTCAAACTCGCGGTGCCTGTTCGATTCCTCAAAGACAAGGACTGGCGGGAGAAGTTGCGTATGGTGGTGGACCCAGGCTCCAACCCCGCCCTCGGGCAGAGTGTGGTCAGACCCGAACCCCGTTTCCCCGAAGGGGTGAAGATTCTTGAATCCAAGCCTGAGGAAATCGAAATTATCGTGCAACGCAATGAGTCGTTGACCCCATAAGAGGAGAGCAGATGGGCAGACTTTTTGGTACGGATGGCATCCGGGGGCGGGTCAACACCCACCCCATGCAGCCGGAATTGGTCCTGCGTCTCGGGCTGGCCGCCGGCCAGTATTTCCGCAACGGGAACAAGCGGCACCGGGTCGTCATCGGCAAGGACACGAGGCTTTCGGGCTACGTCTTCGAGTCTGCCCTGACCTCGGGCTTCTGCGCCGCGGGGATGGACGTCTTTCTGGTCGGACCCATGCCGACGCCGGCCATCAGCTTCCTGACGCGCAGCATGCGCGCCGACTTGGGTGTGGTCATCTCCGCCTCGCACAATCCGTACATGGACAATGGGATCAAGTTTTTCGACAAGGATGGATTCAAGCTGGCCGACGAGGTGGAGAACGAGATCGCGGCCATGGTCACGAACCGTGATTTTGCATGGAGCTATCCCGATCACGATCAGGTGGGCCGGGCCCGGAAAATCCAGGACAGCCCCGGACGGTACATCGTCGAGCTCAAGCACAGCTTTCCGGCGGGCATGACCCTGGACGGGCTGACCATCGTCCTCGACTGTGCTCACGGCGCGTCCTACCGCGTGGCCCCGCTCATCTTCGAGGAACTCGGGGCCAAGGTCATCACCGTGGGCGTCGAGCCCGACGGCCTGAACATCAACAAGGGCTGCGGCTCTCTGCATCCCGAAGGCCTCGCGGCCAAGATCAGGGAGCACAGGGCCGACATAGGACTGGCCCTGGACGGTGACGCCGACCGGCTCATCGTGGTCGACGAACGCGGCACCGTGCTCGACGGCGATCAGATCATGGCCGTCTGCGCCGATGAAATGATGACCCGCGGGACCCTTGCAGGCAATACCCTGGTCGCCACGGTCATGAGCAACATGGCGCTTGAGGTCTTCATGCAGGAGCGCGGCGGGCGATTGCTGCGGACCAAGGTCGGGGACCGTTATGTCGTTGAAGAAATGCGTAAGGGCGGCTATCTTCTCGGGGGAGAACAGTCCGGACACCTGGTCTTCATGGAACATTCGACCACCGGTGACGGGACCCTGGCCGCGCTGCAGCTGTTGCGCATCATGGTTTCCAGGCAGCGTCCCATCTCCGAGATTGCCGGATTGCTGACCCCGTACCCCCAGAAGCTTGTCAATGTGCGGGTCGGGAAGAAGGTCCCGTTCGCCGAAGTGCCTTCCATCCAGGCCGCCCTCCGCCAGGCCGAGGCCCGGTTGGGGAATACGGGAAGGGTCCTGCTGCGCTACTCCGGCACCGAGGCCCTGGCGCGAATCATGGTCGAGGCCCGCGACGAGGCCATGGTCAATGAACTCTGCGAAGAACTGACGCATGTCGTGGAGAACGGACTGGCCTGAGACAGAGATTTTTCGAGGAGGGGGGCATTCCCGCTCCTCTTTGGGATAAAACAAGGAGCGATCCATGCAGGTACGTAAAGTTGTCATTCCGGTGGCAGGGTGGGGAACCAGATCACTTCCGGCGACCAAGAATGTGCCCAAGGAAATTCTGCCGGTGTTCCGAAAGCCCTCCATCCAATATATCGTGGAGGAGGCCATTGCCTCCGGCCTGTCGGACGTGGTTTTCGTCAACAACCAGAACAAACGCATCATCGAGGACCATTTCGACTACAACCTGGCCCTTGAGCAGTTGCTGGAGCGCAAGGGGCAGAAGGAGTTGCTGGCCGAGGTGCGCAAAGTGGCCGAGATGGCCAACATCATCGTGGTGCGCCAGAAGGAGCAGCTTGGCCTCGGGCACGCGGTGCTGTGCGCCAAGGAGGTCATCAAGGACGAACCCTTCGCGGTCATGGTCGGCGACGACCTCATGTTCAACCGGGATCCGGGCATCAACCAACTGCTCGAAGTCTGGAAGAACGAGCGCATGCCCGTTGTCGGCGTCATGGAAGTCCCCCGCGACAGGGTCAGCAAGTATGGCATCATTGATGCCGAAGAGTTCGCGCCCGGCCTGTACCGGATCAGGGGCGTCAAGGAAAAGCCGGACATGGAGAGCGCGCCGTCCAGGCTCGCCCTGGTGGGGCGCTACGTCCTGACTCCGGAAGTTTTCAAGCATCTCGAAGGCGTCAAGCCCGACCACAGCGGCGAGATCCAGCTCACCGACGCGTTGCAGTCCATGGCGCGCGAGAACAGGCTGCTGGCGGTGAAACTGCGCGGCCAGCGCTTCGACGTCGGCGATTGGGTGGACTACCTGACCGCAAACATCTATTTCGCCCTGCAGGATGAGGATTTGCGCTACGATCTCATCGCCCGCTTGCGGGAGCTGATCCCGCCTTCCCGCTAGATTCCCGTCAGCCTTTTCCTGGGGAACGGGGCGGCCCGTTCCCCTTTTTTTCATGGTGCCCATGCGCGAATTCTGTTCCGTCCTTCTTCTCAGCGCCCCGTACAGCGTCCTGACCTATGCCCTGCCCGCATCCCTGCCGGGGCGCATGTGGCATGTCGGCGCGCGCGTGATCGTCCCCCTGGGCCGGTCGCTGCGGGTCGGTATCCTGACCGCGACCGGCGTGCCCGAACCCGACGGCTGCATCTGCAAGGACGTGCTCTGGCCGGTGGATGCGCAGCCCTTTTTCAGTGCCAAATACCTTGATTTCATTCGCGATCTTTCCGTGCGGCAGATGGACGCCCCCGGCAAGATCCTGTCCAGGGTGCTTCCGGCGTCCTTGCGCGAAGTTCCCGCATTTCGGACGCGGGAGGGGCGGGCCGTACCCCTTTGCGAATTGGACGCCGACAGGGAGCGAGGTTCCCTGGCCGCATCCTGGCTTGACGGAGGTTTCGCGCCCGTGGTTTCGGCGCGCAAGGTCGAACGGCTTTTTTCGCTGACTTCAGAACCTCCCTGGCCCGTCCGCCCTCAGGCCACGGCCCAGCTGGAGATTCTTCGTTACCTGGATGTGCACGGGGTCTCATCGTCAAAGGCCCTGGCCGCGAATTTCGGCAAAAGTTTGGCGCAGCCCCTGAACACGCTGGTGCGCAAGGGGCTCGTCCGAGAAGTCGAGTCGCAATTTCCGGCGGCGGATGCCTGCGAACCGGCTCGCAGCCTGATCACGCTGACGCCCGATCAGGAACATGCGGTTACGGGGTTCTGGAACCTGGCCGTCTCCGATGAACCCCAGTCGGCACTGCTCTTCGGCGTGACCGGGAGCGGCAAGACGGCGGTGTACATGGAGTTGATCCGTCGCGCCCTGTGCCGTGGCCTCCATGTCATGCTTTTGGCGCCGGAAGTAGCTATCGCCCTCAAATTGCACGAAGATGTCCGCGCAGCCCTGCCGGACGCCGAGGCGCGTCTTTTCCACGGATACCTGAGTCCGGGCGAACGGCTGAGAACGTTCGTGGAACTGGCGAACCGGACGGCGCCGTGTGTCGTCGTCGGCACGAGATCCAGCCTGTTTCTGCCCCTGGAGCCGGGCCTGGTCATTCTTGACGAGGAGCACGACGCGTCCTTCAAGCAGGATGAGGGCCTCGTCTATCAGGCCCGGGAACTGGCCTTCGGCCGGATTTCACGCAGCGGGGGGCTCTTGCTCATGGGATCGGCCACTCCGGACGTGAAGGTTTTCCATGCGGCCAGGACCGGCGGGATCGCCGTCGAGAAACTGCAGAACCGCATCGGCGAATCCCGGCTGCCCGAGATCACCCTGGTCGATCTGCGCTCGGAGCCTCCGGAACACGGGCCTTTCGCCACTTCGGTACGGGACGCCCTTGTCGATGCGGTCTCCGCGGGCGAACAGGTCATCATCCTGCATAACCGCCGGGGCTACTCGCCGGTACTGTATTGCGAGTCCTGCGACGAGCCGGTCAAGTGCCCGCATTGTCAGGTCTCGCTGACACTGCACAAGCGGCGTGAACTTCTATTGTGTCATTACTGCGGATACTCCCTGCTTTTCCCCCTGTCCTGCCCGTCGTGCAAGGGGCACGAATTTTTGCCGTTGGGCGCGGGGACGGAGCGCCTGGAGGAGTTTCTGCGCGACGAGATGCCGCGGGACACGCGCATCCTGCGCCTTGACCGCGACACGTCCCGCCGCGCCGGGGCCTTGCAGGACACCCTGGCCGCTTTCGCCCGGCAGGAGGCGCAGGTGCTGGTGGGAACCCAGATGCTCAGCAAGGGGCACCATTTCCCGGGCGTGACCTTGGTCGTGGTCGTGGACGGCGACCTGGGCTTGAATCTTCCCGACTACAGGGCTACGGAACGGTCGTTCCAGATGCTGGTGCAGGTCGCGGGCCGGGCCGGAAGGGGCGAGAAGCCCGGGAAGGTGCTCATTCAGACCAGAAATCCTGGGCACTATTGCTGGGAGTTCGTGCGTCAGAACGATTACGAAGGGTTCTTCGCCAGGGAGATCGGTCTGCGGCAGGCCATGGGGTATCCGCCTTTCGTCAAGCTCGCCCTGGTGCGCATCTCCATGCCTGTGGACGAGCCCGATGCGGAACTGCTGAAGTCTTTCGGCAACCGTATCCGGAGTGCGGGTATGGCGTCCGGGGTCCGCGTTCTGGGTCCCGCGCCCGCTCCGCTGTCTGTGCTGAGGGGGCGCAAGAGGTTTCAGTGCCTGCTCAAGGGGGAGTCCTGGCCTTCGATCCGCAGCGTGTGCGCTGAAATGCGGAAAATGCTGGCTGGTGAAAAACGTGTGCGCATGTCCGTGGACCTGGATCCGATGGACATGCTGTAGTTGTCGAATATGCGAGGGGAGAAAATGAAAAATATCAGAGTGGCCGATGTCTTGTTGTCCGAGACGGAAGTGGAATCCCTGGAGGTCAAGGGTTGGGTGCGGACCAAACGGGAGAGCAAGGATTTCGTTTTCCTTGAGATCAACGACGGCTCCTGCCTGAAGAACCTGCAGGCCATCGTCACCTCGGCGAGCGCGGGTTTTGATCTGCTGGAAAAGGTGAATACAGGGGCATCGGTCAGCCTGGAAGGGGCGCTGGTGGAATCGCCGGGGCAGGGGCAGAAGTGGGAACTCAAGGTCAACGCCCTGCGCCTGCTGGGCGAGGCGGATACGAGCTACCCCCTGCAGAAGAAGCGACACTCTGACGAGTACCTGCGCACAATCGCGCATCTGCGCCCCCGTACCAACAAGTTTGGGGCGCTGAACCGTATCAGGGCCGAACTGTCCTACGGGGTGCACCGCTTTTTCCACGAGCAGGGCTTCTTCAACGTCCATGCACCCATCATCACGGGTTCCGACTGCGAAGGTGCGGGCGAGATGTTCCAGGTCACGACCCTCAATCTGGACAACATCCCCAAAAAAGGTGGCAAGGCCGATTTCGACCAGGACTTCTTCGGCAAACAAGCCTCGCTGACGGTTTCAGGTCAGCTTGCGGCCGAAAATCTGGCCTGCGCCCTGGGACGGGTCTACACCTTCGGCCCGACCTTTCGCGCCGAAAACTCCAACACGCCCAAGCACGCCGCCGAATTCTGGATGATCGAGCCGGAAATGGCTTTTGCGGATCTGAGTGACAACATGGATCTGGGTGAATCCTGCATCAAGTGGCTCATTACGTATTTGCTGGACAACTGCCGGGACGATCTCGATTTGTTCGCCAACTTCGTGGACAAGGGCTTGCTGGCCACCCTGGAAAATATCCTCGCCAAACCTTTCGTGCGGTTGCCGTACGCGGAAGCCGTAGAGATTCTCAAGAAGGCGCCCAAGGCGTTCGAATTTCCCGTTGATTTCGGGACGGACCTGCAGACCGAGCACGAACGCTATCTGACGGAAGATCACTTCAAACAGCCCGTCATCGTTTTCGATTACCCCAAGGAGATCAAGGCGTTTTACATGCGTCTCAATGATGACGATAAGACCGTGGGAGCCATGGACGTGCTTGTGCCGCGGATCGGGGAGCTCATCGGGGGCAGCGCCAGGGAGGAACGGTTGGACGTGCTCGAGAGGCGCATAGAGGAGTTGGGCCTGCCCAAGGAGGAGTACTGGTGGTATCTTGATCTGCGCCGCTTCGGTTCGGTGCCCCACGCCGGCTTCGGAATGGGCTTCGAGCGCTTGCTCATGCTGGTCACGGGCATCGCGAACATCCGCGATGTCATCCCCTTCCCGCGTACGCCGCGGCATCTTGAGTTTTGAAGGACGGTAACATTCTGATATTGTGCAACTAAAATAAATTTTATGTTTTTTGTTGACAATCGAAGTCGGCACACATAGAAGGCTCCTTCTGCGCCGCCGAATAGCGGCGCGGAAGATCGAGCGCCTGCCCTTTGCTCAGAATTGTTCGGGGGTTAGGTTGAAAAAAGAAGAAAAAAAAGCTTGACGGTGAGGGAGCGAGTCGATAGAGACGTTTTCCTCTTGCCGAGATGGCA
>CALMTS010000072.1 GCA_937872685.1 uncultured Desulfomicrobium sp.
TATTCCGCCTCCACGTGGCCGATGAGCTGCTGCACCGCCCGGACGGTCTCGCTGTCGACGATCTGCTTGGCCTTGGTGAAAAGGAGCATGTCCACGCTGCGCATGGGCTCCTTGACGCCGCCTTCGCGGACCACCGCCCCGAACAGGGGCTTGGCCGTGCGCAGGGGTTCTCGCAGGGTCTCGGTGAAGGGGAAATCCGGGTAGGCCCGCTTCAGGGCCAGCATGTACGTCTCCAGCTTCGCGTTCTTGTAGAGCCCCGAGCGTTCGGCGTACTGGTAGAGGGAGTCGCGGATGGTCACGCCGGGCAGGCCGCTCGCGTACCCGGTGTCGCCGCCGTCGAAGAGGCCTGCGGGCGAAAGCTCATGCACCTTTCCCGATGCGTCGAGGATGCCCTTGAGCCGGCCGGAGTCCTTTTCCCAGTCCCCCGAGGCGATCCAGGCCTCGATGAGGGCCTTGTCGGAGCTGACGTCCCAGACTGAAGAAGACACCTCGTAGGTCATGAGTGCCAGGCCCGCCACCATGCCGGGCGCCTGGGCGCCGGGCACGAGCTGCGCCGCGCCGATGACGATCCACACACCGGCCTTGAACAGCTTGCTCCTGTCGTCGCCGTACCACCCCTCGGCGCCCTCGATGAGGCCCTGGGCGATGTCGCCGACCACGGGCAGGGCCGTGCCCCAGGCGTTGAGGATGGCCCTGGACTCTTCGTCGGGGGGAAGGTTCTGGTCCATGATGGAGGCCGTCTGCCAGAACCCCATGGCCAGGCCCATGGCCGCGTCGACCTTGAGGGTCGCCCCGGCGTCCCCGAAGAGAGTACGCCCGTTCTTGTCCAGCTCCCAGATGGCGAACTTGTTGTGTCCGTAGCGGATGGCGATCTTCTGCTTCACGGCCGGGGTGACCAGTTCCCTGATCTTGGCGTACCTCTCGGCGGCCTCGCGGCCGAAAATGGCGGCGATGTCGTCCGATGCCGCCCCGGCCTGCGTCTCCATGAGGCCGACGAACTTCTGCAGCGCGGGGTCGCCAGTCTCGCTCATGATCTTGAACGTCGGGAACTCGCCGGCCATTTCCTTCAGAAATTCCCCCTGGGCGAGGTTCCGCATGCTGACCATGCGGACCTTGGCCGTGGTGTCGAGTTCCGCGACGATCTTTTTGGCGGACGGGGGCAGTTCATCGAGTTTTCCGGCCACTGCGGCCTTCATGGCCCTGTCGTAGTCGGCGTCGTCCAGATGCCGGGACAGGATGGACAGCAGCAGCTCCTGCGGCTTGACCGGGCGCAGCTTCCAGGCCGCCTCCATCTGGTCCATGAGCTGGTCGCAGGCGCCGAACAGGTCGAGGCGTCCGCCCGTCAGGCGCAGGATCTCGCTGTTGGCCGCTTCGGCCGGAAGGTCCATGGCCTCCACCCGCTTGAGGACGGAGATGATCTCCAGCTGCTCGGCGCTGAACCCGGGTTTGACCCCGGTGATCTTCTCGATGTGGGCGAAGACGTTCTCCACCTTTTTCAGGTCCTTGGCGGTACCCCGCGCGGCCTCCTCCATGGCCTCCTCGAGGGTCAGGATGCCGTGCTCCGCGTGCTTGCGCATCTCCGCGACCTTGTACTTGGAGACGTCGACGGTCTGCTGCACGAGGTCCTTGCCGGCCACGCCCCCCTCCTTGAGGACCCGGACGTCGGCGTAGGCCTCCGGATGCCAGACTGTCGTGGCCGACAGGAAGGCCCGGACCGGATCCACGGGCCCGGATCCGCCAATGGAGGCGAAAACCTCCCTATACGCCGCCTCGAGGGCGCCCTGGAGGTCCTTGTGGAACTTGCCCACCTTCCCCGGCCCGCCGAGATCCTCGAAGATTTTCAAGGCCTCTTCACGCGTCTTGCTCAGGATGCCCACGTCGAAATCCATGGGCGCCTTCATGTCCAGCTTGCTCTTCTCGTTCTGGATCACGGTGATGAGGTCCAGGACATCCTGGGGATACGTCCCCATATGCCCCTTGGCCCGGGCGATGATCGCGTGGATCAGGCCGTCGCCCTCGTCGAACCAGACCTTGAAGTATTCCTTGCCGACATCCCCTGCGAATTCCGGGGTTTTGAGCAGGCGCCTGGCCGCGTAGTCGCCGGAAATCTCGAAGGCCCGGGCCTTGCGCAGGTTGAGTACCTGCTCGGGTGTCAGGCCGTTGAGGCGGGCGAAGTCGGGGGCGAAGGTGGCCTGGAAGGCGGAGATGCGCTCCCGGGCCAGGGCCAGGGCGGCCTGGTCCGATGCCCGGCAGGGTGCGCTCATCCAGGAGGACAGCAGCACACTCAGCGCGAGGCACCAGGCGGCCCTTCCATGCAGGGACAGGAAGCCCTTGGCCTGCGGCCGACGGGCAGTCACAGGAACATCAATGGCGAAATCCGGCATGACGCCCTCCCGGGACTCTTGTCACACGGTTGCGTTTCGACATCATAATCAAAGGCTGTATCGTGCAGCGGAACCTTTACTTCTTCGCCCCCTGCCCCATGCGCTTGATGCCCAGGTACACCTCCAGCTTGC
>CALMTS010000073.1 GCA_937872685.1 uncultured Desulfomicrobium sp.
CTTGAAGAACATGGCGTAGTCGCTGGCCACCTTGGCGAACTTGGCCCTTCGGCTGTCCGGTACGAGCGCATTGACCTGCTCCAGGAGCAGTCCGGAAATGGCCTCCATTCCCCCCGGCTTCAACGTCCACGCGCCGTTTTCGAAGGCGATGCGCCGGACTTTCTGCGGGTCGCCCAGGTAGCTCGTGACGAAAAAGCGCTGCCCCGCCCCGCCGCGGTACATGTCCTTGGCGGAAGACGCCACCTGGGCGTCGAGGTTGCGCTTGAGGGCTTCGTGCAGCTCTTTTCGCAGGACTTCCGCGGCGCCGCCGCTCCCGGACTTCTGCACCGCACGCGCCTTGGCCAGCGCGTCATCGAGATCCTTGTAGCCGAAATTGGGCAGGTCCGAGGCCACCACGTCCATGGCCGAACTGGAGAGGCTCCCGGGCACGCTCAGGCCCTGCTTGCGCGCCGTCTGCAGCATGGGGTCCCCCGCGCCCCTGGCCAGGATGCCGGCGGTGGTGCCGGCGATGGCCTGGTCGATGGCCTGGCGGGCCCTGCGCGTGTCCTTGCCCACGTAGAGCAGATCGATGTCGCGTCCCGGCTTGCATGACCCGCTGGCCAGAAAGATGTCGGCCGGTTCGCCCATGGCCTCCGCCGCCGCCCGGGTGGACTCGCCCACGACACGAATGCGCAGGGCCTGGACCTGGTCCTGAATGGGCTGGGGAAGCTGTTTCATGTTTTTCTCATACCATCCCAGGTCCCTGGAGAGGAGCAGGAGGGTTGCATCCGAATGGACGGCCCCGGGATTGGACGTGATCTCCCTGAGAAGAAACTCGCCCAGGGCGTCGGCCCGTGCCGCTTGCGGCAGCAGCAGGCAGACCACGGACAGCAACGACAACACCCACGAGCGCCACGAGAACTGGGGAAGCCACCTTGTCATTGGGAATCTCCTCGTATGCAATTTCCCGGCATAGTTGCAGTGCCAGCACGGAAAGAGATGACGGCCATGTCCCCAGTTACCCGCAAACATCATTCCGGGCAAGCCGGCATCCCTTTCCAGACTGCTCTTGATCCTGACGCAATTGCATTTTCATGCGGAAACGTTTATTTTCAAAAATTGTAACCACACGCACGGAGTCAAAACCACATGACCACACTGCATTGGATTCACGGACGTTTTTTTCACATCATGACTTTTTGTATCGTTCTCGCGTGCGTTTTCTGTTCAGTGGCAGCGCTCGCCCAGAACGGGGTACGCCCCGAGATGGCATCAGCCGGCGCGACCGATACGGTCTCGCAGGCGGCCGGTGCGGATGCGACCCTGAGAAGCCTGGCCGAAAAGAACGCGCTGACCGTGCGCGCCCTCGTCGGATACGGCCGCATCCCGGCCTCCGAGATGGCCCCCCTGGCCGGGTTGCGGGCCAAGGGCATCGACGTGCTCGGGGCTACTCCCGAACAGCTTGAGACCATCCTCAAGGAACACGGCGCGACGCTCTCCCCCGCGGAGCGGGACAGCCTGGGCCGGGTAGCCGAGGCCATGCGAAAGGCTGGAGCGGCTGAAGCGGCTGCGGACAGCGCACCGCTGGAGACAGCCACCGCTGCCGTGGAAAGCGCCCCGGACGATGACGAGGCCCTGGAGGCGGAGCTGGCCGCGATTCTGGCCGAAGAGGTCCCGGATATCCCGGCACAGGAGGACGAATCCACGCCAAGCCAGGACAACGCCGTTGCCACGACGGCAGGCGTCGCCTTCACCGCCTCAAACGTCGAACCGGCCGCCCTGCCGCCCATGAAGTCCGCGCCCTTCCTGGACATCAACGCCCTGACCCCGACCCAGTGGGACGGGGCCGTGGCCGCGGCCATGGAGGGCATGCGCATGGTCTACGGCCCCATGTCCGAGGTCGAGGAGGAGTCCTTCCGCAAGACCTGGGGCGTCCTGCGCCAGTACCCATCCCCCGACGCCGTGGACTTCCTGAACAAATTCAACCCGCTGCTGGGCGAGTTTCTGTCCCTGCGCGGGGCCGTGGCCGAAGCCGGCGCCCGCCTCGAAGAGGCCATGGAGCAGATCGCCTGGGCCGCCGAGGCCGACGACCCGGCCCTGGCCATGGAGGGCGTGACCCTGGCCCGGCAGCACCGCAACACCATCCTGTCCTGCCAGAAACGCCTGGACGAGGTCGTGGCCGAACTGGTCGCCCTGGGTAACCCGCCCGACGGCAGGGCCCTCATGACCGAGGGGCAGCAGCAGTACAAGGGCGCCAAGGATTTCCTGCGCGCCCTGGTGGAGCAGCCCGGGCCCGAGGGCGAATGGGTCGGCTACATAACCTACCCCAAGGGCTTCGTGGTTCTGGACGGCGAAATCATCAAGAGCCAGCCCTCCCATTTCCTGATCTATGCCGGCACGGAACCGGGTGAATACCACGGTATCGCCCTGGACACGGGCGACTACGACGAAAAGGAGTACAAATTCGTGGAGGGCCTCGACCTGGAGGAAATCGGCATCCTGTCCGGCATCCAGGGCGACACGCTGAACCACAGCTACACGGACGAAGACGGGGACACCTGGACCGTGTACGCGCAGCGCTACACGGGTGGGGCGTACCCGGACTTCCCGGAGGTTTCCCTGCAGGTCTTCGAAGAGGCGCGCGTCAAGAACGACCGCGAGAAGGCAGAGAGGCTCGAAAATGCGGGCAAGACAGGGGACGCTGAAGAAACGCTGAAGGAGGTCATCGGTGCGGGCATCGGCCATTCCCTGAGCGACTGGGGCATCCAGGAAGCCCTGGCCCACTACCGCACGCGCGAAGCCTTCCATGCCGCGGCCGTGAAGTGGCTCGCCATGGCCGGCGAGATGGCCGACTCCGAGGAAGGCCGCCTGCGCCAGTTCGACGCCCTGGTGGCCGGCGGCGCGCCGCAGCAGGTTGCCAAGGCGCCCATCCCGAAGCAGCCGTCGCAGGCAGAAAAGCAGGAAGAGGAAAAACCCGCGGAAGCCCAGGAACCCGCGGCCGCGATCGGCCCTGATGACACCCCCCTGCATATCGTCGACGACCAGCCCGCCGAGGAGCGGCGCGTCATCGACCAGGAGGCCATCGAATTCCACTCGGCCAACGTGGCCATCATCCAGAGCAACATGGACAAGGATATCGAGGAGATCGCGAAAGAGACGAATCCCGACCGCCGCCACGACCTGGAAATGCGCGTCCTCAACGCCAAGGCCAACCTCCAGTCCGAACAGGACCGCATCGAAACCCTCAAAACCGGCGTCATCGTGCACACCCGCTCGGAGTGGGACGATTTCGCCCGCAGCCAGTTCATCCAGAACATCGCCGCCGACCAGCGCAAGATGGAGAAGGTCGACCGGGCCATGAAGAAGGCCCTGTCCATGGCCGACACCCTGCCCTACGACAAAGCGGAAAAGGTGCGCGAGATCGTGTCCAAGGGATTCAGCCCCGAAGTCATGACGGCCACGGACACGGCCAAGGCCTCGGAGGTCATCAAGGACGTCTACGCCGTGACCACGGAGCACTGGGAAGGCGAAAAGAAAAAGGCCGACGCCGACGCCGAGTGGGCCGACACATGCCTGCAGACCGCCGAGACGACCAAAAGCGTCGCCGACAAGTCCCTCTTCCTCCTGTCCTTCGCCGGCGGTCCGGCCGTGAACAGGGTCTACCAGGGCGCGGTCGGCTACATCGAGGGCGGGCCCAAGGAGGCCTTCCTGCGTGTGGGCGGCTCCTACAACCAGCTCACGGGCGTGGCCGTGGACGCCTACCGCGGCTTCGAGGCCGCCGTGGAGAGCGGCGGCGGCTGGGAGGAAGGCTTCAAGGGCGCGGGCTGGGAAGTGGCCAAGGGCATCGCCATGGACAAGGCCATGGGCTTCGTGGCCAGGGGAGTGTCCCGGGGCTATGGCGCCGTGAAGGGCCTCAAGGGCGCCGACGCGCCGGACGCGCCCAAGGCGTCCAAGGGCAAGGCCGGTGAGGCCAACGCCCAGGTCTCCGGCGGCGCGACGAAACCCAAGCCCTCGACCGTTCCCGACGACGGCTTCAACCGGCCCCTGACCGAGGCGGAGTTGAAGGGCTACAAGGCGGGGGTGGTCGAAGGCCGCAAGCGCGTCAATTCCTACAAGAGCACGTTCAAGAAGTTGCAGACGGCCCGCAAGGAAAAGGCCCCGCCCTCGGAGATAAAAAAGATTCTGCGCGAACTGGACGAGCGCTCGGCCTTGATCCACTCCTCTCCCCAAGCGAAGATGATCATGAAAAGCCACCAGCGCAACCCGAAGAACAAGGAGATGGTCAAGCGCTTCGTGAACAGCATGGACCGCGTTCACAACCGCGTGCAGAAGCGCTTCCATGAGAAGATGGACGCCGAGTGGGACCACGAGGGCCTCGCACCCATCCGCAACGCCGGCAGCGGCAAGAGCGTCAACACGGACTACGACATCGCCCGGCAGGTCAAGTTCGACGAAAACGGACTGCCCATACCGCCGATGAAAAACGGCCGCCCCGTGCCCGAGAGCCTTTGGCAGGTGGAGGCACAGAAAAAATGGAACGAGTCGTACAAGGAGATCACGGGCCAAAACCCCGAACGTTCCTGGGAAACCGTGACCACCGGCGGCCACTCCGAAGCCTACAAGGACCTGGCCCTCATCGAAAAGAACGGCGTCCTGCGCGCCAACAAGGCCTGGGCCGGGCAGACCTCGGACGTCAACCAGTTCAAGGGCGACCACCTGCGGAGAAAAGACCAGCCGTTCACCCGCATCGAGAAACACGTGGAGATCGCGCGCAGCACGTCCAAGGAATGCCAGAAGCGCCTGCTGCCCCTCATGGAAGCCAAGACACCGCCCAAGACGGACAAGGCCAACTACGAGGCCTTCATGAAGCACAAGAACTACTGGGAGAAGATGAACAAGATCATGGAGGACATGGGCTCGGGCCGCCTCGACCCCCTGGAGGGCGACCGCCGCATCCGTCTGCTCTCGGGCGGAAAGAGTTCTCTCGAAGTGACGCATGACCTGCGCAACTTCCTGGAGTCGCTGATCAAGTTCGGAAAATCCTGACATACCTCCGAGTCCGGCATTTTCGCCACCAGGAAAAACGGACAGCACAAAGCGCAATCGGCCGCGAGGGTTCATCCTCGCGGCCGATTGCGCTTTTCTCTTCTCCGGGAATCTTCCGGTTACCGCCCCTTGATCTCGGGCTGCCTGCCCTTGGCCTCGGCAAAGGGCATCCATTCATAGGTGTACCGGGCCCCGTATTTCGGCACGGCCCCCAGGCCCGGGGCATGCCAAAGGCCCACGTCGACGGTGTGCTTCTGCGCGCCCCGCTTCATGCCCCCGCCGGGAACCTGGCGCATCCTGCCCGGTTCGAGCTGTGCGGAAAATGCCACGTCCACGCGTTCCCCGGCAACCCTGGTCCCCTGCCCGATCTTCGACCCGTCGAGAATGACGAACATTCCCACCATGTTTTCACCCTTGCGGTCCACAAACCCCTCGTTGCTCGTGAACGAGGCGCCGATCTTCAGCGACCCGTCCACATCGGCCTCGAAATGGAGCGGGAGCGAGAACTCCACGCCGCCCGTGCGGGTCTCGGTGCCCTTGTCCTTCCAGCGGATGACCTCCGTGTACTGCAGCCGGAATGCCGTGGGGCTTGCCGACGACTCGATGAACGTGTCCATGTGCTCGGGCAGGCCTTCAAAATCGTATTTCCCGAACTGCTCGATGTTATAGGGCTCGATCCGGGTCAGGGCCCAGACGTTCCCGGCGGGTTCGCCGCGGATGTCCAGGTCGAGGAACCGTTTGTCCAGCTTGAAGGGGATCGTTCGCTCCGCCTTCGCCGGGTCTTCGCTGTCCGCCCCGGGCTTGAAGAGCAGCAGCGTGTTGGGCGCGCCGCACTGCAGGTAGCCGAGCACCGTCATCTCCACGTCGACGGGGGAGGGCTCCTCGTCCAAGGCTGGCAGCGCGTGCGTCCAGCCGTCGCCCGTGGCGAAGGCGACCTTCCCGTCGCCGCCGGCATGGGCAAAGCGCAGGACATAGCCCGCGTAGGTGCGCTCCGTGAACTCGTCGGGCTGGCTCTCGAAGACGCGGATGCGGCAGCGGGTGTTCATGGGCTCGCACATCGTGTCCAGGGCGTTTGCCGCCTCCTCGCTGAAGCGGGTCAGCATGTAGCGCTGGATGCGCGGCAGGACGTTGGCGTTGAGGCGTTTGTACAGATCTTGGCGGGCCAGAGCGTTCAGGTACTCCCGTTCCTGGGGCGTGGCGTCGTAATTGAAGCGGCGCCCGGCCTCCAGGATGGTGAAGATGTCGTTTTCACCGTGCTCCCAGTAGCCGGTCACATACTGCTCGATGTCGCGCTGCATGCCGCTATAGGCCGCCTGGAAGGCGTTCGACGGGTCGGACGAATTTTTCATTGCCTCGTCGTAGTGCCTGGCGAAGTTCCTGTACCAGCCTTCGTCGGTGATATGGAAATTGCTCCCTTGGGAATAATAGGCCTTGTGCACGGCCTTGATCGTCGCACTGCGGACGCTTTTTGCCTCTTCCACCATGCTGTCCAGGGTGAAGCCGAACACGTAGACGGCGGCGAAGCCGAGATTGAGGGCGTAGGCCCGCGCCGAGGTCACGTAGGGTCCCCGGATGAGCGAGGCGATGGTCGAGAAATTGCCCAAGATGTTCTTGTACACCTGGGCCCCGGTTTCGCTGTTCTGCCAGCCTTTGGTCGTCACGTCGTCATAGGTCTGCACCGCGGCGATGAGCAGGTTCGCGTAGCCCGCGTTGGTAGCGATACTGGTCGACAGTTTCCCGCCGAAATCGCCAAGGAACGAGCCCAGGGCGCCCGCGAAAGCCCCGCCCCCGGTGCCGATATGGGTGAAGGCCTCGATACCCCCGACCACGGGGCTCAAAAAACCGATGTAGGTCCCGAGCACGCCTTTTTCCTCCTCCACGCGGCCGCTCGATACGAAATCGCTGACGACCTGCGTCGAAGTCTCCAGGTCGAAGACCGCCCTGCCCCTGGCGTAGTCGACCACTTTCATGGTCGCTTCCTTTGTCCCGGAACCGACGATGCCGAAAATTTCGCCGTCAGGATCGGCCTGGCCGGTCAGCAACTGCGAACCGGAGGCAGATTGCGGCGGGTCGGCAGGCAAGGTCGGGGCAAGGGCTGCCCCGCCGCTCTCGTTCCCTCCGGACGATGCGGATGAAGCCAGGGCCTCGACCTGCCTGAAGAGTTCCCGGGTTTGCGCGAGCCCGGTCCGCTGCTCGGGCGTCAGATCCAGCTTGCCGCTGGCGGCATCGGCCAGCCAGGCGTCGAGTTGCGCCCCGTCCGCCGAGAGAGCGTCAAGTTTTCCTTTGGACCGCAGCTCCAGAATGAGCTTCCGGTGCCCCTCGTCCAGGAGCCCGAATCCCTGCAGGGCCCTGACGGTCAGTTTGCCCTCCCTGGACAGCTCCAGCAGCCTGGCGTCCACATCGGCGGCTAGGCGCGAAGCCGCCAAACCGCAAGGCGGAAGGCCGCCCAGGACAAACAGCAGACACGCGAAAACAACTCCTCTCATGAGCGATCTCCGGGGGATATTCATCACTTCACTCCGCCCCCGCCATCCGCCGCAGCGTCCCATGATCCGGCTCGGGCGCCCGGCATCGCGGGCATGTGCCGCTTCCCGAGCCGTAGAGGTTGCCGCAGGCCAGGCAGACCCGTTCGGGGCCATCCAGGACCGCCTTC
>CALMTS010000074.1 GCA_937872685.1 uncultured Desulfomicrobium sp.
CTTGCGCCAGGCGTCGAATTCCTTGTCAAAGGCCTCGAAGGAAACCTTCTGGTGGCGCAACTTGCCAAAATGCGGGAACTGCCCGGGACCGGAGACGCCCAGGGTCATGCCGCCGGTCTCGTGATCCGCGGTGACGACGATGAGGGTCTCGGCGGGATGCCTGTCCGCGAACTCGACGGCCTTGGCCACGGCAACCTCCAAGGCCAGCACGTCGCCGATGGCGGCCATGGCGTCGTTGGCGTGGCAGGCCCAGTCGATCTTGCCACTCTCGACCATCATGAAGAAGCCTCCGGGGTTCTCGAGCACCTCGATGCCCTTTGCCGTCAGGTCGGCCAGGGTGATGTCTCCCTGGCGCACATCGATGGAGTAGGGCAGGGCCTGGCCGTCCTGCAGACGTGGGGCGACGACCACAGCCCTGGCGCCGGGCTTCAGGGCCTCGAAGGCCGCCCTGTCGCGGACCAGGGCATAGCCGGCCTGCACAATGGCCTCCATGACATTGGCCTGCTTCCCTTGCTTGCTGGACTTCTTGCCCTCTGGATCGATGAAACCACCACCCGCGAAGTAGTCGAAATCGCTGGCAGCCAGTTCCAGGCCGATCTCATGGTAGCTCCCGCGACTCTCCTGATGGGCGTAGAACGCGGCCGGCGTTGCGTGGTCCAGGGAAACGGAGGAGACGATGCCGACCTTCATTCCTGCGTCACGGGCCATTTCGGCGAAGGAGGGCACGGCCTTGCCGCCAGCGTCGACGCCCACGCCGGTGTTGCGGGTCTTCACACCGCATGCGATGGCCGTGCCCGCGGCGGCGGAATCGGTGACAGGGGATTCGCTGGAGTGGGTCGAGGTCATGCCCTGGGCGGGAAAGGTGGAGAAATTGAGCTTCTCGACGCCGGCCTCCCCCTTGAGGGCAGCCTTGTAGACCTCCGCGGCCCTGGCCTGGGAAACGCCCATGCCGTCGCCGATGAACAGGAAGACGTACCTGGCTTGCTCCGCATATGCGGACTGCACCAACAGCAAAAAAAGAAAAAAAGCCTGGACGGCGCAGGAGACGAACATTGATGCCGTGAAACGGGAAGTACAGCGCACGGAATCCTCCTTGGTTCGAGTCTACCCACCATCACATCGTATTCCGGACGAATCCGCGACGGGCGCGGCAGGTTCATGGGCCCAGCGGTTCAGCCTCTCGGCCACGAACCAAGGGGCCCGGACGCGCCCAAACACGCAACCCCTCCGCACGGCCCGGACCAGGTTTTAATCTAACAGCAAACACATGAATTCTGCTAGCATGCTTGACACGGGAATCAAAAAGGATCAGAAATCGCGTGTCAGTTTTTTTGTTTCGTAACACACTCCCCCCAACACCATCCTTCAGGAGTACCGACGATGCACATGGCGGACGCGCTTATCTCTCCGACAGTCGGCGGAATCATGTGGGCAGCCACGGCAGGGCTCATCGCCCACTGCTCACGGAAAATCAGCACCAACCTCGAAGGATCACGCGTACCTCTCATGGGCGTGCTCGGCGCCTTCATCTTCGCGGCGCAGATGATCAACTTCACCATCCCGGCCACAGGCTCCAGCGGGCACCTCGGCGGCGGCGCCATCCTCGCCATCCTGCTCGGCCCCCACGCCGCGTTTCTGACCATCGCCTCCGTCCTCACGATCCAGTCCCTCTTTTTCGCCGACGGGGGAATCCTGGCGCTGGGCTGCAACATCTTCAACCTGGGCTTCTGGCCATGCTTCGTGGCCTACCCGTTCATCTACAAGGCCATCACCGGCCACAGCCCCTCCAGGGGCCGGATCGTCACCGGAGCGATGCTGGCATCCATCGCGGGCCTGCAGCTCGGGGCCTTCAGCGTGGTGTTGGAGACCGTCGCCTCCGGCATCTCGGAACTGCCGTTCGAAACCTTCGTCATGATCATGCAGCCCATACACCTGGCCATCGGACTGGTCGAAGGCCTTGTGACCGCGGCCGTGGTCACGTTCGTCTGGAAAGCGCGCCCCGAAATCCTGGCCATGGCCCAGGGCCTGGGCGTGCGCACGGCGCCGTCCTTCAGGGGCGTGGTCACCGGCCTGGCCCTGGCCGCCCTGGTCACGGGCGGCGCGCTGTCCTGGTTCGCATCGGCCCACCCGGACGGTCTGGAATGGTCCATGGCCAAGGTTTCGGGAAAAGAGGAACTCGAAGCCCCTGCCGACGGCATCCACGCCATGCTGGCCGGCATCCAGGAAAAGACGGCCCTGCTGCCGGACTATGCGTTCAAAGCCGCGGAGCATGAATCCGCCCAAGCCGAAGGCGAAGCCCCTGCCGCATGGCCGGCCGTCGATGCGGGCACGAGCACGTCCGGCATCCTCGGGGGCGCCATGACCATGCTCCTGGCCGGAGCCCTCGGATTGTTCTTGAAAAAGCGGCAGCACCGGGCGTAAGACAAGCCCTCCACCTGTTCTGCAGCCAACGGGCGGGATCACTTCCTGCCCGTTTTTTTCGAGCCGCCAATGCCCAAGATCGACACCAGCCTGTTTGAAATCGGCACCCTGGACCGCCTGGCGGCAGGCGACACCGACATTCACGCCCTGGACCCCAGGGCCAAGCTGGTCACGACCCTGGCGTTCATCCTGACGGTGGTGTCCTTCGGACGCTACGAGGTGGCGTCCCTCGTGCCGCTCCTGGCCTTCCCCCTGGTGCTGGCCATCCTGGGACGGGTTCCCGGACCGTACCTTTTGCGCAAGCTGCTCATCGCCTCCCCGTTCGCAGTGATGGTCGGCATGTTCAACCCGTTTTTGGACCAGACCGTCCTCCTGAATGTCTCCGGCCTGAATGTGACCGGCGGCTGGGTATCCTTCGCCGCGATCCTGCTGCGCTTCGCCCTGAGCGTGACGGCCGCCCTGGTCCTCATCGCCACCACCGGGTTCGCCCAGGTCTGCATGGCCCTGACCCGCCTGGGCACCCCGCGCATCTTTGCCACCCAGCTGCTTTTTCTGTACCGCTACATCTTCGTGCTCACGGAAGAAGGATTGCGCATGAGCCGGGCCCGGGATCTCCGGTCGTTCGGACGTCGCGGCACGGGGCTCAGGATCTACGGGTTCATGCTCGGCCAGCTGCTGCTGCGCACCATGGACCGGGCCGGGCGCATCCATCGCGCCATGCTCTGCAGGGGTTTTGACGGGGAAGTCCGCCTCAACCGGCGTCTGCGGTGGCGGCGGGAAGATGTGCTCTTCGTGTGCGGATGGCTGGGTTTCTTCGCCTTGGCCAGAGTGTTCAACCTGCCCCAGGAACTTGGGCAGATGCTGCTGAAGGTGATCGCGTGAGCCACCATATCGTCGAAGTCCAGGACCTGCGCTTTGCCTACCCGGACGGCAACGAGGCCCTTTCGGGGCTCTCTTTCCGCATCCACCACGGGGAATCCGTGGCCATCGTCGGCGCCAACGGCGCGGGAAAATCGACCCTGCTCCTGCACCTGAACGGCTGCCTGGTCCCCAAGCAGGGCACGGTGCGCATCGGGGATTTTCCGCTGACGGAGAAAACCCTGCCCGATGTCCGCCGTACCGTGGGCATGGTCTTCCAGGACCCCGACGACCAGCTCTTCATGCCTACGGTTTACGACGACGTGGCCTTCGGGCCCCTCAACCTCGGCCTGCCGTTCGACGAGGTGGACGCCCGGGTGCGCGCCGCCCTGGCCACCGTCGGCGGGGAGCACTTGGCCAAGCGCCCCCCCTACCGCCTTTCCGGCGGCGAAAAACGCGCGGTGGCCATCGCCACGGTGCTTTCCATGAGCCCGAACATCCTGGTCCTGGACGAACCCACGTCCAACCTGGACCCCCGCGCCCGGCGCAACCTCATCACCCTGCTGCACGGCTTCGAACACACCAAGATCATCGCCACCCACGATCTGGACATGGTCATGGACCTCTGCGGCCGGACCATCGTCATGCACCGGGGGCACATCCTGGCCGACGGCCCCACCCGCGACATCTTCGCCGACGACCGCCTGCTGGACGAAGGGCACCTCGAACGGCCCCTGTCCCTGCGCTAGCCCGCCTCCACCGCGGCAGGCGCCCCGGTCTGGCGCCCGAACAGGCGTCCCGCGAACCGGGCGAACGTATCCATGTACATGTAGTAAACCGGCGTGATGTAGAGCGTCAGCAGCTGGGACGTGATCAGGCCGCCGACCACGCACAGGCCCAGGGGCTGCCGCGCCTCGCCGCCCGCTCCGTAGCCGATGGCGATGGGCATGGTGCCCATGATGGCCGCCATGGTGGTCATCATGATGGGCCGAAAACGCACCAGGCACCCCTCGAAGATGGCTTCGGACGGGCTCTTGCTGCCGCCTCGCTGGGCCTCCAGCGCGAAGTCGATCATCATGATGGCGTTCTTCTTGACGATGCCGATGAGCATGATGATGCCCACGAACCCGTACATGTTGAGATCCATCCCGAAGAGCTTCAGGGTCAAAAGCGCCCCGAAGCCGGCCGAGGGCAGGCCCGACAGGATGGTCAGGGGGTGGATGAAGGACTCGTACAGGATGCCCAGCACGATGTAGATGACCAGCACGGCCAGAATCAGCAGGAGCCGCATGTTCTTGAGAGAACTCTGGAAGGCCTGGGCCGTGCCCTGAAAGCTGGCGCTGAAGGTGTCCGGCAGGGTGTTCGAGGCCAGTTCCTCCACGGCGGCGGTGGCCTCACCCAGAGACACGCCAGGCCGCAGGTTGAAGGACAGGGTCACGGAGGGCAGCTGCCCCGAGTGGTTGACGGACAGAGGCCCGACCCCGGTGGTGGTGCCTACCAGCGTATCCAGGGGCGCGAGCTTGCCGTCACCGGTACGCACGTAAAGCAGCGACAGGGCGGAAGGGTCGCGCCGGTACTCGGGCGCCAGCTCCATGATCACGGAGTAGCTGTCCGTGGGCGCATAGATGGTCGATACCTCGCGCGAGCCGAAGGCCGACTGCAGGGCCAGCTCCACCTCCCTGGGCGTCACGCCGAGGCTGGCGGCCTTGTCCCGGTTGATGAGCAGCCGCACCTCCGGATTCTTGAGCTGCAGGTCGCTCGTGACGTCCTGCAGCTGGGGCAGGCCCTTGAGCGCCTCTTCCATGATCACTGCGTAGCGGTAGAGCTCGCCGGTGTCAGGGCTCTGCAGGGTGTATTGGTACAGGCTCTTCGAACTGCGCCCTCCGATGTTGATGGCCGGCGGGTTGACCAGGAAGGTCTGGATTCCCGGCTGGGTGTTCAGCCTGGGACGGAGCTTCGCGATAAGCTGGTCGGCGGTCTCGTTGCGCTCGGCGCTGCTCTTGAGGCGGATCATGAACCGGCCCGAGTTGCCGGCGGCGTTGGGTCCGCCGCCTCCGACCACGGACATGAAGGTTTCCACCGCCGGCTCGGCCAGCAGCACCTTGTGCAGGGCAAGCTGGTTGCGCACCATGTTCTCGTAGCTGATGCCCTGTACCGCCTCGGTCACGCCGTTGATCTGCCCCGTGTCCTGGCTCGGCAGAAAGCCCTTGGGCATCTCGCGGAACAGGACCACGCTCCCGGCCAGCACCGCCAGCGAAACCAGAAAAGTCAGCACATGATGCCGCAGACAGGCCGCCAGGCTCACGCGGTAGAGGGACAGCAGGCCCTCGAAAACCTTTTCCGAGGCCCTGAAGACAAGCCCGTGCCGGACTTCATGCGCCTCCTTCAGAAAGAGGGAGCACAGCATGGGCGTGAGGCTCAGGGACACGAAGCCCGAGATGAGGATGGCCACGGAAATGACCACCGCGAACTCCCGGAAAAGCCGCCCCACGATTCCTCCCATGAACAGGACCGGTATGAACACCGCGGCCAGGGAGACTGTCATGGACAGGATGGTGAAGGAGACCTCCTTGGACCCGTCGAACGCGGCCTTCAGCACCGGCTTGCCCATTTCCAGGTGTCGAACGATGTTTTCGAGCATGACGATGGCGTCGTCGACCACGAACCCGACGGCCAGAATGAGAGCCATGAGGGAAAGGTTGTCCAGGGAGTAGCCGCAGAGGTGCATGACCGCGAACGTCCCCACCACGGACATGGGCAGGGCCATGCTGGGGATGAGGGTGGCCCGCACGTTGCGCAGGAAGATGAAGATCACGGCGACCACCAGGCCCATGGTCAGCAGCAGGGTGAACTTCACGTCCTCCACGGAATCGCGGATGGATTCGGAACGGTCGTAAAGGACCTTGAGTTCGATGGACGCCGGGATCTGTTCGGAAAAAGCGGGCAGAAGTGCGCGGATCTTGTCCACCACCTCGACGGTGTTCGTCCCGGGCTGACGCTGCACGGCCAGCACGATGGCCCGGGTGTCCCCCCGCCAGCTGGCGATCTTGTCGTTCTCCACGCTGTCGATGACGTCGCCGAGATCCGACAGCCGCACCGGAGCGCCGTTGCGCCAGGCCACGATCAGCGGGCGGAAGGCCGACGCGTCCATGAGCTTGCCGCTGGCCTGCACGTTCATGGCCATGAATTCGCCGTACAGGGTGCCGGTGGGCAGGCTGACGTTGGACCGGTCGATGGCGCTGGCCACCTCTTCGAGGCCCACATCCCGGCCGGCCAGGGCCTTGGGGTCGAGCTGCACCCGCACCGCGTACTTCTTGGCGCCGTACACCGAGACCTGGGCCACCCCGCTGATCATGGAGATGCGCGGCGCGATGATGTTGTCCGCGTACTCGTTGACCGTGGACATGGGCTGGGTGGCCGAGGACATGGTCAGGTAGAAGATGGGCGAGTCGGCCGGGTTGACCTTCTGGTAGGACGGGGGGTTGGACATGTCCGGCGGCAGCTGGCGCTGAACTTTGGCGATGGCCGACTGCACGTCCTGGGCGGCCGCGTCGATGGAGCGCTCCAGGGCGAACTGCAGGGTCACGCGGGTGGAGCCCAGGGTGTTGGTCGAGCTGATGGAGTCGATGCCGGCGATGGTTGCGAACTGGCGCTCCAGGGGTGTCGCCACGGTGGACGCCATGGTTTCGGCGCTGGCCCCGGGAAGGTTGGCCGAGACCTGGATGGTCGGGAAATCCACGTTGGGCAGGTCGCTGACCGGCAGGATGCGGTAGCTCATGACCCCGAACACCAGGATGGCCAGCATGACCAGGGTCGTGGTCACGGGCCTGCGGATGAAGATGTAGGCAATGTTCATTGCCCGGCTCCCTTCGTGGCGCCGGCCGGAGCCTGCCCCGGTTCGCCTGCCCCGGCCCGGATCGTCACCGCCGCTCCGGGCGACAGGCGCAGGTGCCCGTCGAGGACGACCCTCTCCCCGCCGTCCAGGCCGGCCTCGACCACGGCCAGTCCGCCCTGGCGCAGGCCGGTCCTGACCGTGCGGTATTCAACGGTTCCGTCGGGCAGGATGACGTAAACGTACTCGCCGTCTGCGCCAGGGGCCACGGCCCGTTCAGGCACAAGCACCACGTCCTTCAGGGTCCCGACCTCCAGGGACACGTCGACGAACTGCCCGGGCCAGAGATAATGCCCGGCGTTGGCGAATCTGGCCTTCAGGGTGATGGTCCCGGTCTTGGAGTCCACACTGCTGTCGATGAAATACAGGGAACCGGGGACAGGCTCGGCCACACCGGCCGGCCGGGCCAGCACCTTCAGGGGTGACGCCGCCTGCGCGGCCATGATGGACGCGAGATGGACTTCGGGGACGGCGAAGCGCACGTTCACGGGCTCCACGCGCGTGATCACGACCATGGGCGTGTCGGCGTTGGCCTTGACCATGTTCCCGGCGTCAAGCTGCAGAATGCCCGTGCGGCCGCTTATGGGCGACCTGATCTCGGCGTAGGAGATGGCCACGGCGGCGGCCTCCACGGCGGCCTCGGCCGCCCGCACCTCCGCCTGTAGGGCGGCCTGGCTGGTGGCGGTGGTTTCCTGCTGGTCACGGCTGATGAGGCCCTGGCGCAGGAGTTCGTCGTTTCGGCGTTTGTCTTCCTCGGCCTTTTTCAGGCGCGCCCGGATCTGGTCGAGGTCGGCCTTGGCCGAGCGCAGCTGCGCCTCGAGATCGCGGGAGTCGAGGGAAAAAAGCAGATCCCCCTGGCGCACGTCGCGGCCTTCCTCGAAATGGACCTGACGAAGGAGGCCGTTGATGCGCGCCTTGATCTCCACCACCTCGCTCGCTTCCACCGTGCCGACGGCCGAAAGGGTTACGGGGATGCTGCCGCGCACGGCTTCGCCGGCCAGCACGGGGGCGGGTTTGGGCTTCGGTTTCTCCTGGGCGGGGGAAGGGCTTGCTGACAGGAAAATGAAACACAGAATACACAGCGGGATTATGTTCAGATTTTTTTTCGGCATGGGCGTCTCGGGTTTGACGGGTGGACAGAATCGTCCAAAATATTTCGGAAAATCAATACGTGGGAACCATGAAACCCGTCAATGAGAAGGCCGCTGGGGCCCGAAAAAAAACGTTGCCCGCGGCAATTCAGCGGGAGTCCGCGAAGCCGCTGCCGATGGCCGAAAAAGGCAGTTCAAGGCCCAGCTGCGGTACCTGCAGGCCGATCCAGGCCACGAAGGTGTTGCTGTTGGGACCGGGAAACACCCTGTACTCGTTCGGCCACGGGTAGGCCCGCGCAGCCCGGTCCACGGCGTCGATCAGTGCGTCAACTCCAGGCCCCCTGTGCTCCTTGAGCAGACGGGGAGGGGCGCCGAACCAGTGACGGTCCGGAGCGTCCCTGGCGATCTGCACCACGGGCGCGCCCCTGTAGGCCCTCCAACCGACCACGTCATAGACGGTGTAGGAGTCTTCCCCCGTGCGCTTGGCCGCGACCCAGGTATGGATGGCGAACCAGCCGCGCCAGCCCCAGGCGTCGGCCCCATAGACCTGCAACACGGCCTCAGGCGTTATGGCCGGGTCCGGGGCGATGCCCGCGGGCTCGCGGCTGGCGGTCCGCCAGTCCTGGTTGGAGGAGCATGCGGAGAGAATCATCGCAACAAGGAACAGCGCAACACGGAGCCTCATCGTTCCTCCCCTCCATT
>CALMTS010000075.1 GCA_937872685.1 uncultured Desulfomicrobium sp.
CGAGAAGGACGGGACGTGGAGCGCGGTGGGCGACCCCACCGAAGCCGCCATGCTGGCGGCCGGGGCCAAGGCCGGCGGCGATCCGGACGGCTTTGACGCCGCCATGCCGCGCGTGCACGAAATCCCCTTCGACTCCGACCGCAAGCTGAGCACCGTTGTCCGCCGCATGCCGGACGGAACGGCTCGCGCCCTGGTCAACGGCGCGCCCGACGTGCTCCTGGGGCGCTGTACGCACATCCTCGCCCCCGAGGGCGTGCGACCCATGACCGACGGGGACCGCCGCAACATCGCCGCCCAAAATTCAGCCATGGCCGGCCAGGCCCTGCGCGTCCTGGGCTCCGCCCGCCGCGATCTGGACGACGCAGACCTCTCCGGCGCTCTCGCCCGGGACTGCGCCGGCTCCGCCTCCCGTCCATCGGGTCCGTCACCCCATGCGCCCAACCCCATCGAGCAGGGCCTGACCTTCATCGGCCTCTGCGGCATGTACGATCCCCCGCGCCCGGAAGCCGGGGCAGCCGTCGCCAGGTGCCGGGCCGCAGGCATCCGCGTGGTCATGATCACCGGCGACCATCCGCACACGGCGGCCGCCATCGCCCGTGAGCTGGGCATCTCTGCCGATGGGCAGGCGGTGTCCGGGGCAGAGCTCAGTGCCATGAGCGACGGGGAGCTTGCCCGGCGCGTCACGGGCATCGATGTCTATGCCCGCGTCACGGCCGAACACAAGCTGCGCGTCATCCGCGCCTGGAAGGAGGGCGGGGCCGTGGTGGCCATGACCGGGGACGGCGTCAACGACGCCCCGGCCGTCAAGGGCGCGGACATCGGCATCGCCATGGGCCGCAGCGGTACCGAGGTCACGCGGCAAGCCTCGGACATGGTCATCACCGACGACAATTTCGCCACCATCGTGGACGCCGTGGAGGAGGGCCGGGGCATCTTCGACAACATCCGCAAGACCTTGCAGTACCTCCTGGCGGGCAACACCGGCGAACTGCTGCTCATGGCGGTCTGCGTCATCATCGGCCTGCCCGTGCCGCTTTTGCCCATCCATCTACTGTGGATCAACCTCGTCACTGACGGCCTGCCCGCCCTCTGCCTGGCCACGGACCCCATCGACCCCGAGGTCATGCAGCGCCGCCCCCGCTCCCTGACCGAAGGCATCACGGACGGGAGCTTTCTGGGCGGCATGTTCCTGACGGGCGTCCTGACCGCCTCGGCGGCCTTTGCGGCCTATCTCCTCGCCCTGGGCGGGGGCAGCGTGGAAACGGCCCGCTCCTGGGCTTTCACGGTCCTTGTCGTGGCCGAACTGCTGCGCTCCTTCGGCGCCCGCAGCGCGACCAGGCCCGTCTGGCGCATGTCCCTGACGGGCAACATGCAGCTGGTGCTGGTGGTGGTTCTGACGCTGGGCGTGCAGGTGCTGAGCCAGCACAGCGAGGTGTTGGGGCGTTTCCTCAAGAGCGTGTACATTCCTGCGGCCGACGCGGTCCTGCTCTTCGCCCTGGGTGCGATTCCCCTGCTCGCCCTCGAAGGGCTGAAGGTCATGGGCCGGGTGTTTTCGGAAAGGGGTATGAAGCGGTGAGGGGAGTGGCTGTCATGAGCGGGCGAGCGGGACGTTCGCCTGGGTCGGGCGAGGCCCGGGCCGAAACGCCCGGCACCGGACGCGTCCGCCTAGTTCAGATCGATCACCAGGCTTTGGCCAAAGATGCTAACGTCTTTCTGCGACACGAACCCGTCGCCCACGATCTTTACGGAGTATTCGCCGCACGGCAGGGGCGTGTTTTCAAGGTCATGGGGCGAGACGTTCTTCATGAGTACCAGACGGCCGGTCGTGCGGTTCCGCACGGTCACGCAGACGGGGCGCATGGAGGAGAAAAGGACGCTTGAGACTTCGCCCGGGGTTTTCATTTCGAGGGGGAAACATTGCGGTGGGCCGCTTTCCGGCATGTCGACTGGTGCGGGTGGGTAGGGCGCGGCCACGCGTGGGATGGTTCTCGACTGCGCCGCCTGGCGCTCGATTTCGGCCGGGTCCGCCCCGACGACTTCAATCTGGATGATCTGCCACGACCTGGAGCGCTTCGATGCCTTGAAACCGCCCTCGAATGTTTCCCCCTGGCCGGAAAACGCGGTCTTGCGGATGGTTACCCGGTGCGTCTTGCCTTCATCGTTCTGTACATGGATGACCGCCTGAAAGGGCGCTCTCACCGGCCCGCCGCTGACCCTTCCGCTGACCCGCACCTCCGTGCCTTTCTGCCACGCATGGACGTTGGAAAACGCATGCCCCTTGACCCACCAGACGCCTTCGGCGCCGGCGGCGGAGCAGAGGAGAAGGAAAATGAGGGTCAAGCAGGCCTGTTTCATCGGTTTCGGTCCTGTGGTTGACGGTGTGCGGCGGGCGGAGCCCGGGGTGTTCTCGTTGGGCTCAAAGGGGGATAGGGTATTTCCGGGTCCTTGCATATCCGGAAAGATCGGGTTTTTGCTGATTAATGGGCAAGAAGATGCGCAGCGAGACGTCATGTCGGCTACGCAGTGTTGCGAATCCGATCGCACTGCGCTGCAGTGTCGTGTTGCATTCGATCAATACGGGCGGAGCGTGCCCAGAAATCGTCCGCCGTTGCATCCTTTTTCGGAGAAACTCATGAATATGGCCGAGAACCGCAGGGATTCCACAGTACAGGCCCCACAGCGTCAGGCTTTCGAGCCGGCTTATCTTGCCCTCCACCGCACGGGTGAGCTGCGCAGGCGCGCCGGGGCCCTTTGGGCCATGATGGGGGAATGCCGCCTCTGTCCCCGGCAGTGCGGGGTCAACCGCCTGCAGGGGGAGCGCGGATTCTGCCGCGCTCCGGGCACGCGGCTCATCATCTCCTCCTACGGCGCGCATTTCGGGGAAGAGCGGCCCCTGGTGGGACTGAACGGGTCCGGGACGATCTTTTTCTCCCATTGCAGCCTGCGTTGCTCATTCTGCCAGAATTGGGAGATCAGCATTTCGGGGGAGGGCATGGAGCAGAGCATCGAGGAACTGGCCGGGCTGATGCTCTGCCTGCAGGACTCGGGGTGTCACAACATCAACCTGGTCACGCCGACGCACTACAGCGCCCATATTCTCGGAGCGCTCGACATCGCAGCCGCCCGCGGCTTGCGCCTGCCTCTGGTCTACAACACGTGCGGCTGGGAGCGGCTTGAAATCCTCGGGATGCTGGACGGGGTCGTGGACATATACATGCCGGATTTCAAGTATTGGGATGCGGGCATGGCGTCGAAGCATTCGGCAGGGGCGACGAGTTATCCGGAACTGACGGCCAAGGCCATCCTGGAGATGCATCGGCAGACGGGCTCGGCGCAATATGCCGGGGGCAGAATCATGCAGCGCGGGCTCATCATCCGGCATCTTGTCTTACCGAACAATATCGGCGGATCGGAAATGATCATGGAATGGATAGCTGAAAATCTCCCTGCGGATACATACGTCAACATCATGGCGCAGTACCATCCCGATTACAGGGCGCTGGAGTATCCGGAACTGTCCAGAAAAATTACTTCCGAGGAATATGCGGCTGTTGTCGAAAAAGCGAAAAAGCTGGGGCTTGTGAATCTCGATATCCAGGACAGGCGGCTGCTTTGAGACGGGAAATCGGTGCGGTGCGGCAATGCCGGAAAAGCGTTTTGAACCGGATGGTCGCGGCCCGCACCGGATGCACTGAATTATTTCTTGACCGCAGTGCATGTGATGGGCGAACTTTCTCCTGTTTTCCACCAGCACACGAGGTATCCGCATCATGGTCAACACGAAAAAACGCCCGAGGATCGACAAGAAGAACCTCATCATTCGGCGTATGTCCACATATCTGCGCACATTGGACCACCTTCAGAACAAGGGTGTGAAGGTCATTTCGTCCGCGGACCTCGAAAAGATCGACGGCGTGACCCAGAGCCTGGTCCGCCGGGATCTCGCCGAGTTCGGGTCCTTCGGAGTCCGTGGCGTCGGCTATCATGTGCCGGAGCTGCGCGAGCAGATCGCCCGGATTCTCGGGGCGGGCCGGGACTGGAAAGTCGCCTTGATCGGGGCCCGGGGTCTGGGCAGCGTGCTCATGCATTCGGCGTCCTTCAAGAAACGCAACCTGGAGGTGGTCCAGATTTTCGACCACGCCGGCGCCAGCGTGGGCCCGTCCATCGAAGGCATCCCAGTCCATGACATCGTCAATCTCGAACAGGAGCTGGACGCAAGCCGCATCGATCTGGCCATCATCGCCGTCCCCCCGCCGGAAGTTCAGGGCGTCATCGACCGCCTTTCGCAACTGGGCGTCCGCGGAGCGCTCTATTTCGCTTCCCGCCCGGTGCGGGTCCCTGCCAACATGGTGGTGCTGAACATGGACATCACCGTGGAGCTCGGGGTGCTGACCTACCAGCTGCAGGATTCCTGATCCCTTGCCCCGCCGGGCGGCGCCGTTCCCGCTCCCGTTCGCAGGGCCGCCGCAGGCCTTCGCCGGTCCTGCGTCCG
>CALMTS010000076.1 GCA_937872685.1 uncultured Desulfomicrobium sp.
CTGTATGGCGGGGATGGCGACGATATCCTTCACGGCAGCGTCAGCCTCAATAACTTCAACACCAACTTCAACGCCGACGCGATCACCGGCGTCGACAATACTGCTTCACTCTTCACCGCAGCTTACGATGACAGCGGCGACTTCCTTTCCGGCGGCGCCGGCCGGGACATCCTGGACGGCGGCGGCGGGCTGTTCGGCCGCGAGACCCTGGAGGGCGGCGCGGATGGCGACATGCTGCTGGGCTTTGGGACAGGCGGCGGCAACAATTTGGCCTACTAAGAAAACTCGCCGATCCGAATCTACCTGGATCTGGACAAACAGGACGGCTCTGGCCAGATCGACCCCGATGGCCTAGTCAGCGAGGCCACCGGCGATACGCTGCTGGGCATCCAGCACGTTCAGGCCACCCGCTTCGACGATACCGTCCTCGGCTCCTCGGAGGACAACGAGATTTTCGGTGGCGAGGGAAGTGACTTCATCACCGGCGGCGAGGGTCAGGATAGCCTGTGGGGCGACGGGAAAGGCGATTGGCGCAACTGGGGCAATGACACGCTGGAGGGCGGCGCCGGCGCCGATTACCTCAATGGCTCCGAAGGCGGCATGGACATCGCCAGTTACCGCAATTCCGCGCAGGGAGTGCGCGTGGATCTGGACGATCAGAATTACGCCACACCCGGCCCCCCCAATCCCCGCTTTCCCGGCCAGGGCGCACCCGGCCAGGTCGGCGCCAGCCCAACAGGCGAGGAGCACGGCGACTGGTTGTGGAATATTGACGGGTTGTGGGGTTCGGAGCACGGCGACACGCTGCTGGGCCGAAACGATGGATGGACTCCAATGCCCCAGGCTTTTATCGATCATCCCGAATTCATGATGCCCGGCTATCCGGACTACGATGATCAACTGTGGGGCTTCGGCGGCGACGATTCACTGAACGGCGGCGACGGCGACGATTCGCTGTACGGCGGCGACGGCGACGACACCCTGGTCGGCGCCGCCGGGGCGGACATTCTCGACGGCGGCGACGGCTTCGACAAGGCCGACTACAGTGCAAGCCCCACATGGGTGAACATCGACCTGAGCGTCACGGGTGCCCAGACGGGCGGCGGGGCGGACAATCACGGCCTCGGCGACACCCTGACGGGCATCGAGCACGTCGTGGGCACGAACGATACTTTGCACGGCGACGTGCTGACGGGCAACGACGCCGACAACTTGCTTGAAGGATTATCGGGCCACGACACCCTGGATGGCGGCGCCGGCAGCGACACGCTGTACGGCCAAGAAGGCTTCGATGTCCTGTACGGCGGCGACGGCGACGACCTGCTGCAGGGCCACGGCGGTAACGATACCCTCCATGGCGGTGCGGGCGACGACGCCCTCGTTGGCGGCGACGGACGTGATGTCCTGTATGGCGGCGAGGGGAACGACTCACTCGTGGGCGGCAATACGACAGACCCAGCCTCCTCCATCCCCATCTGGGATACCCTCAATGGCGGCGCCGGGGCCGATGTGCTTACAGGTTACGGGTTGGGCGAGGTGGCCGACTACGCCGGCAGCCTGGCCGTGGAGATCGATCTGAACAACGTGGTTCAGGTCCAAGGGAATGGCGCGGCCGGGAACGACGCCATCGGCGACGAGCTGCATGACATTTTGAATGTCAGCGGCTCCTCCTTTGCCGATACGCTCATCGGGAACGAACACGACAACTACTTCTGGGGCCAGCAAGGAGACGACCTGCTTATCGGCGGCGCCGGAGCGGACAGTCTGCGGGGCGACGAAGGCGACGATATTTTGGAAGGCGGGGCGGGCGGCGACGTCCTCTTTGGCGGGGCGGGCCACGACATCGCCAGCTACCAGAATGCGGCGGCCGGAGTGCTGGTGGACATGAACGACCAGAACAAGGAACCGCTTCTCTATCCCGACGGCCAGGCCGGGGCCGGCGTCGATGGAGAGGAGCACGGCGACCACCTTTTCTACATAGACGGCGTGTGGGGGTCGGATCACGGCGACACGCTGCTGGGTCGCGACACCAATTGGGACGGCCAGTACAACATGAGCTCCAATGACGAGCTGCACGGCTTCGGCGGTGACGACAGCCTCGTGGGCCTTGGCGGCGACGATTCGCTCTACGGCGGCGACGGCCACGACACCTTGTTCGGCGACGCCGGGGCGGACATTCTCTACGGCGGCGACGGCAACGACAGCCTCGATGGTTTTGTCGGCAACGATTCGCTCTACGGTGGCGACGGCAATGACACTCTGATCGGATGGAAGTACGACCTTACTGAGACAAATATGAATAGGGATTCTGGCATCGACCTGCTCGACGGCGGTGCCGGCGACGATTCGCTGATTGGCGGGCCCGAGGATATCGTGCACGGAGGTGAGGGGTTCGACGTCTTCGTGCTGGAGGCCGAGGATTTAGGCTTCAGCCACACCTTGAACCTGAGCGCCATGGTTTCGGAGGGACACATCTCTGGTATCGAAAAGATCAACCTGTGCGGCGTCAACGGATGGGAAGAGAACGTCTTGACGCTCAAGGCCAGCGACGTTCTGGCAGTTTCGGACACTGACACCCTGTGGGTCTTCGGCGAGGGCCCCGCCGAGGTGGCCGCGACGGATTCGGGATGGTCCCTTGTGGAGATGAACGTGGTTGGCTCGGACGGGTTTGACTACAATCATTACACGAATACCGTCGGAACGAGCGTCGTCCATCTGATGGTGGCCGAGGATATCGCGACGCAACATGTGGTGCCTTTCGCATGACCTCGGGAAAGGGAGCGCTGGCTGGAAATGTCCAAATGTGCGGAAGGGATGAGAACCCCGCCTGCTGCATCGCCGGACGTTGAAGCGGAGGAGATGTCTGGAGCCGGAACAGGCAATTGCAGAGGAAGGCTGGGCAATTCATCACGCGCAGTCAGCATGAGTCAGCCGGACAGCTTGGCGGATCGGATCCGCCAGTCTGTTCGGCTGACATTTTTCTGTTCCTTGGCCATGGCTCTGCTGATCGGCGTTTCAGGACTGACGGGCCCGCAATCTTGTCATGCCTCAGCTTCAGACTTGGGCATCGATGGAGCTTGCCCAAGAGCGATGACGACTTGGTCCCAAGATTCAAAGCTTCTCCCCGGCCAAGGCGGACAGAAAACGGTTTCGCCAAGCCGCACAAGTGATTCTCTTCTGGTGCTTGGACCGTATCTGGAAGTGCTGGAGGACCGGACACGTTCCCTGACCGATATCGGCCAGGTCCTGGGGGCCCTGGAGTTTCGGCCCGTCTCCTCCTCGTCCGTGAATCTCGGCATGGCCGACTCCGCCTGGTGGTTCCGCTTCACCGTGCGCCTCGACCCAGGCCAGGATTGGTACTTCGACCCCGATTGGGCCTACGTCAGAACCCTCGACTTCTACTCTCCCCTCCCTGAATCGGTTTCAGGCGAGAGGCGATGGGCGCGAACTTCCCACCGATTCGGCTCAACGACCGAGGGGCGTCTCATACCCCTCATCGCTGACGGCATGAGCCATACGTATTACTTCAGGATTTTCAGTGAAAGAGTCTCGTTTGTCAGGCCAAGCCTGTGCGAGCGCAACCGCTGCCTCTCCGAAAACAATCTGCGCAGTGCGGCTTTCGGCGCTTTCGTGGCAGTCCTGATGGCCATGGTCGTCTATAACTTCGTCATTTTCATCTATTTGCGGGATCGCTCGTACCTGTGGTTCGTGGTCTTCCACGCCGCGCTTCTAGGGTACTTTTCCAACAAGATGTGGACGCCTTTCTTCAGTTACGAGTTGCAGCCTCTGGTCGCCGCAACGTCCATCAACATTTGCGCCGTCTCCATGTGCCTTTTTCTGCGGGACTTTCTCGAGACGCGCAAATTCCATCCGATCTGGGACAAGATGCTCTTGGGCATGGTTTTTCCCTCGGGAGCCTTGATCGTTCTGCGGCCATTATTGCCGTCCGCCCATATACACACCATGTTCAACCTTTCGTTCAACGTGATCGTGTTCATGATGGGGTTCGGAGTGAGTCTGTCCAGCTGTTTCAAAGGGCACTGGCCCGGATGCATCCTGTTCATCGCCTGGTGTCTGGTCTCCGTGCTGTTTTTCGTGTTTTCGGCCACTGTCGTCGGCTGGTCGAGTCTGGGCTACAGCATGGGCTTCAATCTGGCACTGGCCGGGGAAGCGGTGCTCATGTCCCTGCCGCTGGCCTACCGCATCCGACAGCTGAAACTGGAGCGCGAGGCTTCAGCCATGGCCACGCAGACCAAGAATCTTTTTCTGGCCCGGATCAGTCATGAGATTCGCACGCCCATGACCGCCATCATGGGCTTTACGGACATAGCCCTGCAGAAGGCATCCCGCGATCAGGTGCGGCAATGTCTGCTCAAGGTCAAAATCGCGGCCGCACATCTTTTGGGGCTCATGAATGAAATACTCGATTTGGCAAAGATCGAAGCCGGAAAGCTTGAAGTTGAGCGTAAGCCTTTTGATCTGGCATCGCTGGTGCGCGAGGCGTGCGACATCGTCGCTCCAATGATCCAGAAAAACGACAACGAACTGCTTTGCGACCTGGAAGAGGGCATGCCGTTCCATCTCCATGGGGATCCCATGCGGCTCAAGCAGGTGCTGGTCAACCTTGCGGGCAACGCCGCCAAGTTCACTTCCGGCGGTGAAGTCAGGATTACGGTCAACCGCTCCAAGATGCAAAAGGGGGAGGTCGCGCCTGCCGAAGGTCGGGTGAAATTGCATTTTGAAGTTGCCGACACTGGCCCGGGCATTCCCAGGGAGCTTCTTCCCCGCTTGTTCAGCCCTTTTGAACAGGGCGGAGGGGATACCGCCAATCGCTATGGTGGGGCGGGTCTCGGCCTGAATATCAGTTCCCGGCTTGTGGATCTCATGGGCGGGCACATCGGTCTGTCAAGCGAACCGGGACGCGGTTCCGTGTTTTGGTTCACCCTGGAGTTCGATCTGGAAGACCCGCCCCATTTCCCGGAACGTATAGCGCCCCAGGACTTGCAGGGGAAATCCATCCTCGTGGCCGATGACCATCCCGCAGCGCTTAAGGCTTTGTCCGGTGCGTTGGTCCGTCTGGGATTTGCCTGCGTGGCCGTCGACTCCGGACAACAGGCCGTGGAGGAGGTAGCTTCCGACCCCGAGAGATTTGCCCTGGTCATCCTTGATTGGGTCATGCCCGGACTTGACGGCCCGGAAACCCTGTCCAGGCTCAAGGCGAGGGGCCTGCCCGCCAATGTCCCGGTATTGCTTTCAGCCCTGTCGTCACACGTTGATCCGCAAGGCCGTGACCTGGCTGAAATCGGTGCGGCAGGGCTTCTGGTCAAGCCGATTACACATGCCGGTGTTCTCACGGCCGTGCTGGCGGCGCTCGGGGACGAGGCCGGCCGAAGCGCCCACGAATCCTGCCAGGACCGGAATCTCTGCCCGCGTCGCGCCATCAGGGGGCTGCGTGTTCTTCTGGTCGACGACAATGTTTTCAACCAGGAGGTCACGTGCACCATCCTTGAGGAAATCGAGGCGGTCATCGAGGTCGCCAACAATGGCCTTGAAGCCCTGCAGCGACTGGAAGAGGCCCGGGAGCCTTACGACGCAGTACTTATGGATATGAGCATGCCGGTCATGGACGGGCTTGAAGCAAGCCGCCGGATACGCTCCATCGGGAGATTCCGGGAGTTGCCCATCATCGCCATGACCGCCAACGCCATGAAGGGAGACCGTGAAACCTGTCTTGCCGCCGGCATGAACGATCATCTGGCCAAACCCATAGACACCCGGGAGCTTTTTGATGCTCTGGAGAGATGGGTTCTTCGCGGAAAGATTCCGATCCCTCGATTGCGATTTGGCCTTGATCCGTGACGTTCGTCTGTCGTGCCGCGGCAAAGCGGGGCGAGATGCGGCATACCCATTACTGAGTAATTTTCGAAATAAGTACCAGGGTAGAGTAATTACGTATTTTTTTCAGAATATATGTCGGGATATGGATTCATCCCGCAGTGGATACCTCCTAAAACAACATGCAAGATGTTGTGGATCGTAACTTCCCAATACGGGACCCTGCGGTCTGGAACGGGATTGCACCAAGGAGGAACGGCAGATGAAAGGCAGACGTTTTGTGCATCACGGAATATTCTGGGTGTTTGTTGTCGTGGTTTCGAGTCCGGTGTTTTTCATGACGCCATGTCTCATGGCCCAGGAAAGAGGGCCCATGATCGAGCCCCTGGGCGCGCCAGGGGTGGAGTCTGTGCTGGAGAGCGTGTCCCGGGGCGGCGAGTCCCTGAAGGCATCCATTCAGTCCGCCATGGATGCCAATCCCGAGTTTTTACGTCAGAAGCATGCGTACTCAGCGTCGCACGACGCATACCGAGAGTCCTACGGCGCACTTCTGCCGCAGCTGGATTTCATGGCCAGGGGCGGGTATGGCCTGCGCCGCAACGACACGACCATCGCCAGGGAGGATGACGGCCAGGGCGAGGAATGGACCGACGAACAGCGCCTGGTCCTGTCCCAGTTGCTCTTCGATGGCGGCCTGACGCGGTCCAGGGTTGAGGCCGACAGACTTTACTCCCAGTCCAAGAAGGAGGAGCTCTTCAACACGGCCGAGGATGTCGGCCTGGGCGCCACGCAGTATTTTCTGGACGTGATCCGCGCCCGGGGGCTGGTGGAGCTTTGCGTACGCAATATCGGGGAACATGAAAAACTTCTTGCCCTGACGCGCATCCAGTTGGAGGGAGGCGGCGGCACGCAGGCTGACGTGACCCAGGCGGAAGCGGCCCTGCAGGAGGCGCGTTCACGGTTGATACAGGCCAACCAGGCCCTGGGCGACGCCGAGGCGGGTTATGCTCGATTTTTCGGTGAAAAGCCCGGCCTTCTGTCCATGCCAGAGCCTCCGCTGCTGGCTATCCCGCAGAGCGAGTCCATCGCCATCGGCATGGCCAGGGACGGTAATCGTGCCCTGAAGGCGGCCCGCCTGGCCGTACGGCAGAAGGAGCGGGAGATCGAATCGGCCAAGGGGGCGTATTTTCCCAAGTTGCATGCCAAGGCTGCTGCCGGGCGTTCCGACAACACGGGCGGTTACGCGGAAAGCTACCACGATGCCTCTGTAATGCTGGAAGTAAATTTCAACATGTACCGCGGCGGATCGGATGCGGCATCCATCCGCAAGTCCAAAAATGAAATGCTGCGTGCCGAGCAGGACGCCTTGGATGTTGAACGAAGAGTTGAGGAGGATGTGCGCACGGCATACAGCTTTTACAAGGCGACAGGAAAGCTGCTGCCTGTGCTGCGCAATCTGACGAATGAAAACGCACAGGTGGTCTCGAGTTATACGGATCAGTTTCGCATGGGGCAGCGGACTCTTGTGGATCTTGTCTCGGCACAGAAGAGCCTGTTCAGTTCCCAGCAGGTGTACCTGAACGGCATGACGGCGCACACGTTTTCGTACTATCGTCTCTTCATGCCCGTTTCCCAGCTCATGAGCACCCTTGGCGTGGATCTCAAGGTCGAGGACCTGGGCGAGGCCATGGCCGAGTAGCCAGACCTTGTGGCGGTGTCATCCCCGATTCCCCTGGACAACTGTCCGTTGTGCGGGGGATTCCAGGGGAAACTTCCAGTGAAT
>CALMTS010000077.1 GCA_937872685.1 uncultured Desulfomicrobium sp.
GGTCGGTGATGCACACCGCGTCCTTGGAGCTATCGAGAAACTGTTCAAAAAAATTGGAGAACATGGTTGCCGCAGGAAAAATGTTGGTGGAAAGGACACAGCATTTTCCCCTCCCGTGTCCTCTGTCAAGGCGGGATATGGCCACCCGCGCGAATTGCGCTGTCGTGGCCGAAGCGTTCGGTGGACCGGAGCGTGGGCACGGAAACGCCCCGCGGCCGGAACCGGCGGGGCGCTTGGGCGTGCGGGCTCAGCGCGCGGCGGCGACGGCGCGGAGCCTGGGCATGACCGACGGGTCGAGTTTCGCGTCGCCCATGGGGAAGGGCCGGCTGAGGAAACGGTACTTGGGCTGTCCCATGCGGTGATACGGCAGGAGTTCGTAGGTCAGCCGCGCGCGTTTCGGGAGGAAGGCGGCGATGGCCCGGATGTCCTCCTCGCTGTCGTTGAACCCGGGAATGACCGGGGTGCGGACCGTGATCGGCAGGTCCGGGAACGCGCGGCACACGTTCCCGAAATTGCGCAGAATGAGTTCATTGCCTGCGCCCGTGCCGAGCCTGTGCCGCTCCGCGGACATGGACTTGATGTCGAAGATGAGTCCGTCCACGAGTCCGCAGGCTTCGAGCAGCGCTCCTTCTGAGCAGTGCCCGCAGGTTTCGAGCACGGTGTTGATCCTCCGGCGTCTGGCGTCGCGCAGCAGGGCCAGGGCGAATTCGGGCTGGAACATGGCCTCGCCCCCGCTGACGGTCATGCCCCCGCCGGAACGCGCGTAGAAGACGCCGTCCTGTTCGACCTCGTCGAGGACCTCGCCCGCGGTCACGAGCCTGCCGTAGACGCTCAGGGCGCCCGTGGGGCAGCCCGCGGCGCAGTTCGGGGTCGGGTCGCAGATGTCGCAGTCGATGGACAGCAGGCCTTCGACCTCCACGATGCGGGAGGTTGGGCAGTTGGTGATGCACCGTCTGCAGTCGCTCCCGCCCAGGCACTTGCCCTCGTCGTAGGCCAGTTCGGGCTTGAGGTGCTGGGATTCGGGGTTGCTGCACCAGGCGCAGCGCAGGGGGCATCCCTTCAGGAAGACCATGGTCCGGATGCCATGCCCGTCGTGCACGGTGTATTTCTGTATGTTGAAGACGTATCCCTTCTGGTCGCTGTCTTTCATGTCGTTCTCGGATGTGCGGTGGGAGGCGGGGAAGGCCCGGGCCTTCCCCGCGGGGTGGTTACATGTCGCCGTGCTCGGTGCGTTCGATGATGTCGTTCTGGAGGTCGCGGGACAGGTCGCAGAAGTAGGCGCTGTACCCGGCGATGCGCACCAAGAGCGACCGGTAGCTGTCCGGGTCCTTCTGGGCGGCCAGCAGCGTCTCGCGGTTCACGATGTTGAACTGCAGGTGCCACAGCTTCAGGTCGCACCAGGTGCGGATCATGTCCATGACCTTCCGGGTGCCTTCCTCGCCGGCCACGCACTTGGGCGAGAGCTTGATGTTCAGCAGGCGGGAGGCGCGGTTGGTCATGCCGTAGTTCTTGGTGTGGTAGTTGGAGAGCAGCACGGCCGTGGGCCCCTTCCTGTCGGCGCCGTGGGACGCCGAAGACCCGTCGGACAGGGCGGTCCAGGCCAGGCGGCCGTTGGGCGTGGCGGACACGACCTTGCCGAAGGGCACGTGCGACGTGATCGGCACGTAGCGGACATCGACGTGGATGCCCCGCTCCTCGGAGCAGCGCCGGGCCTCGACCTGGGTCAACCGGTCGATATCCTTGGCGATGCTGTCGGCGTACGGGTCGTTGTTGCCGTAGCTGGGGGCGCTCTTCAGCATTTCCCGCACCGGCCGGTGGTTTTCGAAGTTGGCCCGCAGCGCCTCGACGACTTCGGCCATGCCCAGCTTCCCGTCTTCGAACACCAGCTTTTTGATGGCCGCCAGGGAATCGACGACAGTGCCGTATCCGAGGAATTCGAAGTAGGAGTAATCGACTCCGCCTTCGATCTTGTATTCGTGCAGGTCCTGCATGTTTTCCATGCAGAGGTTGTGCATGACGGACGAGAACGGCGCGGCGAAGTGCATGGGCCGCAGGCGGTCCACCACGTACTGCTGCTGGAAGGCCTTGCGCAGCAGGTTCAGGTGCTGGGCCTTGTAGGCTTCGTAGAACTCCTCCCAGGTCCGCATGGCGCAGGGATCGCCGGTTTCCAGTCCGATGACCTCATTGCCGTAGTGCAGCATGCGGCCGTTGTGCATCAGCATTTCCAGCGCGGAAGCGAAGTTGATGTACACGCAGCCGGAGGTGTAGGTGTCGCGGTTGGGCATGCGCGCCTCGGTGCAGCCCGACACGGCGTAGTCCAGGGCTTCGTTCATGGGCGCGCCCTTGATGGCGTAGAGGGGGACGACCTCCTCGTCGTTGATGAGCTTGGGGAAGCCGGAGCCGTCCTTCACGGTCAGGGCGACCTCGTGGAGGAAGCGCTCGGGGGTGCGGCTGTGGATGCGCGCGGCCAGGTCGGGGTAGTTCAGGGGGAAGTCCCGCTTGGATTCGAGGAAGAGGTAGGACAGGTCGTTGGTGGCGTCTTCGCCGTCGGGGGTCTGTCCGCCGATGGTCACGGCCTCCCAGTGCGCGTAGCCTTCCTGGAACTCGTTGCCCGTGGGGTTGAT
The DNA here is from genome assembly GCA_937872685.1 of uncultured Desulfomicrobium sp. GTDB lineage: Bacteria > Desulfobacterota > Desulfovibrionia > Desulfovibrionales > Desulfomicrobiaceae > Desulfomicrobium. Next base: position 2,625 of record CALMTS010000077.1, read on the forward strand.
GTAGAGGTCGATGAACTGGGCCATGTCCACCCACATGCACTCGAGCAGTTCGCGTGCCTCGTCGCGGGTGATGACCCCGCTCCGGATATCCGCCTCGTAGTAGGGGAAGAGGTACTGGTCCATGCGCCCGTTGGAGATGATGGCGCTGGCCTTCTGCTCGATGCGCGAGAACATCTGCACGAACCACTGGCACTGCATGGCCTCGCGGAAGTTGCGGGCGGGGAGCGCGGGCACGCGGGAGCAGATCTCCGCGATGCGGAGCAGTTCCGCCTTGCGCCTCAGGTCCCCTTCCTCGGCGGCCATGTGCCTGGCCAGTTCGACGTGCCGCCTGGCCCAGATCATGACCGCGTCGCAGACGATGATCATGGCCTGGAGGAAGGGTTTTTTGTCCCACACGTCGCGCGAGTTGGTCATGTCGAGGGCGGCCAGCTTGGTCTTGGCCTCGTTCTGCAGGTCCAGGAAGCCGCGCTTGAGGACCTTCTCATAGTCCGGAACCCATTGCAGTGCGGATCGGTAGGAAGAGGTCTCGCTGACCACGAATTTGGACTTCAGCCCCCGCTCGTCGTGGTAGGTCACGCCCCGGATGTCCGCCGGCAGGACCTGGTTCAGATGCTCGTGATAGGTCTTGCCCTCCCAGTAGGGGGCAATCTCCTCGACCAAAATCTTCATGTCCGCATCGGAAATGCGGAAGGGGCTCTTGGCGCGGTTGGGCAGGTCCTTCATGACTTCGCTGTAGAAGTCTCCGTCGATCTCCGGGTAGAGGATGCCGTAGCGTCCAAGCTTGCCCACGCGGCCGGCCAGAAGCTGGTCCGGGGTGATATAGACGGTGATGTTCTCGGCGACGTGCCTCAGCGCCTTGGCCCAGCGCAGGGTCAGCAGCTCCCCCTCGGTCTGCTGCATGGAGCGGGTGAAATAGAGGGCGCGTTCGATGTCCACGTGCGGGACGGAGAACTGGTTGCGCTCAAGGATCGTATATACCCGCTCGCGGCCGCGGCGGTCGGTCATCGCCGTGTTTGCGATGCGCTCTTCCTGGGGGGACAGACAACACGTGCTCATATGGTTCTCCTGTATATTGCTGGCATGTCGGTATTGGTGAAAACACGCCTTGTGACTTCCTTCCCTTGAGCATTGTCTGTGCCACGAGACTAACTGCCTGTATTCAAATGATTATCTTGTGAGGAGGAGAGGCTCGCAGCGGGCTTTGAGGAGCCTGCTCATGATGCAGAATGGAGACTTGGTGGCTGATAAGTTAATTATTTCAAGCTTATGCAAAGATGATGCAATTTCGAGACTCGAAAAGAGGGTGCAGAAATGCGCCCTTGCCGGTTTGATGCACGGGTACGTCCGCTCGAATTTTTCTGAAGCATCAGACGTTCCTTCTTTCTGTCCTGTTGGCGGATGATCCGCCTATTTCGAAGTAACTGTCTTAAAAATAAGTAGTAATTTCTGGGCGGAAGCGCATTTTCGATCTGCGTCCGTTCGTACTTTGTGAAGAGTTTCTCTTGACAGTAGCGAATTTCGAGGATTAAAAATGCTCAAATGTCGACATTTGAAATGGTGACAAGTTGGTAATTCCACGATTTCAGCAGGGGGAGACGCATGAGCAGCAAAGTCCAGATCACATCGGAGAAAGCCCCAGCGGCGGTCGGGCCGTACTCGCACGCCATCGCCGTGCCGGGTCTTGTATTCATCAGCGGCCAACTGCCCATCGACAGGGAAACCGGCACGTTTCCCGACGGGGTCGAGGAGCAGGCGCATCAGTCGCTGAAGAACCTCCAGGCGGTGGCCGAAGCGGCCGGGGCGACGCTCGGCGACGTCGTGAAGACGACGGTCTTTTTGGCGGACATGAATGATTTCAAGGTGGTGAATGCCGTGTACGCCACCTATTTCAGTGAACCCTTTCCTGCCAGGAGCGCTTTCGAAGTGGCCAGGCTGCCGCTTGGCGCCAAGGTCGAAATCGAGGCGATCGTCTGCAGGCAGGACTGATATCTCTTCAACTTCCTCAAGCAAGGAGCGCATATGAATCTGGCAAAGTTTCCGCGCAGGGGCTACGTGAAGTCCCCTACGCCCATCGAGGCGGTTCCCGCCTTTTCCCGGGCCTTGGGCGGCAAGGTGAACATCTTCATCAAACGCGACGATCTCCTGCCGGGCTGCGCCGGCGGCAACAAGACCCGCAAGCTTGACTTCTGTATTGCCGACGCCCTCGAAAAGGGCGCGGATACGATTATCACCTGCGGGGCCGTGCAGTCCAACCACTGCCGGTTGACCCTCTCCTGGGCCGTGAAAGAGGGCATGGACTGCCACCTGGTGCTCGAGGAGCGCGTCAAGGGAAGCTACAACCCCGACGCTTCGGGCAACAACTTCCTGTTCCACCTCATGGGTGTGAAAAGCATCACGGTGGTGCCGGCCGGTTCGGACATGTTGGGTGAGATGCAGAAGGTTGCGGACAAGCTGGCGGCCACTGGGCGCAGACCGTACATCATTCCCGGCGGCGCTTCCAACACCATCGGCGCTACGGGCTATGTGGCCTGCGCCCAGGAGATTCTCGAGCAGCTGTTCGAAACGGGCCTGAAGATTGACCA
>CALMTS010000078.1 GCA_937872685.1 uncultured Desulfomicrobium sp.
CCACGCGGCTGCTGGCCCTCTACGGCGCAGGGAACGAGCATGACCGGGAGGCCGCAGCCACCCTCTGCCGGTCTTTCGGCGCCGTTGCCATGGCCGTTCCCGGCGTGGTCACACACAACATTTTTTACGAGCTGTTCGAGCGCGGGGAACTGACCGCCTTTTTGACCAGGAATCTGCTGGGGAGCCTCGCCGAACTCGATGCGGCGATGACGGAGGCCACTCCCGTCGACCGGTTGGCCTCGCCCGGACCCAAGGGGCGGCGCAGGCGTTCCCCCGTGACGCGGATGAAAGGAGCCTGGAAGCGTTTCGGCGGATGGGACCAGTTCGCGTACTGGAACCGCCGGTGTGCCGGATGCCTTCTTGAATTGATCCGGCCGTTCAGGCCGAAATAAGCCGTAGGCCGTCGCCGTCCAGGCTGGTGGCGCTGCGTTCTTGCGTTGCGCGGCCGTAGCTGCCGTACCCCGGTTCGAGGCTGAGCAGGGTGCGCAGCTTGGATGGTGCCATGATGTGCCGCTCGTTGGCTTCGGCGAGGACGTGGATGCGGCGGACGAGGTCGCTGTTGCGCGCCAACCGCGTCCGCCTCGAATCGTACCAGATGTTGTCCTCCAGACCGACCCGCACGCTGCCCCCGCTGGCAATGGCCACGGAGTTGGCCGTGAGCTGCATGTCCCCGATGCCGCCCAGGCTCCAGAAGGTGTTCGCCGGCAGGTCCTTGAGCAGCACGCCGATGTGCAGCAGGTCCACCTGGGCGCAGGCGATGTTGCCGAGGATGATGTTGGCGTAGTGGGGCCCGGTCAGCAGCCCCTTGCGTTCGAGGTAGTTGGCGTAGTTGACCATGCCCAGGTCGAAGACCTCCAGTTCGGGGAGGATGCCCTGGCGCTGCATCTCACGGGCCAGGGCCTGGATCATGTCGGGTTCGTTGACGCTGGTCTGCCGGTTGAAGTTGACGGAGCTCAGGGTCAGGCTGCCCATGTCGGGCTTGAGACCGCCGGTCAGGGTGAGGGGTTCCGCGCGCTGTTCGAATCCGGAGAAGGTGCGCCCGCTCAGGGAGACGCAGACGATCAGGTCCGGGCGGACGTCGCGAATGCCCGCGATGATCTCCCCGTACACGTCTCGCCTGTAGGTGGGCTGTTCGCTCCGGGGGTCGCGGGCGTGCAGGTGGACCATGGTGATGCCGATCTCCGCTGCCTGGAGGACGTCTTCGATGATCTCGGCCGGCGTGATGGGCACGTGGGGCGTCTCGGCCTTGGTCGGGATCATGCCCGTAGGGGTGAAGTTGACGATTACGTCCTGGTGCAGGGGCCTGTGATGGTCGGGTTTCGATCCGTGAACCATATGGGTGCAACTCCCGGGCTGCGCATGTCGGAAAAGGGTAATCCGCCGAAGCGATAAGAGCTTTCCGGGGCAGGTGTCAATTACCTCGTCAGAATAGGCATATCCTGGCGCGCGGCGTCATCGCGAGCGTTTTCCCGTCATCCTCGTCACCGAGATTTCCCATACGTCCACACCGTCGATCCTGTCTTCGGGCACCATCGTTGCGACGTTGGCGTAGTGGTCCGTGATGACCTGCAGCGCCGCGAGCTTTGCAGCATGGTCCGTGACCCTGGCGGCGGTCCCGTGGACAATGACCGTGGCATAGGTGAAGCCCCAGGAGCACGGGCCTTCTCCTGCGGGCGAGAATTCCGCCTGCTGCTCGAAGAGGCAGCATACGCTGGGGTTGCGCTCGAGGATATCGGTCTTGAGCCCTGCGGGGGCGCAATGGAAGTAGATGTGCGTCCCGTCATAGCCGTGGGACAGGGGGACGACGTAGGGTTCGCCGTCCAGGCACAGGGCCAGGCGCATGACCGGGCTGGCCCGGATGATGTCCTGCATGTGCGTGGGGTCGGAGATTTCGTTTTTGGTGCGGCGCATGGGGTGGTGGCGCATGTTGGTTCCTCAGGGGTGATTGTGGTTCGATGTGTCGTCCGGGACGGGTGACTGGCTCAGCAGGGCCTCCGCCAGGTCCGACCCGAGCTGTTCCGCCCGGATGAGCGTCTCGTTGTCTTCCTTGATCTTGCCCTTCTCGAAAATCCTGAAAACGGGCAGCACGCCGATGACCTCGTACCCGAGGGCTTCCAGGGGCAGGCGCATGGCGTCGATGGTGAAGCCCATGTCCTTTTCGTCCACCTGCTCGCAGATGGCCCCGATGACGGCCTTGCGGCCCTGGCCGGCCAGGCGGCTGGACCAGCCCCGGGGGCATTCCCGGTCGAATTCGTAGAAGCAGTACAGGCGGTCGATGAAGGCTTTCATCCAGGCCGTGATGTTGTAGTTGTGGGTCGGCGAGACGAGGATGAGCCCCCGGGAAGTGATGATGTCGGGATAGAGAAAGGACATCCCGTCCGTGAGGCCGGTGCAGACCTTGTCCTTGCGGCAGCGCTCGCAGCCGACGCACCCCTGGAAGCTGACGTCGCGCAGGTGCAGGCCGTGCGCCTCGATCCTGTGCTTGCGGGCTCCGCCGAGCATGAACCGGAGCAGCGTGTCCGAGTTGCCCCCTTTCCTGGGGCTCCCGCCGACAGCCAGTATGCTGTTCCGGGGCGAGACGGGACCGGCGCTTATCCGTATAAGGCTTTCACGGGAATTCATGCGGATACCTCCTGTTGGCTGGTTCGGGCCTCCTGCCTGGCCGCTCAGGCATGACATGGGTACACCGGGCGGCCGTTCCTGTCGACACGCGGGCGCATCGGGGCCTTCACGGGGGACGCGAGGATTGCCCTTCTGCGCCGCTGCAATTAGGGGATTGCTTCCGCCAAGCAACCACAGGGAGAAAATCATGCCGGTTACGGATCTCTATCAACGCATCAGCGCTTCGTGCGCCATCCCCAGGACCCAGGTCGAGAGCGTGGCCGCGCTGCTGGACGAGGGGGGCACGGTGCCCTTCATCGCCCGTTACCGGAAGGAGCGCACGGGGGGCCTCGACGAGGTGGCCATCCAACTCGTGCGCGACGCCCTCGAAGCCGGCCGTGAACTGGAAAAGCGCCGCGAAGCCATCCTGGGCAGCCTCACGGAGCGGGGGCTGCTGACCGGCGAACTGGACCGGTCCGTCCGGCAGGCCGACACACTGGCCGCGCTGGAGGATGTCTATCTGCCGTACCGCCCGAAGAAACGCACGCGGGCGACCATGGCCAGGGAGAGGGGGCTTGAGCCCCTGGCGCGGGCAATCCTGGCCGGCGGCATGAATCCGGAGGCCGTCGCGGCAGGGTTCGTGAACCCGGAGCTGGACGTCCCCGACGCGGCGGCCGCCCTGGCCGGGGCGCGGGACATCATCGCCGAGATGATGAGCGAGGACCGCCGTTGCCGCGAGGGCATGCGGGCACTCTTTGCCGCCAAGGGCGTCATCGCTTCGACGGTGCGCAAGGGCAAGGACGCCGAAGGCGAAAAGTACCGCGATTATTTCGATTGGCGAGAGCCGTCGCGCACGGCCCCGGGGCACCGCATCCTGGCCATGCTGCGCGGCGAGCGGGAAAAGGTCCTGTCCCTGTCCCTGCGCCCCGATCCGGACGAAGCCCTGGCCCAGCTGGGCCGGCTCTTCCCCGCGCCCAAGGGGCCGTGCGGCGGGGCCGTAATCGAGGCCGTGTCCGACGGCTACGCCCGCCTCCTGGCCCCGTCCCTGGAGACGGAGCTGTGGGGCGAGCTCAAGGCCAGGGCCGACGCCGAGGCCATCGGCGTCTTCGCCGCCAACCTGCGTGAGCTGCTCCTGGCCCCGCCCCTGGGGCCGCGCCGCATCCTGGCCCTGGACCCGGGACTGCGCACGGGCGCCAAACTCGCCTGCCTGGACGAGCAGGGGAGCCTC
>CALMTS010000079.1 GCA_937872685.1 uncultured Desulfomicrobium sp.
AAGATGGGGTGGTCCGTGTTCGCCCTGAAGAAAAGCGAGCGGCCCTTTTTCTTTTTTTCGAGGTAGCCGGCTTCGGTCAGGCTATCGAGTTCTTCCTTGACCGCGTTGGGGGAGACGGCGAATTCCGTGGCCAGTTCCCGGAGATAGCAGGAGACGTCGGGATTGAGGAAGAGCTTCAGGAGAAGCTGGATGCGTGTCTTGGAAGTGAAGAGTTGCGAAAGCATGTCGATTCCGTACAGATATTTTGAACGATATGCAAGTTGCCGGCGGTTTTTTTGCAAAAAGAACGCGGCCCCGGCCGATTGACCGGGACCGCGCATGAGGAGGACTGAAAACCGTTAATGTTATTGTTTTTTGGCCGGCGGCTCGCCTACTGTTATCCGGTCCTTGATGGTCTGGTACTTCGCCGGGCCGATGCCCTTGACTTCCAGGACCTCTTCCACCGTGGCAAAGGGATGGCCTTCGCGGTACTCCACGATCTTGGCCGCCGTGGCGGGGCCGATGCCGGGGAGCGTGGTCAGTTCTTCTACGGTTGCGGTGTTGACGTTGATGAGATCCGCGGCAAAACAGGGCGCGCCCATCAACAGGCCTAAAAGAAGCACACAAATCATCACTTTCAGCAATTTCTTCATCCAAAAACCTCCTTATGAATTTGTGTGCGATCTATAGTAATTTTACAGAGTTATGCAATGTTGATTTTTTTATGTATGAAATATTTTCAGCCCTATAAATCATGAAGCATCAGAATCCATCATCACTTCGAAGTAATACCACCATATTTCGACAAAAATTTACACAATATCGTTATATACAGCGAGTGACTCTCTTCCACTTTATATGAATAAAAAAAGCAGGCTCGATTTCTCAAGCCTGCTCCATACTCTCCAACAGACAAGGGCTACAGCATCTTCAAATCCCAGTTCCAAAGCCCCTGTCGCTCCTTGATGGCAACCTTGTCCGGCACGGGTTCGTGCAACCGGGCCAGGAGCGCGTAGCCTGCCTTATCCAGTTCGGTCCATTTTTCGCTCAGGTCCAATTCCCAGTTCGGAAAGGTCCAGACCAGGTTGCCGTATGTCCTGGACCAGAACTGCTCGCCTTTGGGGCTTTGGAACGGCTCGCGTTCCTTCAGGCTCTCCGAGCGGATGCGCGAGACACACAGAGGATGAATGCCCTTGACGAGAACGCCCAGAGGCAACGGCGAAAGCGCCGGCAGCTCCAGGAAGCCCTCGCGGTCCAGTTCGGGGCTGACGAACGCCCCGGCGAAACCCATTCGCGCCAGTTCGGCCAGGGCCAGGGGGTTGGCGGTGTTGCACATGGGGCCGGCCCAGAACGTCTGGCGTTCGGGTTTGGCAAACAAGCCCAGCTGCCAAGGGGCGTTCAGCACGAACTGCCGGGCTCCGAGGCGGGTCATGTTCTCCAGGCAATCTACCCAGGCCTTTTCCTCGGCCGGCCAGACCACGGGGGGCAACCACCACCAGATGCGGCCGAAAATGTTGCGCGAAATATCCCGCTCCACTCCGGGTGTGAGCCAAACGGCCTGCTCGCTCTGGTTGCCCAGCCTTGCGGGAAGCTTCCGCCAGACATCCATCTCGCGGGGGCGGCCTTTGTGGCGGACCCGCTTGGGAAGGGTCGGCGCAAAGGAGGAGTCCTGAGACGGGCGTTCCGCCGGAAGCTCCTTTTTCAGACCCTCGATGATGACCTGCAGCTCGCGTTCACGCCGGTCCACCAGAAATACCGGGGCCCCCTGCGGTGCAGGGCGACCCGTCCCTTTGGGGATATCCAGGCGTCCGCCCTTGGGGATGTCGCGGCGTATCTTGACCGTCTGATGCCCAGCCTGGTCCTCGTAGCCGATGCGCAGCAGATCCCCGCTTTTGAGCGGCTCACGCGGCGAGACATAGGCCGCTTTGAACCCGCCCTGGACCTTGCCGACCATGTGTCCCGAAGCGGTCTGCTCCCGGTCGGCGATAGGGTTCGACGGGCGGTGGCCCAGAAAATTGTAGTGTGAGCCCGGCCGCCCCAGGGCCATCTCCAGAAGCTCCATGGCCGCCTTGCGCTGGGCCGGGTCGTTGCCTGCGTCGCGGAGCATCCTGTACGCTTTGACCGTATAGAAAACGTAGTGCGGCCCTTTCTTGCGCCCCTCGATCTTCCAGGACTCGACCTTGTCCACGCCGCTCAAGGGGCGCACCAGCACGTCCAGGGACAGGTCGTCGCAGGAGAAGAGAGCGCCCTTCTGGTTCTTCTGCTGGTACTGCCTGCGGCAGGGCTGCACGCACCTCCCGCGCAGGCCGCTCTTCCCACCCAGATAGCTGGACCAGTAACAACGCCCCGAAACCGCGTAGCACAAGGCGCCGTGAACGAAGACCTCCAGACTCAGCCCCTCCGGGCATCTGGCGGCCACGGCCTTGATCTCGTCGATGGACAGTTCGCGGGGCAGCACCAGCCGGTTCACACCCAGCGCCGACACCTGCGGCAACCCGGCGATGGTGCCGCCGTTGGCCAGGGTGGAGAGATGCAGTTCACCCGTGAAGCCGGCCTGCCGGGCCAACGCCGGCATGCCGAGGTCCTGTACGATGAGGGCGTCGGGCCCCACCTGCCGGGCCAAGCGGTGAATGAGCCGCCCGGCCTGGGCCAGTTCCGGCGTCTTCAGCAGATTGTTCATGGCCACGTGCACCCGAACACCCCGGGAATGGGCCAGTTCGGTCAGGGCCGCGAGTTCGGAGAGGGAAAAGTTCCCGGCCTCCATACGCGCGGAAAAATTCTTGAGGCCGCAATACACGGCGTCCGCACCGGCCGCCACAGCGGCCAGAAAGCTGTCGGTATCCCCTGCGGGGGCCAGGATTTCAATTTTTCTTTGGATTTCCATGAAAGGACCAACGGCCCGAGGCCGTTCGTTGATGTCCGCAGGCGGGAGGCCGGCGGCGCTGCTGCGCACAATGATCGAAAAGGAGGCAGGCGTACTGCAAAGGGCCTAGCCCACCGGGACGGGGGGATGTCAAGGCCCAATGCGGCCTTGGCCGCCCTTGTGCGCCAGCGGGGAATGCCGTACGGAAAAGAGCACGCAATATCAGCTTTTCACGAAGAAAGAACGGAACATTCAGGACACACATGACGGATCTCGTTTTCGTAGCCACAAGCCAGGACGCCCTGTTCCAGGAAACCAGGGGCAACCTCGCCAAGCTCGGGTACACCAACTGCGCCCGCTTTTCCTCGGGCAAGGCCGCGGCGGAATTCGTCAAATACAACCCGTCGCGGCTCATCATCATCGACACCGAGGTGGAGGACCTCACCCTGGCCGAATTCGTCACGGCCCTGCGCGAGGTCCGGCCTGCGGAATTCCTGCACATCCTGGTCATCTCCTCCGAACGCACCGAGGAATTCGTGCTCTCGATGATCTCCGCGGGCTGTTCCGGCCTTGTCCTGCGCCCCTACACCCTGCCATCCCTCAAGAACCACATGCTCCAGTCCGAAAAGATCGAGCAGGTCCAGGACAGCGACCGGGAGACCGTGGATCAAGCCGAAACCATGATCGGCCAGGGACGTTACGAGGACGCCATCGGCGATCTGACCCTGGTCGTCAGCCATCAGGACGACCAGGCCGACAAATTCTTCTTCCAGGGATGCCAACTGCTGGTGGAAAAGAAGTGGTCTGACGCCATCCAGGCATTCAATCAATCCCTGGCCCGCAACCAGACCTACATCAAGGCGTACGAAGGGCTGGCCCGTGCCTACCTTGGCAAGAACGACACGGACCGCTACCGCTTCTATCTGCAGAAGGCGGCGGATGAATATGCCCGATTAAACAATTTCGCGAAGGTCAAAAAAATATTCGT
>CALMTS010000080.1 GCA_937872685.1 uncultured Desulfomicrobium sp.
CTGCCCGGCGTGTGCGGGGCCATGACCCTGGCCATCTACCGCATCCCGCACCAGCGCTACTTCGGCCACAGCGTGTACACCAACTGCACCAGCGCCGGCGCCATGCGCGGCTTCGGCAACCCCCAGGGCAACCTGGCCATGGAACAGGCCGTGGACATGATGGCCGAAAAGCTCGGCATGGACCCCATGGAACTGCGCAAGAAGAACATCATGCGCCCCGGCGATCCGTGGTGTCTGCCGTACCCCTGCGGAACGTCGGAGCTACCCGAATGTATTCGCCAGGGTGCCGAGAGCATCGGCTGGTCGCGCCGCGGCAAACTCAATGAACCCGGCTCGGTCAAGCTGCGCGGCTTGGGCATGGCCGTCGGCACCCACGTCAGCAACGCCTGGCCCTTCTGCGTGGACTACGACAACGCCTACGTGACCATCCAGTCAGACGGCTCGGCCCAGGTAGCCTCGGGCGTGCCGGACATCGGCACGGGCACGAGCACCAGCCTGGTACAGATCGCGGCCGAGACCCTAGGCATGAGCATGGACAACGTCGGCCTGACCTACGGCGACACCCTGGGCACGCCCTTCGACATCGGCAGTCACGCCAGCCGCACCTGCTATGCCGCCGGAACGGCCGTCAAGGCCGCCGCGGCCGACGCCCGCAAGCAGATCCTGGATTACGCCGCCGGCTACTTCAACATCCCGGCCGAACGCCTGGAAATCAGAAAAGGCGTCATCGCCCCCATGGCCGAGAGCCTCGGCGAGTGCTCGGGCTCGGGCCTGTGTCAGCTCGAAGAGGTCAAGGAGGGCAAGGGCAACTCCGTGACCATGGAGGAACTGGCCTACCACGCCCACGTCCGCAACAAGCAGTTCATCGGCGTCGGCCGCATCGTGCCCGAGAACGCCCCGCCGTGGCACGCCTGCTTCGCCGAGGTCGAGGTGGACACCCGCACGGGCCAGGTCCGCGTGGTCAAGCTGACCGCCGCCCATGACGTCGGCCGGGCCATCAACCCCATGATCGTCGAGGGCCAGATCGAGGGCGGCGCGGTGCAGGGCATCGGCTACGCCTTGAGCGAAGAGATCACCTACAACGACAAGGGCCGCCAGCAGCAGTACAGCATGCACAACTACATGCTGCCCACGGCCGAGGACACTCCCGAGATTCACTCCATCATCGTGGAAGGTAACGACCCGACCGGCCCGTTCGGGGCCAAGGGCGCGGGCGAGTGCAGCCTGGTCTGCCCGGCTTCGGCCATCGCCAACGCCGTGGCCAACGCCACGGGCTACCGCTTCAAGAAGATCCCGATGACGCCGGAACGCGTGTTCAAGGCCTTGAATTCATAAAAATGACGGCGCAGGGGCCCCCGGCCTCTGCGCCGCTCCAGCCTGGAGGGGCGAAATGAAAAAACTGCTGTTTGCCGCCGCGATGGCGACCTTCGTGATGATGGGATCGGCCGCCCTGGCCGGATCGGGCCACTATGTCAGCGGCGTGGAGGGCATCAAGGCCGCGACCCTGCCGCCCGAAGGGATCTACTGGCGCATGTACAACGTGCTCTACACGGCCGACGACCTGCGGGACAAGCACGGCGACGAGATCGACGTGGACTTCGACGTCAATGTCTACGCCCTGGTCAACCGCCTCGTGTACTCCTCGGGCATCGAACTGCTGGGCGCCAACCTCGTGGCCGACATCTGCGTGCCCCTGGTCTATACCGACATTTCCATGAAGGCCGGCGGCATGACGCTGTTCGACGACAACGAGTTCGGCCTGGGCGACATCCTCATCGAGCCGGCCATCCTGGCCTGGCACGGCCCGCGCTACGACGCCGCCCTGGGCGTAGGCGTGTACCTGCCCACGGGCGACTTCGACGCCGACGAACCGGCCAGCCCCGGCAAGGGCTTCTGGACCGGCATGTTCACGGCCGGCGCGACCTTCTATTTCGACGAGGCGAAGACCTGGTCCGCCTCCGTCCTGTCCCGCTACGAGATCCACTCCGAGCAGGACGACACCGACGTCACCCCCGGCAACGACTTCCACTTCGAATGGGGCCTGGGCAAGACCCTGGCGAAGACCTGGGACGTGGGCCTGGCCGGCTACTGCCGCTGGCAGGTCACCGACGACAGCGGCCCCGGCACCACGAACGACCGCGAGGAAGCCTACGCCGTCGGCCCGGAAGTCAGCGTCTTCGTGCCCGAATGGGGCCTGGGCGTGTCCCTGCGTTCCCTGTGGGAGTTCGAGAACAAGGTCAATTCCCAGGGCAACGTGACCACCCTCATGATCATGAAAGCATTCTAAGGACATATGCCATGTTCACCATAGTCAACAGAGAGGAAATGGCCGGCGGCACGGTCATCCTGAACGAGATCGAGGCCCCGCGCATCGCGGCCAAGGCCAGGCCGGGGCAGTTCCTGATCCTCAAGGCGGGCGAGAACGGCGAGCGCATCCCCCTGACCATGGCCGAGACCGACCCCGAAAAGGGCACGGTCACCGTCATCTACATGGTCGTGGGCAAGAGCACGGAGCTCTTCCGGCGCCTCAAGGTCGGCGACGCCTACCAGGACGTCATCGGGCCCCTGGGACAGCCCACGCACATCGAGCCGGGCAAGAACGTGGTCTGCGTGGGCGGCGGCACCGGCGTGGCCGTGCTGCACCCCATCGCCCGAGGCATGAAGCAGGCCGGCTGCGACGTCACGTCCATCATCGGCTCCCGCAACAAGGACCTGCTCATCCTGGAGGACAAGATGCGTCTGGCCTCCACGGACCTGCACGTCTGCACCGACGACGGTTCCTACGGCCGCAAGGGCTTCGTGACCGAAGTGCTGAAGGAGAAGCTTGAGGCCGGCGGCGTGGACCAGGTCGTGGCCATCGGCCCGGTGCCCATGATGAAGTTCGTGTCCCTCATGACGAAGGAATACGGCGTGCCGACCATGGTCAGCCTCAACCCCATCATGATCGACGGCACGGGCATGTGCGGCGGCTGCCGCGTGACCGTGGGCGGCGAGACCAAGTTCGGCTGCGTGGACGGACCCGAATTCGACGGCCACCAGGTGGACTTTGACGAACTCATCCTGCGCCTGCGAGCCTATACCGAGCAGGAGCGCTGCAGCCACGAACTCTGCAAATGCGAAGGGAGGCACTAGATGGCCGCTGAAAAAACACCCAGACAGGCCATGCCCGAGCAGCCGCCGCTGGTCCGGGCCCGCAACTTCGAGGAAGTGCCCCTGGGCTACACCGCCGAACAGGCCGTGGCCGAGGCAGGCCGCTGCCTGCAGTGCAAGAACCCGGCCTGCGTCCAGGGCTGTCCCGTGAACGTCGACATCCCGGGCTTCATCAAACACATCGCCGCCGGCGACTTCGACAAGGCCATCGGCAAGATCTGGGAGCGCAACAGCCTGCCGGCCGTGTGCGGCCGGGTCTGCCCCCAGGAGATCCAGTGCGAGGGCAACTGCCTGCTGGGCCGCAAGGGCGAGGCCGTGGCCATCGGCAACCTGGAGCGCTTCGCCGCGGACTGGGAGCGCAAGCACCACGTCTGCGAGCTGCCCTCCCGCGACGCGGCCACGGGCAAGCGCGTGGCCGTGGTCGGCTCGGGCCCGTCCAGCCTGACCGTAGCCAGCGACCTGGTGCTCAAGGGACATGAGGTCAGCCTCTTCGAGGCCTTCCACAAGCCCGGCGGCGTGCTCGTCTACGGCATCCCGGAGTTCCGGCTGCCCAAGGACATCGTCGGCGCCGAGGTGTCCTGCCTGCAGGCCCAGGGCGTGAAGCTGGAGTGCGACGTGGTCGTGGGACGCACCGTGACCGTGGACGAACTCTTCGAACAGGGCTTCGACGCCGTGTACCTGGGCGTAGGCGCGGGCCTGCCCAAGTTCATGAGAATCCCGGGTGAAAACCTCGTGGGCGTGCTCTCGGCCAACGAGTACCTGACTCGGGCCAACCTGATGAAGGCCTACCTCTTCCCCGAAGTGGACACGCCCATCCCGCGCGGCAAGCGCGTGGCGGTTTTGGGCGGCGGCAACGTGGCCATGGACAGCGCCCGCACGGCCATGCGCCTGGGCGCGGACAAGGTCAGCCTGGTCTACCGCCGCTCCCGCGAGGAGATGCCGGCGCGCAAGGCCGAGATCCATCACGCCGAGGAGGAGGGGCTCGATTTCCAGCTCCTGTGCAACCCGGTGCGCTACCTGGGCGACGACAAGGGCCGCCTGACGGGCATCGAGTGCATCCGCATGGAACTGGGCGAACCCGACGCGTCGGGCCGCAGGCGGCCGGTGGAGGTGCCGGGATCGGAGTTCGTCCTCGAGTGCGACCTGGCCATCGTGGCCATCGGCTCCGGGGCCAACCCGCTGCTGACCCGCTCCACGCCGGACCTGCCTCTGAACAAATGGGGCTACGTCACGGCCAACACGGACACGGGCAAGACGGGCAAGAAAGGCGTCTGGGCCGGCGGCGACATCGTCACCGGAGCGGCCACGGTCATCCTGGCCATGGGCGCGGGCCGCAAGGCCGCGGACTCCATCCACGAATACCTGACCTGGGGCTGGTAACAACACGGGGGAGGGATTCCCTCCCCCTTCCCGAAGCCACGAGGAGGCAGCATGAATCTGAGCGAACGGGTCATCGCCATCAAGAGCGGCGGGGAAATGGCATCGGCCGTGGTCTGGCGACTGCACCACGCGCGGATGCGGCGCATCGTCATCCTGGAGACGCCCCACCCCCTGGCCGTGCGGCGCACGGTCAGCTTCTGCGAAGCCGTGCACGACGGGGCCTGCATGGTCGAGGACGTGCGCGGGGTGCGCGTGGACGGCCCGGAACAGATCGAAGCGGTCTGGGCCGCCGGCGACGTGCCCGTGCTGATCGACCCCTTCTGGAAAAGCCTTGAAGCCATCAGGCCCGACGTGCTCATCGACGCCATCATCGCCAAGCGCAACCTGGGCACGCGCATGACCGACGCGCCCCTGGTCATCGGCATGGGGCCGGGCTTCACGGCCGGCAGGGACGCCCATCTCGTCGTCGAAACCAACCGCGGCCACAACCTGGGCCGCATCATCACCGAAGGGGAGGCGGCCCCGAACACGGGCATTCCCGGCACCATCGGCGGCTTCTCGAAAGAGCGCGTGCTGCGCGCCCCCGTGCCGGGCAAGCTCGTCTGGGACTGCAGCCTCGGGGATCTGGTGGAGAAGGGGCAGGTCCTCGGACACGTCGCGGGATCGCCGGTCACAGCGGAAATACCCGGCCTCCTGCGCGGCCAGATCCGCCCCAACGGCCATGTGCCCCAGGGGCTCAAGCTCGGGGACATCGACCCCAGAGGGGACCTTTCCTTCCTGCACACCATCTCGGACAAAGGCCGCGCCCTGGGCGGCGCCGTGCTGGAATGCGTCATGAGGGTGTACAATTGACCGTGCCGGGGACCATGGCCGAGGCCCTGAACCTCCCGGGGCATGGCCTGCTGGCCATCGTCGGCGCGGGCGGCAAGACCACGGCCATGTACCGTCTGGCCGCGGAACTGGCCGGGCGCGGGCTGCGGGTGGCCTGCACGACCACAACGCGCATCTTCCCCCCCGAGCCGCACCAGGCCAGCCTCATCCTGGCCGAGAACAACGAGCGGCTCCTTCACGAATGCCGGGACGCCGAGTCCCCGGGCCTTCCCGTCTGTCTGGCCTGGGCCGTGGACGGCGGCAAGCTCATGGGGCTCGCGCCGGACTTCATCCACAATCTGGCGGACGCGGGAATCTTCGACTGGATCCTGGTCGAGGCCGACGGCGCGCGCTGCCTGCCCCTCAAGGCCCCGGCCGCGCACGAGCCGGTCATCCCGGCGCGCAGCACCCATGTGCTGGCCGTGGCGGGCCTGACGGCCATAGGCGGCCCGCTGGACGAAAAACATGTCTGCAGAAGCGCGCGCTTCGCGGAACTGGGGGGCCTCGCTCCCGGAGCCCGCGTCACGCCGGCCTCCGTGGCGCGGGTCTGCGCGCACCCCGAAGGCATGTTCAAGGGCGCGCCGGACGACGCCGTGCGCCTGCTGTGGCTGAACCAGGCAGACATGCCGCGCGCCCTGGACCACGGCCGCGAGATCCTCGGGCTGCTGCGCGACGCCGGCGCCCTGCCCCAGAGAGCCTGCATCGGCGCGGCCGGATGCGTCCCCTTCGCGACGGAGGTCTGGCCGTGAGCGTGCGCGGCGTAATCCTCGCGGCCGGGCTGGGACGGCGCATGGGCGCGGTCAAGCAGCTCCTGCCCCTGCACGGCCGGCCGCTGCTGCAGCACGTCATCGACGCGGCCCGGGCCTCGAGCCTCGAACATGTGCTGCTGGTCCTGGGCAACGCCCACGGGGAAATCCTGCCGAAGATCGACGCGAGCGGCATCGCCGTGGCCGTGAACCCGGACTTCGCCGCAGGCCAGAGCACGTCGGTACGCACCGGCCTGCTCCACGGGCCCGACGCCGACGGCGTCATGTTCCTGCTCGGCGACCAGCCCCTTGTCGGCACGGCGCTCATCGACACGCTCGTCGAATGTTTCCTGGCCGAGCGCCCCATGGCCGTCGTCCCGGTCCACCAGGGCCGGCCCGGCAACCCCGCCGTCATCGGCCGCGAACTGATGCGCCAGGCGTCCGCGCTGACCGGCGACATCGGCGCGCGGCGCCTGCTCAAGGAGCACGCCAGGCATGTGCGGGAGGTGGAAGTGGACGACCCCGCGCTCCTGCGCGACGTGGACACCATGGACGATTACCTGGCCCTGCTCGCCACGCGGCAGCCGGGCTCGGACGAAATTTTCAGACCCTGAACAAGGAGAAGGACATGAAGACCATCGCAGTCGAACACGCCGTGGGAACGGTGCTGTGCCATGACATCACGAAAATCGTGCCGGGCGGCGGAAAAGGTCCGGCCTTCCGGCGCGGCCACGTGGTGCGCGAGGAGGACATCCCGGCCCTGCTCGATATCGGCAAGGCCAACCTGTACGTCTTCGACCCGGCCGACGGCTACGTGCACGAGGATACGGCCGCCATCCGCCTGTCCCGCGCCGCGGCCGGCCAGGGCATCGCCTTCAGCGAGCCCCAGGAGGGCAAAGTCACCCTGACCGCGTCCCACGACGGGCTGCTGTGCATCGACGTCGACGGACTGACGCGCCTGAACGACATCCAGGACGTGAGCTTCGGGACCATCCACCGCCATCAGCGCGTGAAGCCGGGCCGCGTCCTGGCCGGCACGCGGGTCGTCCCGCTGGTCGTGCCCGAGGCGCTCATGCAGGAGGCCGAGGCGGTCTGTGCCGAACACAGCCCACTCATCGAGGTCAAGCCCCTCAGGCACGCGCAGGTCGGCGTGGTCACCACGGGCAGCGAAATCTTCCACGGACGCATCAAGGACGGCTTCGGCCCGCTGCTGCGCGCCAAGTTCGACGACCTCGGCAGCGAAGTCGTGGACCAGGTCTTCGTCTCGGACATGGTGGGCATGACCGCCGACGCCATCAAATCCCTCGTCCGCCAGGGCGCGGACTTCATCGCCGTGACCGGCGGCATGTCCGTGGACCCCGACGACCAGACCCCGGCCGCCATCCGCGCCACCGGCGCCGAGGTCATCTCCTACGGCGCCCCCACCTACCCCGGCGCCATGTTCATGCTGGCCTACCTGGACGACGTCCCCGTCCTCGGGTTGCCCGGCTGCGTCATGTACTACAAGGCCAGCATCTTCGACCTGGTGGTCCCCCGCCTCCTGGCCGGCGAACGCCTCACACGGCGAGACATCGTGGCCCTGGGCCACGGCGGCCTGTGCGAAAACTGCGGAACATGCAGGTATCCGGCCTGCGGGTTCGGGAAGTGATTGCGCAATGGAGGACATGGACTTCTGGGACGACATGGACGAGATGGACCTGGTGGACGTAGTGGACTTGGCGGACCCCGCAGACCTCATGGACGACATGGACGTCATGGACCTGCCCGGCTGAGACGCCCGCCGGAAGCGCCACCCTTCCGGCGGGTCCGCCAGGCCCCCTCAAGCCGTCTCCCCCTTTCCCCCCGGAATACGGTTTCCCGGCCGCACGTTTTCCTGTACGCTGCCCCCAAACGATTCCAGCCCGCAATCTTCCGCTTCCGGGGGGCGCCATGAGCCGCAAACCTTTCAAAACCATTCTTTCCATCGCAGGAATCCATGCAGCGCTTCTGCTTGTGATGCTTGTTCTTCCAGATCAAGGCAAAGCTGCAGCCGCCATGGCCAACATGGATGTCTCTGCTGGCGCATTCAAGTCCATACGGCTCAAAACTGCCCAAGGGCACAGTTGTCGAAGTCCGGATTGAGAGCACGGGGAGCATCTTTGCGGCGTTAGTCAACACCCAAGGGTACGTAAGCTCATCCAGACCGCTCTTTGCAGGACAAATCGACAGGACGATATCGTTCACGGTGACAATACCGGAATCGGATAACTATTATCTTGTTATCGATAACAGAAAAGGTGACGTCGAAAGGAAGGTTTCCGTGTCCTTCAAGGCAACAGGGCCTCAAAAAAAGTTAAAACAAAAAAACAATGGAAAGCTTTCTTTGTAGTCATAATTTGAAATTTACATGGAATTTTGAAATTAATAAAACTTACTGCGTTCAAAATTTTTCCAATTTTGCCTTATCCTACCTTAATTTAAAAATTTTGCATCCAGCAAGGCACCCAGAAAGCACGCTACCGGGACCCCGCCGGATCAGACATCGCTTCGGCCACATCCATAATGCTGCACCCAGCCATTCAACCGCCTCCTAATGCTCAATCTCTGATGCAACTTCCGAATCATGACAAATTTCAGTCATACACTTTACGTATGACAGGTGGCGTATTTCATTATACTTTATATTTTTAAAGTATCCACCTGGACAAATTGAATTTAAAAAGAGATCAAAAAAAATAAAAAACTATATTGACGATATTTTTTTTCACGAGTACAGAGGTAGTATAAATCTATACTCAGCAGATATAGACACACATCCTCTCCTCGCTTCGTCTGTCAAAACAGACTGTTACACTCCACCTCGCCTCTGATTCCAGCGACTCCGCTTGGGCGTTTTCAAGATTATCCATTC
>CALMTS010000081.1 GCA_937872685.1 uncultured Desulfomicrobium sp.
GGTAGGCCCCAGGCCGCACGCCGTGGCCCATGACGAGCAGTTCCGAACCATACTGCCCGGCTACATGTGGCGGCTGAAGATCAAGCCCGGCATCACAGGGTGGGCACAAGTCAACGGGTGGCGAGGGGAAACGGACACTGTGGAAAAGATGAAAGGCCGCATGGAACACGACCTCCATTACATTGAAAACTGGACGTTGACCCTGGATATCAAAATCCTCTGGCTGACCATCTGGCGGGGGTTCAGAAATGAAAACGCCTATTGAGGCCGTCCTGCCTCAGCTTCAAGCACGATGAACCGACAACCACATGATCCACCCCGAATTCCGGACGAACCGGATTTCATTCGCTTTTTTCATGACACCCCCATGGATGGTCTGATTTTTCCGGATAATATGACCATCTTGCAGCAGCGCCATTGTACCGGCCAATTCTCCTCCGCCGTGTCAGATCGTTTCAAGCCGGAGCCTGACCGGAATTCCGGGACACATCGGCCATGCTGGCCCGCCTCTTGCTTTTGTGGATTTCTGCCCAAGATCCTTCGGCTTTTTCCGAACAGTGCCGACTTCGCCATAACCGCGAAGTCCACCCGGGGATCACGCAAAGAACAGCGCCGAAGCCACAGAAAAGGAGCCTCCCATGCCCGGTAAAATGAGCCCATCCGCAATGCTTATCCTGACCTTGCTCAAGGTGCTGGACGCAGTCTCCGGAATCCTGCTGCTCGGGCTCTGGCAGTTCGCTTACCAGCAGCGCTTCTACGACACCCTTGAGTTTCAGGTCATGGGCCTGCTTGTTCTGCTCCTTACCCCGTTGTGCCTTGATCTGACCGGCGTGTACCGCTCCTGGCTCGCGTCCAGGCTGCGTCTCGAAGCCCGCTCCCTGCTCCTGGGGTGCGTCCTCGTGTACCTCTGCCTGATGGCCATCGGCTACGCATTCAAGACCAGTTCCGTATTCTCCCGTGTCATCGTCATTGCCTGGATCCTCTCCTGGCCCATAACCCTGTTCGCCATCCGCGGGGCTTTGCGCCGTACCCTGCGTTACATGGCCCGCAACGGCCGCGCCAGCCGTTCGGCCGTAATCGTGGGCGCGGGCGACCTCGGCCTGTCCGTATCCGGCTACCTCCGCACCAACTCATGGCTGGGAGTCGGAGTCCAGGGGTTTTTCGACGACAGGAAGACCGGCGACGTCATGGGGCACGGAAACGTTCTGGGGCGCCTGGATCAGGTAGCGGAATACGTGCGCGACCAGGGCGTGAATTTCGTCTACCTGGCCCTGCCCATGCGCGCCGAGGAGAAGATCAAGCGCCTCGTGGCCGAACTGGCCGACTCCACAGCCACGGTCTATCTGGTGCCGGACATCTTCCAGTTCGAGATGATGCTCTCCGGAGCCGTGAACTACCTCGGAGACATCCCGGCCATCGCCTTGTGGGAATCCCCGTTCCTAGGCATAAACGCCGTCGTGAAGCGTATCTTCGATACCGTCGTGGCGAGCCTGATTCTGGTCGTTATCTCTCCGCTGATGGTCGCCATCGCCTTGGCCGTGAAGCTTACTTCGTCTGGCCCCGTCCTCTTCGTCCAGAAACGCTACGGCCTTGACGGCCAGCCCATAAATGTCTTGAAATTCCGTACCATGACTGTTTGCGAAAGTGGCGAATCCTTCACCCAGTGCATACGTTGCGACCCCAGAGTCACTCCCGTGGGCGTTTTCCTGCGGCGCTATTCCCTGGACGAATTCCCGCAGTTCCTGAACGTGCTCCAGGGCACCATGTCCATCGTCGGCCCCCGCCCCCACGCCGTGGCCATGAACGAGGAGTACCGCAAACTCGTCTCAGGCTACATGCTGCGCCACAAGGTCAAACCCGGCATTACAGGCCTGGCCCAGGTCAACGGCTTCCGCGGTCCTACCGAAACCCTGGACCGGATGGAGGGCCGTGTACGTATGGATTTGGAGTACATACGCACCTGGACACCGCTCCTTGACCTGAAAATCATTCTGCGTACGATCGCTGGCGGATTCACAGGTACCAACGCATGCTGACGACGAAACGAAGTGCCCATGAAACTTCGACATCACACAAGCGAATCTTTATCAATATCCGAGGAT
>CALMTS010000082.1 GCA_937872685.1 uncultured Desulfomicrobium sp.
GGACAGCCTGGCGGCGGGACCGGCCCCTCGGCCGCAGCCGCGGATTGGGCCCAGGCCGGAATCCTGGAAACCTCCGAAAGGCTGAGCGGCCTGCAGAGCGCCGTCGCCGGACTGACGGGCCTTGGCCTCATGTCGGTGCGCGGCAGGGACGAAAAGCGCCGCCTGGACTCCGGGGAGATGGAGCGTTTCGCCAGGCCCAGGGCCAGGAGCTGGAACTGGGACGGCGAGCGTCTGCTGGACGAAGGCGCAACGGAGTCTTCCCAGGCGCGGCTGGTCAATGTAATGGAGTTCACCATCGAAAAGAAGAGCCGGGCCACGGACGCATAGCCCGGCCACCCCATTGATTCAGAAACACACAAGGAGTGCACAGTGACGACGGAAGACAAGAAGAAGGCCGCAGAAGCCGCGGAAGAACAGACCGCTCAGATCCGTTGGGACGGAAGCCGCATGAAGACCACCTACGCCAACGTGTGCAACGTTTCGAGCACGCGCGAGGAAGTTGCCCTCATGTTCGGCGTGAACAAGAACTGGCACCCGTCCCAGAAAGACCTGGTCATCGAGCTGTCCGACCGCGTCATCATCAACCCCTACGCGGCCAAGCGGCTGGCCATCCTGCTGGCCAACACCATGAACGAATACGAGAAGCGTTTCGGCACCATCAATCTGGAGGCGCCAGAAGGCGTGACCCAGTAGCCAAGGCGGCACGATGTTCAGGGAGTCCGGTATGCAGCGCATGCCGGACTCCCTCGCTTTTCGGGATTTTCTCTTGTTTTTTGAACAGATGGATGGTTAACTCCGCGTTGGAATATATGGTTTCGGCGGCTATTCTTAAAGCGATGGATCAGGTTTTTCTCAGGTCGTGTCATTATGAACAGTGCTGAACAGATTCAGGATCAGGAACCATCCGTCGGGGCTGCGGTGCAGTCCTGGGCGGAATTCGCATCCGCTTCCAGTACCCAGGAGTACTACCAGGGCTGGATAGGGCTGCAGAGCGCACTGATCC
The DNA here is from genome assembly GCA_937872685.1 of uncultured Desulfomicrobium sp. Taxonomy (GTDB): domain Bacteria; phylum Desulfobacterota; class Desulfovibrionia; order Desulfovibrionales; family Desulfomicrobiaceae; genus Desulfomicrobium. Next base: position 1,004 of record CALMTS010000082.1, read on the forward strand.
CCGGCGCCGTGCAGAGCCTCCTGCTCACGGCCGGGGAGGGCCAGCGCTTTTCCCCGGTGGCGGGGTGGCCGCGCGGCGGCGGCGAGCCGGCACGGCTGTCCGGGGTCCTGGAGCGGGTCATCGAGGACGGCCGCGGCCTGGTCATGGAGCTGGACCGGTCCGGCAGGTACGCCATGGCCTATCCCGTGGCCGTGGACGGCAGGATGTTCGCCGTGGTCGCCGTGGAGCTGGCCGCGGCCCGCGAGGCCGACCTGAAGCGGGCCATGGAGCAGCTGCAGTGGGGCGCCTCGTGGCTGGAGCTTTTGCTGCGCAGGCGCCAGTCCGACGAGGACCAGGCCCAGCTCGCGCGCCTGCGCACGGCCGTGGACATGCTGGCCCTGACCCTGGACCGCCCGTCCTGCGGCGAGGCGGCCATGACCTTCGTCACGGAGCTGGCCGCGGCCTCGGGCTGCGAGCGCGTCAGCCTCGGCTTCGTGCACGGGCGCTCCGTCAGGCTGGAAGCCGTCTCGCACAGCGCCGAGGTCAACCTCAAGATGAACCTGACCCGCAACATCGAACGGGTCATGGACGAGGCCCTGCTGCAGCGCCGCGAGATCTCCTTTCCCACGGACGACGCCACGGTCATCTGCCGCGAACACGAGGTTTTGTCGCGCCAGCAGGCCATGGCCGCGGTCCTGACCCTGCCCCTCTACGGCCAGGACCGCTATTACGGCGCCCTGACCGTGGAGCGCGCCGCCGACCAGCCGTTCTCCGCACGCGATGTCGAGTTCTTCCGGGCCGTGGCCGCCCTGGCCGGACCCATCCTGGAGGCCAGACGCCAGGCGGACCGGTCGGTTCCGGCTCACGCCCGGGCCAGCCTGGAGGAGGCGGCCGGACGCCTGCTCGGCCCCCGGTATTACGGCCGCAAGCTGCTCCTGGCGGCCTTGGCCTGCGTGGCCCTTTTCCTGTTCTTCGCCGAGGGCGACTATCGCCTGCGCGCCGACGTGGCCCTGGAGGGGGCCGTGCGCAGGGCCGTGACCGCGCCCTTCGACGGCTTCATCCACCAGGCCCCATTCCGGGCCGGCGACCTGGTGGCCGCAGGGGACGTGCTCTGCCTTCTCGACGACCGGGACCTGCGCCTGGACCGCATGGTCACGGCCAGCCGCCAGCGGCAGCTGGAGCAGCAGTACCAGGAGGCCGTGTCCCTGCACGACCGCGCCCAGTCGAGCATCATCCGGGCGCAGCTGGGCCAGGTCCAGGCCGAGCTTGACCTGGCCGACGCGCAGCTGGCGCGCACCAGTCTCAAGGCCCCGTTCCCCGGCCTCATCGTCAGCGGCGACCTGAGCCAGCGCCTGGGCAGCGCGGTCAAGCAGGGCGACGTGCTCTTCGAGGTCACCCCACTGGACTCCTACCGCGTCATCCTCAAGGTGGACGAACGGCGCATCGCCGACGTGCGCGCCGGGCAGCGCGGCGAACTCGTGCTCTTCTCCCTGCCCGGACAGGAGTACGGGTTCACGGTGAGCAAGATCACGCCCATCGCCAAGGCGGAGGAAGGGCGGAACTATTTCCGCGTGGAAGCGGCGCTGGACTCCGTGGACCCGAACCTGCGGCCCGGCATGGAAGGGGTGGGCAAGGTCGACGTGGACCGGCGCAGGCTGGCCCTCATCTGGGTCAGGGACATGCGCGAATGGCTGACGCTTCTGCTCTGGAAGTGGCTGCCCTGAGCCGGGTGAGGTCATGAGCGTATCGCTGCTGAGCCCCTCCTGGTACCGCGTGGCGCCACTGAAGCCGCGACTGCGCAGCCATGTGCACATCGACCGGCATGAGTACCGCGGACAGGACTGGTACGTGATCCAGGACGGATTTACGGGCCGCCACCACCGTTTTTCCCCCGAGGCCTATCAGCTGGTCGGCATGATGGACGGCCGCCGCACCCTGGACCAGATCTGGGAGGCGGCCTGCGCCCGCCTGGGCGACCACATGCCCACCCAGGACGAGGTCATCGACCTCCTGTCCCGCCTGTACCGCGCCGACCTGCTCCAGACCAGCGCCGCCATTCTCGACGTTTCTGACCTGCACCAGCGCCGCCTCAAAAGCAGGCGGGGGCGGCTGTTCACGATGCTGGCCTCGCCCCTGTCCGTGCGCATCCCCCTGATCGACCCCGACCGTTTCCTGACCCGTACCCTGCCCTGGGTGCGCCCCTTTCTCGGCTGGCAGGCCCTGCTGGCCTGGGCGGCCGTCGTGGGCACGGCCGCCGTGCTGGCCGTCCTGAACTGGACGGATCTCAGCAACGATTTCACCGACGCGCTGCTGAGCATGGAGAACCTCCTGCTCATCAGCCTCATCTACCCCGTGCTCAAGGTCCTGCACGAGTTCGGCCACGCCTACCTGGTCAGGAAAGAGGGCGGGGAGGTGCACGAGATGGGCGTCATGTTCCTGGTCTTCATGCCCCTGCCTTATGTGGACGCGTCCTCGTCCACGGCCTTCCGGGACAAGTACAGGCGCATGGCCGTCGGCGGCGCGGGGATTCTGGTGGAGCTGTTCGTCGCCGCCGTCATGCTCTTCGTCTGGCTGGGCGTGGAGCCCGGCGCCGTGCGGGCCCTGGCCTACAAGACGATGCTCGTGGCCGGCGTGTCGACGCTGCTCTTCAACGGCAACCCGCTGCTGCGCTTCGACGCCTATTACGTCCTTTCGGACTGGCTGGAGATCCCCAACCTGGCGCAGCGCGGAACGGCCTACCTGGGCTACCTCTTCCAGCGCCACCTGCTGGGCGTGGCCGAGGCCGAATCCCCGGCCCGCGAGGCAGGGGAGGCGCGCTGGCTGTTCGCCTACGCCGTGGCCTCGTTCGTGTACCGCATCTTCATTTCGTTTCGGATCGTCATCTTCGTCGCCGGGAAGTTCTTCTTCATCGGCATCCTGCTGGCCGCGTGGGCCGTGGCCATGATGCTCGTCATGCCCGCGTGGCGGACGGCCTATTTTCTGATCAAGGATACCCGTATGCAACGCAAACGCTCGCGCGTCCTGCTCACGGTGTTCGGGCCCCTCGCCCTGCTGGCGGGCGTGCTCGCCGCGGTGCCCGTGCCGCTGAACACGAACTGCGAAGGCGTGGTCTGGGTCTCTGACGAGTCCCGGGTCTACGCCTCGGCCACCGGCGTGGTGGAAGCCGTGGTCGCGCCCGGCGGGAGCGCCGTGGAACCCGGCGATCCCCTCATCGCCAGCGCCGATCCGCTCCTTGAGGCCCGGGTCCGGCTGCTGCTGGCCCGCCAGGAGGAATTCCGGGCCCGCCGCCAGCTGAGCATGAACCGGGACCGCACCGAGACGGCCATGGTCGACGAGGAACTCGCGAGCATCGAGACGGAACTGGCCCACGCCCGCGAGCAGCAGGCGGCCCTCGTCACGCGCAGCCCCGCCCGGGGGACCTTCGTGATCCAGGACGAGGCGGACCTGCCCGGGCGCTTCGTGCGGCGCGGCGAACCCGTCGGGTTCGTCACTGATCCGGGGCGCATGCGGATTCGGACCCTGGTCGCCCAGGCGGACATCGAGCGGGTGCGCACGGACGTGCGCGGCGTGGAGGTGCGGCTGGCCGAGGACATCGGCCGGGTCCTGCCGGCGCGCGTGGTCCGCGAGGTGCCGGCCGCCAGCCGTGTGCTGCCGAGCCTGGCTTTCAGCCTGGAGGGCGGCGGCGAGTACGCCCTGGACCCGCGGGAGAAGGACGCGCCGCAGGTGCTGGAGCGGCTTTTCCAGTTCGACCTGGTGGCCGACGGGGACATCCCCGCCAATGTGGAGGGGCGCGTGTTCGTGCGCTTCGAGCACACCCCGGAGCCCCTGGCCTGGCGGGCCTACCGCGCCGTCAGACGCCTCCTCCTAACCCGCTTCGCCCTGTGATTGCGCCCAGAATGCATTCTGGCTGCGTTGCTGCGGGAAAAATGGAAACCTCATGTAGGCGGCTACACTTCGGCTTCCATTTTTCCCTTGCGCCTTGCCACAATGCATTCTGGACGCAATCACCGAGATCTGGCGGGGATGAGTAGAAGAGGGATTGAGCAAGGATTTGACAAGTGGCT
>CALMTS010000083.1 GCA_937872685.1 uncultured Desulfomicrobium sp.
TATTTTCAGTGCACGTTGGTACACGGTCGACTCCTTGGTGAAAAAATGACGGGACACCAACTTGCCGCGCCCCAGCTTCTGACTTCTGCACGGCTTCCGAAGACCGCTGAAAAGACCTGAGCCATGATCTGCATGCCGGTATCGTCCGACCCTCTACCCGGCCGCACCCCACTGCGCCATGGCCATCCCCGTGTTGTGCGCGGGCAGCGCCTCCCCGGCCAGCCGCGCCAAGGCCTCCGCGAGGGTTTCGTTGTCCGGGAGGACGGCCACGCCCAGCCGGATGCCCAGCAGGCCGCCCTCGGCCAGCGCAGCGAATGCCACCCCGTGCCTGCGGATGGCTGAGAACGATGCCGGGAACAGCCCCATGCCTTCACCGGCGGCGATGCGGGCCAGGAGCACGTCGTGCTCCGCCGGTTCCTCCTTGTGCTCCGGCGCGAAGCCTGCGTGCGCGAAAACCCGCTTCGTGTGGTCGAAATACGCGGGATGCGCCTCCCGGCGGAACCAGAAAAACGGCTTGCCGCTGAGGTCGCCTAGGCGAAGACGCTCCTTCGCGGCCTCGGGCCAGGCCGCAGGCAGGACGGCCAGCAGCGGCTCCACGTAGGACAGGGGCACGACATGCAGCCCCGGGGCGTCGAGGGGCAAGGCCACGAAGGCCGCGTCCACCCGGCCCCTGCGCACCTCCCGGACCAGGCGGGGCGACGTCCCTCGCTCCAGGGTCAGCCCTTTGCCGTGGACGGCGAAGAGCCGGGACTCGAGGGACGTGAATATGCCCTGCTCGAAAGCCGTCGTCAGGCCAATGACAGGGGCGCGATTCCCGGCGGCGCGCAAGGAGTGCAGCCGCTCGCGCGTGGCCGTCTCCTGCTCCAGGAGCGGGCGTACGATTTCAAGCACCCTCTTCCCCTCGTCCGTCAGGACGAGCCCACGGGAATGGCGGACAAACAGCGCGATGCCCAGCAGACCCTCCAACCGGTTCATATGGCGGCTCAGGGGGGGCTGCGTCATGAACAGCCGCTCCGATGCCCGGCGCAGATTCAGTTCCTCTGCCACCACCGCGAAATAGCGCAGCAGCCTCAGGTCCAACGATTCCAGCATGCGTTCCGTCATACCGAAAAGGTATCGCAAAAAGAGCATGATGCAAAGTGTCTCCCGGCTCCTATTCCAACCGTTGAACGGGTTCATACACCAAACACGGGAGGAAACCATGACACGTTACGAGACAGGCCTCGCCATGCTCGCGAAGGTCGACGGCAATGTCGGGGAAAAGGTAGTTGAAAGCCTCAAGGACATCGCTCCGGACTTCGGGCGCTATCTCGTCGAATGCTTCGGGGAGATCTATTCCAGGCCGGGCCTTGACCTCAAAAGCCGTGAAATTGCCGTGGTCGCGGCCCTGACCGCCCTGGGAACGGCCGGGCCGCAACTCCGGGTCCATCTGCACGCCGCCCTCAACGTCGGCTGCACGCGGGAGGAGATCGTCGAGGTCATCATGCAGATGTCCGCCTACGCAGGCTTTCCTGCGTCCCTGAACGGGCTCTTCGCCGCCCGGGAGGTGTTCGCACAGCGCCAGGCCGAAGGCAGGGATTGACGGGGTGCCGCAGCCATGCCGGGCATGCGCCCCCCAGGCCACGTGCCCGGCATGGCCGGATGGGGATGGCCCCGGCCAGGGCATGGATATTGGAGGATGCCGATTCCCGCGAAGGTTCGCGCCGGTTCAGGGCGCCGTTCGCGGTGGCGGCACTGGGAGAGCTCACGCATCAGGGGCCGTACGAATTTCCGGGACGCTTCCGCTCGCGGTTCACGGCGTCATGCGCAAACCGCTTCAAGCCCGG
>CALMTS010000084.1 GCA_937872685.1 uncultured Desulfomicrobium sp.
GGTCGAAGGGAGCGCGCCGGGGACCGCCTTTACATGCCAGGGGAAACGCACGTGCGGCGAGATGACCTCCTGCGAGGAGGCCCGGTTCTACCTGGAGAATTGTCGCGGGGTCGAGATCGACGGCGACGGGGATGGCATTCCGTGCGAATCCCAGTGGTGCGGGCAGTGAGCGCGTACTCAGGTAGTTGAAGAAGAGGATGGCGACATGGCGATAATCCTTGCGGCGGACATCGGCGGCACCAACAGTCGTTTCGGGCATTTCGAGGCCATTGACGGGCATGAGACGAGACTGGTGGAGTCATGCAGTTTCGCCACGGGCTCGGTCCGTTCCCTGGCCGAACTGCTGCGACTGCTCAAGGCGTCAGGCTTCGGCCTGGACCCGGAAACTGCGGACCAGGTGGTCCTGGCCGTGGCCGGCCCCGTGCGGGACGGCGTGCGCTGCAAGCTGACCAACGCCGAGTGGGGGATTGATCTGGACGACCCCGCCGTCGCCCTGCCGCGAGGACGCACAGCCCTGGTCAACGACTTCGTGGCCCAGGCCCTTGGCGCGGGGACGGCCCACGCAGGGCGGTCCGCGGTGGTTGTCAGGGAGGGCGAGGCGCGTTTCGGCGTTACGGCGGCTGTCGGGGCGGGGACGGGGCTTGGCCTGTGCGCTCTGGCCCCCCTGCCAGGCGGCGAGAGTCTGCCTCTGCCCTCCGAAGGTGGGCATGCCCCGCTGGCCTTTGTCAGCAGGGACGAGTTCGGGTTTCTCGAGTTTCTCAAAACGCAGACCGGATACACCCATGCCTTCGGGGACATCGTGGTCTCTGGGCCGGGCCTTTCCTTCCTGCACCAGTTCCTGACGGGCAGGAGGCTTGCGCCCGCCGAGATTGCGCAAGAGATCGGCCCGGAGAGCGAAACCACGCGTTGGTTCGCCCGGTTTTTCGGCCGCGCCTGCCGGGCCTATGTGCTGCATGTGCTGGCCTGGGGCGGCGTTTTTCTCTGCGGGGGGCTTGCGGCCAGGAACCCCTTTCTGGTCGCCAACGAGGAATTCCTCCGGGAATTCGGCGACTGTCCGGCCTATGGGACCGCGCTGGAGGCAATCCCCATCCGGCTCGTGACAGCCCCGGACTCTGGCCTCCACGGCGCCGCCCGCCACGGGCGGATGCTGCTCGGAGAGAGGCGGCGCAGCGACAGATGCCACACTTTTGTCTCGTAGATGACGACGAAAATGTAATCTTCCGTTTTGTATTTCTTTTATAAATCAAGATGATGGTAGTGGCACGGGGCCTGCTTTGCATGTCCTCAACAGGAGGGCGCCATGCCGACCATCATCACACCTTTTGGGGTCATCGAGACCCTGCCCGGGGTTGAATATTTTCCGGACGGATCCGTACGATCCTGCATCCCCTCCCGCGCCTGTCCACTGACAACCCCTTTGGGGCCCCTTGTCCCTCAGTTCACGGCCAATACGCTGCGCAAACGGCAGCTTCCGGCCATGACATTCCATCCGAACGGCATGCTCCGCAACGTCCCCCTGGAGGACCAGACCGCCGTTCCCACTCCGGTCGGCCCCGTTCCTGCCGAGCAGGTTACATTTTACTCATGCGGCGCCCTGAGGCGCGTCTTCCCCCTGAACGGAACCCTGAACGGCTACTGGACCCAGCAGGACGAGACGACCCTGGCCGCGCCCCTGGCCCTGGATACCCCCGCCGGCCCCGTGGAAGCGCTTTTCATCAGTCTCAATTTCAACCCGCAGGGCGGCCTGCGCAGCCTGACCCTGTGGCCCGGTTCGACCTTGGACGTGCCGAGCCCTCTGGGCAACATCGCGGCCCGCATCGGCGTCTCCTTTTTCGACAGCGGCGCGCTCAGTTCGCTGGAACCCGCCTGCCCCGTCCCCGTGCCCACGCCCCTGGGCAGCATCCTGGCCTATGACCCCGACGCCATAGGCATCTGCGGCGACTCCAATTCCCTGCGCTTCCGGGAGAACGGCTCCCTGCTGGCCCTCAAGACCACGGCCCACGCCTTTGACGTGACCCTGGAAAACGGGCGGGTGCGCCGGCTGAATCCTCCCTTGCGGCGCAACCCCTGCGATGGGGAGCGTCTGGAGGCCGCGCCCCTGACGCTCGAGTTCGGGGGCGGCAGGGTCAGCATCAGGACGCCGGATACAGCCAGGATTTCCGCCGCGTCCAGTGACGTGACGGCGGCGCCATTTCATCCGCCCTTGCCGGTCCTGGGCGCCGTCTGCGCCATGGGTGCGGGCAAGTGGTAGGCACACCCACAACCGAAACGGAGAAGACATGAACGTCAACTGTCTGGAGAAAGTGGTCGAATACGCATCCATGCCCCTGCATGGCACCCTGTCGCGCAAACTCAGGAAAGGGCTCAAGGTCCAGATCAACGAGGGACGCATCTACGAGAAGGCCGTCCTTTTCCTGGGCACGGACTTCCTGCGCGTGACCGAGAAGGAGGACGGGCTGTCCGTCAACACGTATTACGGATGGGAGGAGATCGCCTCCATCCGCACCTACAGTTCGGAACCGGAGGAATGAGCTGCCGGGGGCGGTCAGCCCCCGAGCTTTCGTAAGGCGGTGAGGAATCGTGAACGCAGCCGTTCACCCATCAGGGCACGCTTCACGGGCGGGAGTTTCAGGAATCCGCCGACCAGGGCGCGCATGAACTCCTGGGTCCGGCTCTGCGGGTTGTCGAAGATGAAGGTCTGGAAGGTGTCCCGTTCCAGAGCCTGGAGCATGACCCGTTCGAAACTGTCCTCGGGATGGTGGACTTTTCTGGGACGCGGCCGAAGTTTCAGCGCGCCGGTGGGGCATTTCAGGGCGCAGACTCCGCAACCCAGGCAGGACGGGTCGATCCGTGCGACGTTCTTGGGTGTGCGCGACGCGGCCCCGGGCTCCCTTTCCTGCATGGTCGCGAAGGCGACGGGACAGGCCCTGGCGCAGAGCCCGCAGCCCGTGCACAGGCTTTCGTCCACCACTGCCACGAAGTTCGAGGTGACCAGGATGCCCGTGTATCCTGTCTCCCGCACGCCTTGCAGCAGGTTGCAGCAGCAGCCGCAGCAATGGCAGATGAAGCCCGCGTCGCGCCGCACGTTGTCTGCGGACAGGGTCAGTCCCTGGTCCCGGGAGCGGGCCAGGATGTCGCGCATCTGCATTTTGTCGATGGGCCGGGCGAATCCGTTGCGGATGAGGAAACGTGCGCCAGTGCCCATGGACGTGCACGTCTCCATGGGCGTGGGGCAGGGCGGATGCCCGAGGTGGTGCTTTTCGTGGCGGCAGGAACACAGGCCCAGCGAGAATTCCGTGTGTTCCTCGATGAGCGAGGCCGCCTTTTCGTAATCCAGAATCTCCACATGCTCGCCCAAGGCCTCTTCATGGGGCAGGGCGCGCATGACCGACGTCTGCTGGCCGGCCCCGAAGTTGGCCTCCAGAAAATCCTTTTCCCCGAACATGTAGGCCTGAAAGAGTTCGGCCCAGCGTGCCCGCGGCAGGTCCGGGCCCGTGCGCATCATGGTGAATTCAAAGAAGCCGATGACGATGGGGCTGACCATGTACTGATACTGTTTCCCGTCCCAGATATCGATGACCAGCCCCTTGGAGCACAGCCCGTCGATCATGGGGCGCAGGGTGTCTTCGGGTTCGCCCAGCATGCGGGCGATGCGCGGCAGCGTCGAGGGGCGGTAGGGCATGCGGGAGACGAGTTCGGCCTCGGGGCGGGAATAGAGGGCTTCCACCAGTTCCCGGAAAACCGGCGTCCACGGCGTGCGCACCGGGGCCTGGTCCAGGCGGTGTCCGAGTTTGCGGAAGATGTCCTTGCTGGCGATGTGTCCCATGTCATTCCCCGTTTGCTGTGGTGCTCGATTCATCGGACGGCTTTCCGGGAATTGCAAGCGCGGATTCCGGTCCGGAGCAGGTTGGCATTGACAAGAGGCGCGGAGTGGTTCAGAAATTGGTCCAACCAATTTTTGCGTCGCGAAGGCCCGGCCTTCGCGGCGGGCACCAGGGGGGCTGCATGTTTGAAGTAATTGCCTTGTATCTGGCCGTTGGGGCCATTGCCGGAGTTCTGGCCGGCCTTCTGGGCATCGGCGGCGGGCTCGTCATCGTGCCCATGCTCGTGTTCTGCATGGAACTGCAGAATCTGCCGCAGGAACTCGTCATGCATATGGCCCTGGGTACGTCCATGGCCAGTATCATGTTCACCTCGGTATCGAGCTTCATGGCCCATCACCGCCGCGGCGCGGTGGAGTGGAGCGTGGTCCGGCGCATCGTGGCCGGCATCCTGGTCGGCACCTTCGCCGGTGCCTGGGTGGCCGCGCAGATGAGCACCGGGGCTCTCAAGATCTTTTTCGTCATCTTCCTCTACTATGTCTGCTACCAGATGCTCTCGGGCAAGAAGCCCAAGGCGTCGCGGCAACTGCCTGGCATGGCCGGCATGTTCGGTGCAGGCAACGTCATCGGCGTGGTTTCGAGCCTGGTGGGCATCGGCGGCGGAACTCTCTCGGTGCCCTTCATGGTCTGGCACAACGTCCCCATCCACCGGGCCATCGGCACCTCGGCGGCCATCGGCTTCCCCATCGCCGTGGCCGGCACCCTGGGGTACATCACCAACGGCTGGGGCGTGGAGAACCTGCCTCCGCTGAGCATCGGCTACGTGTCCCTGACGGCGCTGGTCTCCATCGCCGTCATGAGCGTGCTGACGGCACCTCTGGGTGTGCGCCTGGCGCATAGCCTGCCCGTGGATAAGCTCAAGCGGGTCTTCGCCGTCATCTTGTTCCTGGTGGGAACAAAGATGCTCATTTCGCTGTTCTAAAGGCCATTCGGCCGTATGCCACATTCAAAAGGCCGCATGCCGCGTCGGAAAACGCGGTGTGCGGCCTTTGTTGTTCTTGATGACCCTTTTGGCTAGGTAGTGCCGAACCGGCAACGACGCTACGCGTGCCGGGCGCACCCCGTTTTGGCCCCGGAAGGCGACTCTCCGCCGGAGCTCAAGCCTGAACCCAAGGAGGCACGCCATGCGCCTTATCGATCTGACACACGCCATCCATGAAGACATGCCCGTGTATCCCGGCACGGAAAAACCGAAGCTGCCCATCGGGTGCACCCTGCAGGAGCACGGGTTTCTCGAAAGGAAGCTGACCATGTTTTCGCACACCGGGACGCATATGGACGCTCCGGCACACCTCATCGAGGGCGGCGCGTACCTCGACGGCCTGCCCATCACGCAGTTTTTCGGGAAGGCCGTGCTGATCGATGTGGCGGGTTGGGCCGGCCGCCGGATCATGACGGCGGACCTGCTTGAACACGCATCCCGGATCGCTGTCGCCGAGTTCGTCATTCTCAGAACCGGCTGGAGCAGATACTGGGGGGCGGACGCGTATTTCGAGGGATTTCCGGTGCTGGACCCGGGCGCGGCGCAGTGGCTGGCCGCCGGGGGGCTCAAGGGCGTCGGGGTCGACGCCATCTCGGTCGACCCGACGGATTCAACCGGCTACGAGGTCCACAAGGCGCTGCTCGGCAACGGCATGGTCATCATCGAAAACCTGACGAATCTCGAAGCGCTGCCCGCCGATGGGTTTCATGTCTCGTGCTTTCCACTGGCCATACGCGACGCCGACGGCTCTCCCGTGCGGGCCGTGGCACATGTCGGGCTGGGCTGCCCAGCGGCTTTGCCGCAGGAGTGACCGCATACCTGACGCCTTTGTGCCGGTATTTTTCATTTCGCCGGAATTGATCAGGCGCCGAGGTAGGCCTCCAGCACTCGCGAGTCGTCCAGCAGTTCCCGGGCCTGCCCCGTTGCCGCAATCTGGCCCGACTCCAGGACGTAGCCGCGGTGGGAGTGCTTCAGGGCCAGACGTGCGTTCTGTTCGACCAGCAGGATCGTCATGCCACGTGCGTTCAGGGCGTCGATGATGGAGAAGATTTCCTCGACCACGAGGGGCGCGAGTCCCAGGGACGGCTCGTCGAGGAGCAGCATGCGCGGGGCGCTCATCAGCGCCCGGGCGATGGCCAGCATCTGCTGCTCGCCGCCGGACAGGGTGCCGGCCGGCTGCAGCCGGCGTTCGCGCAGGCGAGGAAACATCTGGTACGATGATTCCAGATCGCGGTCGATGCCGTCGAGGTCCTTGCGGACATAGGCGCCCAGCAACAGGTTGTCCTCCACGCTCTGGCGGGCCAGCACCTGCCGCCCCTCGGGGCAATGGGCCAGGCCAAGGCGCAGGATGGCGTCCGGACGCTGCCGGGAGATATCCTTCCCGTCGAAGTTCAAGGCGCCCCCGCCAATCCTGGCCAGCCCGGAGATGGTGCGCAGGATCGTGCTCTTGCCGGCGCCGTTGGCGCCGATGAGGGTCACGACCTCCCCGCGTTCCACATGCAGGTTCACCTCACGCACGGCCTGCACCGGCCCGTAGCTCACGCTCACGCGGTCAAGTTCAAGAAGCGGCATGGGAAGCTCCGAGATACGCCTCGATGACGCATTGGTCTTTGCGCACCTCTTCCGGGCGTCCGACACAGATGAGCCGGCCGAAATTGAGCACGGCCAACCTGTCGCACAGGCCCATGACCAGGGGCACGTGGTGTTCGATGATCAGCACCGTCAGGTCGAAGCGCTGCTTGATGTCGCGGATGAAGCCGCTGAGTTCGCCCTTTTCGGCCAGGTTCATGCCTGCCGCCGGTTCGTCCAGCAGCAGCAGTTTCGGCTTCAGGGCCAGGGCGCGCGCGATTTCGAGCTTGCGCCTGGCGCCGTAGGGCAGTGAGCCCGCGGGGTCGCCGGCCTTGTCCGCCAGTCCGACCAGTTCGAGCAGGGCCATGGATTTCTCCAGCATCTCCCTTTCCTGACTGCGGCTCGCCGGGAGTCCGAAGAGGCCGGCAAGCAGGCCGGCCCGCGTGAAAGCCTGCATGGGCACGCGTACGTTGTCGAGAACGCTCATGGTCGCAAACAGCCGGATGTTCTGGAAGGTGCGGGCCATGCCGGCGGTCGCGATGCGGTGCGGAGGAAGGCCCAGGATGTTGTGGCCGTCGAAGCGGATGTCGCCGCAGCTGACCGGGGTGAGTCCGGTGATCAGGTTGAAGAGGGTTGTCTTGCCGGCCCCGTTGGGGCCGATGAGTCCGAAAATTTCTCCGGCCTGCACGGAGAAACCGACGTCGTTCACGGCCATGAGGCCGCCGAAGGAGCGGGAGACCGCGTTCAGTTCAAGCATGTCCAGCCTCCTTGCCCGGGCGGCGAAGGCTCGCCAGGAGCCCAGCCAGACCTTGCGGCAGGTAGATGCAGGCCACCACCAGCACCACGCCGTTCATGATCAGCCGGGCGTCCTTGAGGGGGCGCAGGACTTCGGGCAGGGCCACGAGCAGGGCGGCGCCCAGCAGCGGCCCCCAGATGGAGCGTGCTCCGCCGATGAGCACGTAGGCCAGGCAGGCCACCGAGGCGTCGAAACTGCTCTGGCGGGCGTTCCAGGTGTTCAGGAAGGGGGCGCTCATGGCTCCCGTGACCCCGGCCAGCGCGCAGCCGATGACGAAGGCGCGCACCTTCTCGAAAGTGGTGGAGATGCCCATGGCCTGGGCGGCGAGTTCGTCGTCGCGGATGGCCATGAAGGAGCGCCCGGCGACGGTCCGGGTCAGACGGGCGCTGAAGATCAGAGCCAGGACCAGGAGGGGGCCGAAGAACCAGATGTAGCCGAGCCTGGAGACGAAGGGTTGGGGAATGCCGAACAATCCCACCGCGCCGCCGGTCACGTCCGTTATGAGTACCAGGACGTTCAGCACCTGCACGAAGGCGATGGTGGCCAGGGCCAGGTAAATCCCGCGCAGGCGTAGGGCCGGGATGCCGACGGCCAGTCCGATGAGGGCGCTCACGATCAGGGCGATGAGCCACTGCAGGGGGTAGATGGCCGGTCCAAGGGCTTCACGCCAGGGCGCGAACCAGGGGTTGGTGCCCATGATGGCCGCGATGTAGCCGCCCAGGGAGTAGAAGCCGATGCTGGCCAGGGACAGTTGGCCGGCCATGAGCGGGTACCACAGGCTCATGCCGAGCAGCGCCTGCTGCACGATGGCCACCATCAGAAATCCGTACTGATCGAAAAATGCGCTCATCCTAGACCTTCTGGATGGTTTGACGACCCAGCAGTCCCTGCGGACGGGCCAGGAGAATGAAGAAAAGCATGATGAAGGCGACCGCCTCCTTCAGGGACGAATAATCCGGGGGCAGGAAGGCTTCGCCAAGGCCGATGACCACGCCGCCGAGCACTGCGCCCGGAATGCTGCCGAGACCCCCGAGGACGATGACGGCCAGGCCCTTGAGCCCGTAGCTGACCCCGAAGTAGGGTCCCGCAAGCCCGAAGCTCGCGCCGATGAGCGTGCCCGCCAGACCGCCCAAGACACCGGAAATGAAAAAAGTGGAGACGATGTAGCGATCCACGTTGATGCCCAGAAGGCTCGCCGTCTCGGGGTTTTCGGCAGTGGCCTGCAGGGCCTTTCCCATGCGCGTGCGGTTCATGAACCAGGCCAGGAGGACAAGGAGCACCATGCTCACGGCCAGGATGATAATCTGGACGGTGCGTACGGCCAGCACCTTGCCGCCGACCTTGACGATCATGGCCATGGGCAGGGAGCCAAAGATATCCGAGGGAAAGGAGTAGATTTCCGCGCCGACCAGCATCTGCAGCAGGTTGACGATGATGAGGGCCACACCGAGGCTGCTGACCAGAGCCAGGAGCGCGTCCGCGCCCTTGGCGCGCAGGGGCCTGAAGGCCAGACGCTCTACGAGCACGCCGGTTATGCCGGCGATGAGCGAACCGCCCAACAGGGCCAGCGGGAAGGGGAGCCGGAAGGGCATGGACAGTCCGGCGAGCAGGCCGTTCAAGCCGAAATCGCCCACGGCCAGGGCGTAGGTGCAGTACGCACCGAGGGTGAACACTGCTCCATGGGCGAAATTGATGATCCCCAGGATCGAAAAGACCAGGGTGTAGCCCAGGGCGAAGATGGAATAGACCGCGCCGATGGACAGGCCGTTCAGGATATTCTGCAGGAAAAGGGCGATATTCATGAGTTCTCAAGGGCCGGGGACCGCTGCCCCCGGCCCGGTTTGACTATTCGGGCAGCAGTTCCATGGCGCCGGTCTTGCCGTCGTCGGACACCTTGATCTGCGAGACGTAGAAGGTCTTCTGGGTGACTTCGCCATTCTGGTCCAGGACGATCTCCCCCAGAGGCGTTTCGTAGGAGCTGGCCACCAGTGCTTTGTTCAGGTTCTGGTGCAGTTCCGCCAGATCCATCCCCGCGACGTCCTTGCCCGAGGCCTGCACCTCGTTCAGCGCATCGACGATGACCTTAACCGCGGTGTATGCTTGGGCCGAGAACTGGGCCGGGTCCTTTTTGAACATGTCCTTGAAGGCGGCGGCAAAGGCCTGGTTTTCGGCGTTTTCGGCCTTGGGGCTGTAGGCCTGGGCCACGATGACGCCGGTGCACAGCTTGCCGCAGACGGGGTACATGTTCGGGGAGTTGAAGCCGTTGCCGCCGACGATGGTGCCCTCGAAGCCCAGCTGGCGAAGCTGCTTGACCATGTTGCCGCCGTCGGCCGCCAGGCAGGACATGACCACCATGTCCACGTTGGCGCCGAGGATGGCCGTGATCTGGGTGGTGAAGTCCGTATCCTTGACGCTGGTCTTCTGGATCAGGGCGATATTGAGGCCCAGTTCCTTGATGGCTTCCTGGAAGATGCCGGTTTCGGAAACGTTGAAAGCGTCATCCTGGGCGTACACGACCGCGACGTTCTTGATGGCCGGGTTCATCTTCAGGGCGCGTTTCAGCGAGTTGGGCGCGACCAGGGTCATTGGCGCGGAAATGCGGGAAACGTATTCGCCGATGTCGGCGATACCCTTGGCCGTGTTGGACGGGCCGACGACGGGCACCTGGGCCTGGTTGGCTATGGGGTTGGCGGCAAAGGCCTGCTGGGAAAGAGTGGGGCCGACGATGGCCACGACCTTGTCCCTGGATATGAGGTTCTGGAAGGCGTTGATGGCGCCGGCCTCATCGCCGCCCGTGTCCTGGAACATGAGCTTGATGGGGGTGCCGGCGATGCCGCCTTTCTCATTGAGCAGTTTTTCCGCGACCTTGGCCCCGTTGACCTGCTCTTCGCCGAACAGGGCGACGTTGGTGGTCTGCCCCACGGCGATGCCGATGGGGATGGGTTTACCCACCGGTTCGGCCAGGGCCGAATTGGCGATGAGCACTGCGGCCAGAAGAATGATGATCGAGCGCATGAAAATACCTCCGTGATGGTGCGAGTGGCTGATGGATTCTTCATCATCTATAAAAGATTGATCGCCCTATCAAGGTCCGGCGAACAGTTCAACCTTGAGATTGGATGTCTGCCCGGAAGGGCTGCGCGGCAGGGCGCTGGATACGCAGTGTCTGGACGTTGCACGGACTGGACGCGTCCGCCCCGGAGATTGCGCTCCAGGGTCGCCGGCCCTTGAACCGAACACCTGGTGAACTGGATTCGAAACTTCCGGCGCCGCCTGAGACCACCTTGTGGACCGCGGGCCGGAATCGACACAGCAAGCTGCCGCCAGTTGCATTTAAGGATGCTTTGAATCGGCAAACCGGGCGTGAAGGGGATGCGCTTTGCTTCGCTGAGGCTGAGTTACAAGTACCAGCGCCAGCTCTGGCCGGCCCGGAAAAGGCCCTTCAATGTGAGGGTGTCGTTCCGGGCTATTTTTTTGGCGAGGTAGAGGAAGAGGTATGCCGTCTGCATGGCGTCGCCCAGGGCGTCATGGGCCGTGAATCTGGGTAGCCCGAATTCTTCGGCCAAGTCCGTAAGGACGTAGGATATGCTCAGGTTGAACCTTTCGTAGTGCGAAGGGGTGCGGTGTTCCCGCCAGAGCATGGCCATGCGCATGGTGTCCAGGCAGGGGTTGGCAAGGGGCCGGCCGAGGTGCCTGCGGCAGGCGCGGTTGATGAAGCCCATGTCCAGGCCCACGTGGTGCCCTACAATAAGGGTGCCCTTGCAGAATTCGACGAGACCGGGAAGAACATCGGACAGGGGCGGGGCCTCGGCGATAGCCTCGGGGGTGATGCGGTGGATGAGGGTGCTGACCTTGGGCAGCGGTATGCTCGGGCGTACGAGGCTCGAGAAGCTTTCTCCCGGCACGATGGACAGGCCGCGGATGCGCACGGCGCCGATGGAGACGATTTCTTCCTTGCGGGCGGAGAGGCCTGTCAGTTCCGTGTCCAGAACGGTGAAGGCGTACTCCTCCAGGGGGAGGTTCTGGTCCAGTGCCCGGCACAGCCGGTTGTTCTCGTCCAGCGCAGGCAGGACCGCCCGGCGGGTTGTCATGCCGAGCAGGGCGCGCAGGCGGGTGATGATTGTCATGCGTGCCGCTCCTTCCTCAACCCATGTTCAGCCGGAACACTTCGCGCAGCACGCCGTGCAGTGCCCCTGTCACGCCGAAGGCCTCGCGCAGGGTCCGCTTTTCCAGCGCGGACAGGGTGCCGGGGTCGATGCGGTTGTCCGGCACCACTCCCTGTTCCATCTGTTCAAGCTGGTGCATGAGCCTGGCGTGCAGGAGAAACTCGAAGGCTTCACGGGCCTCGTGGTAGAGGTCTCTGGACAGATGCCCTGCCTGGTGGAGCTGGTCCAGCCTGCCCAGGGTGCTCGTTTCGCGGATGCCGTAGTTGAGGGCCATGACCCGTGCGAAGTCCATGAAGGGCAACAGGCCCCGGGTCTTGATGTCCAGGGTGTTCTTGTGCTCGCCGTTTTTCTCGACCATGAAATTTTTGAAGAAGGTCAGGGGCGGCCTGGCGTTCAGACAGTCCGCGGCCATGTGGCGCAGGAAGAGATCCTGGCCGGCGCAGGCGCCCGTAACATGCTGGCGCAGGTTTTCCGCCAGATCCTTGTGGCCGTATACGCCCCGGAAGTCGAAAAAGACCGAACTGGCCAGGACGCGCTGGGGTTCGGGAGTGTCGATCCAGGACTGGACACGCCCTTTCCATGTGTCGAGCGTGCCGCGCCACTGCGGGTTGGAGGCCATCATGTCGCCAGGGCAGCGCGGGAATCCGCAGTTGATGAGATGTCCGACCATGCGCTCCGTGAAGGCCGAGAAATACGTCTCGGCCGCACGCTCCAGAAAATCCACCCCGCAGTTCTCCATGATCAGGGCGTTGTCCTGGTCCGTGGCAAAAGTCTGTTCGCGGCGGCCCTCACTGCCCATGAGGAGGATACAGAATTTCACCGGTGGCGGACCCAGTTCGCGCAGCATCAGTTCGAGCAGACGTGAGATGATCTGGTCGTTCAGGATGGCGATCATGCGGGTTATGTTGCCCGCCTTGGCGCCCTGCTGGACCAGGGTGCGGACCACGGGCGTGATGCTGTCGTGCAGGGGGTAGAGTCCGGCGATGGTCGTGCGGGATGCGATTTCGCGGAATACGGACACGGGCGAACGGCCCTGCAGAAGCATGATGTCGTGGGAACTGATGACGCCCTGCAGGCGGTTGCGGGACTTGACCACGAGGTGATGGATGTTCTTGGACATCATGGTCAGCAGGGCGTCAAAGCACACGGCCGAGGCGTCGATGCTCTCCACGGGCGTGGACATGATGGTCTCGGCCGGGGCCTGCAGGTCCAGGCCCAGGGCCATGGCCTTGCGCAGGTCCGTATCGGTGATGATGCCGCAGATCTCCCCGGAGGGCTCGCGAAAGAGGAGGGAGCCCGTGTTGTGGCGGATCATCTCCTTGGCCGCCGCCTGGATGCTCAGGCCGAAAGGCACGCTGACGGGTTCGCGGCTGATGAGCCCGCCCACGGGGTTGCTGAAGAGGTGGAGGCTGTGGTCCTCGTGTTGAAGGACTGGCTTGCAGCGCATCTCCTCGAAGGCCTTGGAGAGGAATGTGTCGGCGAAGGATTTGAGGTAGAAGCGCGGAATGGCGGGGTTGAGGTGCACGGCCTCGAAGAAACGTTCGCGCGGAATCTTGACGACGAATGTATCCTCCACGGTTTCGGCGTCCAAGGCCGCTTTTTCTCCATTGAAGAGGGAGAGGGCGCCGATGGATGCCCCGTCCGTGCGGATGTCGACCAGGACGCCTTCATCCTCGATGAAAAGGCGGATGGCGCCCTTCTGCACCAGATACAGGCCGTCCACCTCGCTCACGCCCCGGCGCAGGACCCGCGTTCCGGCGGGGAAAAAATCAACGAGGCAGTGACGGGCGATGCGC
>CALMTS010000085.1 GCA_937872685.1 uncultured Desulfomicrobium sp.
TCTTTCACCATTGGTGCGGATGATAAATCAAAGCTTGAATTGACCTCCATCGACGGCGATGTGCAAATCGTCGGCGTCGACAATGCTGACGCTGTCGTCGTCTCGGGCACAAAGGTGGTCAAGTCCGATGACCAGAGGGATGCCGTCGCCTATCTGAAAAATCTCGCAGTCAGCATTGCGGAATCGGGCCACACGCTGTACGTGGCATCCGAGCAGCCGACGGATAATCATGGCCGCAGCGTGACGATCAACTATGCAATTCAGGTGCCGAAACAGTGGGCGACGGCTGTTGAGCTGGCGAATGGCAGCTGTCAGCTCGATTCGCTTAAAGGCGACATCGTCACCAAGCTGACCAACGGCAATATCCTGCTCGGCGACGTCTATGCCAACGCCTACTTGCGCGTCACCAACGGCCAGATCGGCGGTGCAATCAACTTGCCGCTCGAAGGCGTGATGAGCGCGCAGACGACCAACGGCCTTATCTCCTTCAGTGTGCCCAAAAGCGTTTCCGCACAGCTCACTGCGAAGGTGACCAATGGCACAGTGACGGTCTCGGGTTTGAGTCTGGATAATATGTGGGGCAATCAACGGGAGATACATGGCACCATCGGCCTTGGTGAAGGTCGGATTGAATTGCAGACGACAAACGGCAATATCAACGTTGTGGGCTTTTAAAAAGCTGTCGCATCATCTCGCAACGAGCCTTTGAGGGAACGTTCCCTTGAAGGCTTTTTTTTCTATTCCTGCCCGACGGCCTCTGCCAGGCTCATTTTTTCACCGCCGGCAGAATCCCGTTCGCCACAATCTCGGTCACCATCCGTTCCTGCGCATCGGCGGCGTCCCAGTCCATGAACTGCGAGTCACAGGCGGTGGCGATGACCATATTGAGCTGCGGGATATTGAAGATGAATTGGCCGCCGTAGCCGAGGGCAAAGAATATCTCGTATGATTTCATTTTGCCCAGCCACCACAGATGACCGTAGGCGATGTTCTCGATGGCGCCCCAATTAGGATTTTTATAAATGTATGTCGGCGAAATCGATGCATCGACCCACGCCGCCGGCACTATTTGCTGGCCGTCCAGGTTGCCATTGTTCAGATAGAGCCAGCCAAAACGTGCCATGTCCCGCGGCGTGACGAACATATCGTTGCCGCCAAAAAAGTAACCTTGCGGGCAGAATGCGGCTGGCCGGGTGCGGGGAATAATCGGCCTGTACGCCGGCTGCGTCGAGAATCCGGCGGGTCAGGTTCAGGAGAAAGCCGCCGGGCTGGCCGTTGACGGTCCAGTAATACGGCGGCCGCTCCAGATAGACCACATGGAGCGCCGTGGCGTTGTTTTCGCCAGCCCGGGCCTGGGCCGGGAAGAGGAGGGCGGCCGCGAGCATCAGGGTCGCCAGGAGCCGCAGGATCATTGCAGTCCCTCCGGGGGTTCGTGGACGCCGAACCGGTCCAGCTGCCAACCTACGTCGCGGCCGATCATCTGCCGCTTGCGCACGGTGATCCACCACAGTCCCTTCCATTGCCAGCCGGGGATGGACATGACGTAGCGGGCCTGGCGCTCCAGGGCCGCGGCGATGAGGTCCGCGGTCTCCTCAGGCCGGTCCTGGGGTTCGAGGCCCGTGCGCCGCTCCAGGGTGGCGCGGCCCGTGTGGTGCATGTCGAGCAGCTGGTCCGGCGTGAGACCCGGGAACGATTGCACGAAGGCTCCGGGGACCGTGGGCAGGGTGTGGGCGTCGGGGGCGTTAGTGGTGGTCACGCCGGTCTTGTCGTCGTAGATGGTGACCAGTTCGAGGAAATGCCTGCCCAGGCCGGAATAGAAGACCAGGTAGGTCTTCTCCGCGGCGCTCTTCCACGTCTTGCAGAAGAGGGTCTGGTCCCGGTCGGCGATGCGGAAGTCGAACATGACGTCTTCCTCGAATCCGTGTTCGAAGGCCCAATCGGCGGCCTGGCGCAGGGGGCCGCGCATGTCCTGGTCCGCAGGGGCATGGGTGCGCGGCTCCATGCGTTCGCGGGGGGAGGACAGGGCATCGACGGTGACCTTCATGATTTTGGTGGAAAGGTACCACAACCCGGCCACGACCGCCAGCAGCAGGATGGGAAATGCGGTCATATGCGTTGTGCTCCCATTGGCGGGGCTGCCGCGGGGCGTCTCATGACGCGGCCTCCAGCCTGTCCAGTTCCTCCAGGATCAGGGGCAGGATGCCGTCCACGATGCGCGCCACGCCGGCGGCGTTGGGGTGCAGGCCGTCGTCGAGAACCAGGGACGGGTCGCGGATGACGCCCTCCAGGAAGAACGGGTAGAGGGGAAGCCCGTGTTCTTCGGCCAGTCCGGGGAAGACGTCGTCGTACTGCTTGCGATATGCAAGTCCCCAATTGACCGGGGCGCGCATCCCGGCCAGTATGACTCGGGCACCGGCCTCGACGCATTGCCGGATCATGGCGTCGAGATTGTCGCGCATGCGCTCCGGGTCCAGGCCGCGCAGGCCGTCGTTGGCGCCCAGTTCGAGCACGACCAGGTCGGGCTTGTCCTCCAGGGACCAGGCCAGCCGGGCCAGGCCGCCGCTGGTGGTGTCACCGGAAACGCCCGCGTTGGTCACGCGCACGTCGCGGCCCATGTCCAGCAGGCGCTGTTCCAGCTGGGCGGCGAAGGACTGGTTGGCGGGCAGGCCGTAGCCGGCCGTGAGGCTGTCGCCGAAGGCCAGGATGTGCATTGTCGATTCTCCGTAAACGAAGCCGGCCGGGCTGGTGATGAGCAGCGTGGCCCAGAGGATACACCACATGAATTTGGATGGCATGAAAATCCCTTCGGTTGTGCTTGAGGACGTTCACCTGACGCTAACCGCCGGTTCGGGGCCGGTCAACATCCTGAATGGTGTCAGCCTGCAGGTTGAGCAGGGCGAGACCGTGGCCGTGGTCGGTCCCTCGGGTTCGGGCAAGACCACCATGCTCATGCTCATGGCCGGGCTGGAGCGCCCGTCGTCGGGCCTGGTGCGGCTTGCCGGGGTGGACCTGACGGCCCTGGGCGAGGACGAACTGGCGCGTTTCAGGCGCGAGCATCTGGGCATCGTCTTTCAGGCCTTCCATCTCATCCCGACCATGACGGCCCTGGAGAACGCGGCCCTGCCCCTGGAGTTCGCCCACAACCCCATGGCCCGCAGCCTGGCCCTGGAGGCCCTGGAGCAGGTCGGTCTCGGCCACCGCGCTGGGCACTACCCGTCGCAGCTCTCGGGCGGCGAACAGCAGCGCGTGGCCCTGGCCCGGGCCTTCGCGCCCAGACCGCGCATCATCCTGGCCGACGAGCCCACGGGCAACCTGGACGAGGGCACGGGCGCGCGGGTCATGGAGCTTCTTTTCCGGATGCAGGCCGAGGAGAAGGCCACCCTGATCCTGGTCACCCACGACCGCTCCCTGGCCGAGCGGTGCGGCCGCGTGGCGGTCATGCACTCGGGACGCATGGAGGCGCGATGAACGGCAAGGACTGGATCGTGGCCCTGACCCTGTGCCGGCGCGAGCTGCGCGGCGGCCTGCGGGGGTTCGGCGTGTTCCTTGGATGCCTGTTCCTGGGCGTTCTGGCCATCAGCGCCGTGGGTTCCCTGGGGCGCGCCCTGGAGGCGGGGCTGGCCGCCGACGCCAAGGCCATTCTGGGCGGGGACGTCAGCGTCAGCATGACCTCCCGCGGGCTGAGCCGGGACGAGGAGGCCTACCTGAGCGGTTTCGGCGACCTGTCCCGGACCCTGTCCACGCGGACCATGGCCCGCGCCGCCGGGAAGTCGGTCCTGGTGGAGCTCAAGGGCGTCGATGCCCTCTATCCCCTGTACGGGCGCATGGAACTGGAGGGCGGGGCCGCGCTGCAGGATCTTCTGGCCGTGCGGGACGGGGTGGCCGGGGCCGTTGCGGACCGGGATCTGCTGACCCGGCTGGGCCTGGGCATAGGGGACGGGATCAGCGTGGGCGAGGCGCATTTCGAGATCCGCGGCGTCATCGTGCGCGAGCCCGACCGCATCATGGAATATTTCAGCCTCGGGCCGCGCCTCATGGTCGGCAGCGAGGCGTTCGGCGCCACCGGCCTGTCCCAGGCCGGGAGCCTTTTCCGCGCCGAGTACCTGCTGCGCCTGCCCGGCGACAGGGCGGCGCAGACGGCCGAGGCCATCCGCGCCGCCTATCCCGAGTCGGGCTGGCGGGTGCGCGACTTTTCCCGCGCCGCGCCGCGCATCAGCACCATCCTTGAGCGCATGAGCGTGGACCTGACCCTCATCGGCCTGGGCGCGCTGCTGGTCGGGGGCCTTGGCATCGCCGGCGGCGTGCGCGGCTACCTCGGCGGGCGGCTGACGCACATGGCGGCCATGAAGTGCATGGGCGCTCCGTCAAAGGTGCTGTTCGCCTCGTACCTCATGCAGGTCCTTCTCCTCGGGGCCGTGGGCGCCTGCGCCGGGATGGCCGGGGGGAGCCTGGTGCCGTGGCTCGGGGGGCGGTTCTTCGCCGACATCCTGCCCATCCAGGTCCGCGGCGGCCTGTACGTCGCGCCCCTGATCCAGGCGGCGCTCTTCGGCCTGGTCACGACCCTGGCCTTCTCCATGCCGCCGCTCTTCCGCGCCGTCATGGTCAGCCCCTCGGGCATCTTCCGCGGCTACATCTCGGCGGACATGGCCCGCATGCCGCGAGCGGCCATCCTGCCCACGGCCGCGTCCTTCGCCGTGCTGGCGGCCATGGTCTTCCAGTTCGCGGGCAACACGAAACTCGCGGCCTGGTTCGTGGGCGGCACCATCGGCGCCTGGCTCCTGTTCAAACTCCTGGCCCGGGCCATCCGCTGGCTGGCCGGCCGGGCCCCGCGCCTGCCCTGGGCGAGCTGGCGCATCGGCGTGGCCAACATCCACCGGCCGGGCTCGCCGGGCGTGAGCCTCGTCTTCGCCCTGGGCTTCGGGCTCACGGCGCTGGTGGCCGTGGTCATGGTCAACGCCAGCCTGACCCGGGCGCTGACGGCCGAACTGGCCCAGGAGGCCCCGGCCTTCTTCTTCATGGACATCCGTCCGGACCAGGTGGACGGTTTCCGCTCCCTGGTCGAGGGCGCGTCGGGCGTGACGCGGCTCGATCTGCGGCCCATGGTCCGCGGCCGCATCGTGCGCATCGCCGGCACGCCCGTGGAGAACGCCACGGTGGCCGAGGAGGTGTCCTGGGCCGTGCGCGGGGACCGCGGCCTGTCCTGGAGCGAGGATTTCCCGGCGGGCAGCAGCCTGCTGCGGGGCGAATGGTGGGGCAAGGGTTACGCCGGCCCGCCGCTCATCTCCCTGACCTCGGACCTGGCCGAGGGTTTCGGCGTGGACCTGGGCGATACCTTGACGGTCAATATCCTGGGCCGCAACATCACCGGCACCATCGCCAGCATCCGCGAGGTCAACTGGCGCACCCTGGCCATGCAGTTCGCCATCATCTTCTCCCCAGGCACCCTGGACCGTGCCCCTCAGACCTGGCTCGGGGCGGCCTACGGCCACGGCGGCGAGGACGGCCTCTTCGCCCGGGTCACCGAGGCCTTCCCCGAAGTGGCCGTGGTCACCATCCGCGAGGTCCTGGACAACGCGGCCATGCTCATGACCCGCACGGCCCGCATCTTCCAGGTCATGGCCGGCGTGGCCCTGCTGGTGGGCTTCCTGGTCCTGGCCGGGGCCTTCTCGGCCGACCAGCACCGACGCATCTACGACAGCGTCATCTACAAGGTCTGCGGCGCCACCCGCCGCGACATCCTGTCCATCCTGGTGGCCGAGTTCTCCCTGGCCGGGCTCTTCACGGGCCTGGGCAGCCTCATTCTCGGCACCGTCACGGCCTGGGGCGTGGTCCAGGGCCTGCTCAAGATGCAGTTCACCCCGGACCTCTGGACCGGTCTGGCCACGGTGCTGGCGGGCGTGGGCATCTCCCTGGCCATGGGCCTGCTGGGCACGTGGCGGGTATTGGGAAAGAAGGCCGCGCCGTTTCTGCGCAACGAATAGCAAACGGAAAACGCCCTGTCGGGTCGAGTCCGGCAGGGCGTTGTTGTTCCTTCGATGCGTTCGCGTTCGGCGTTATGTTCCAGTCATTGAGGATGCCCCTCCCGGTCCAGCCCGGTCAGGTTGGGGCAGGCCGCGCGGTAGGCCGGGTCGGCGTCGAAGCGTTGCCAGGCTTCGGGGGCCACGGCGGTGTTGTCGTGGGCGGGTTCGATGGGGCGGACGTATTCGGGCACGAGCCTGTAGAGTCCCTTGCGGGAATCGACCAGCCTGCCGTTCCAGGCCGGGCGGATGTCGAGGCCCAGGCGTTTCAGTGGGGCGAGGTCGAACTCCAGCCCGCATTCCCCGGCCCGCGTCATCATCCACTCCAGGGCGATGTCCGAGAGGCCCGTGTCGCGGTAGCCGCCGCCGATGTTGGAGTGCACGCCCGCAAACCAGACCTGCTCCAGGCGCTGGCAGCAGACCCCGTCCTGCATCCTCCACACGCATGGCTCGAAGGCCCGGCGGCGCTCGTCGATGGCCAGGGCCTGGAAGGCGTTGTCCACGCGGCTGCTCAGGTCCACGTCGTGGAACTCGATGTTCAGGAGCTTGTTGACGATGTCGAAGTTGCGGGACGGGATGCCCAGGGCCCCGACCGTGTCCCACACGCCGATGCAGTGCACGCGGACCTCGCGCGACCAGGTCCGGCGGAAGAGCTCGGACTCGATGGCCCGCGGGTGTGACTCCTTGTCGCGGCGGCGGTAGAGCCGGTAGGCGTCGTCCAGGCGCGGCAGGTTCTCCAGGCGCAGCAGCCCCGCGTTGCGCAGCAGTCCGGCCAGGCTGCGCACCGTGTAGGCCCCGCGGCTGAAGCCGAAGAGGAAGATGTCGTCCCCGTCCTCGTGCCGTTCCATCAGGAAACGGTAAGCTTCCAGAATGTTGCGCGAAATCCCCACCCCGGAAACTCCGCCCCTGATTCTGTCGTACCAGCGAGTACCCACGCCGGAATCGTAGTAGAGCAACTGCCGCCTGCCGTCCCCGGCCAGGGGCGCCACGCACATGGCGATCTTGGCCGCGTTGGTCGGAGAAATCACCCCCTGGTCCGTCTGGTCCGGAGTGTTCCAGGTGCCGTCACAGCAGATGACGATGCGTTTGGACATAGGGCCTCCTTGAGAAACGTTCGAAACCGGTCTGGCCGGATAGTGTTCCGATGCGAATAAGTTGGTGTGGTTAACCCGCGAACGCTCGCCTTGTGCGAGGGGCGCGAGCCGGCGCG
>CALMTS010000086.1 GCA_937872685.1 uncultured Desulfomicrobium sp.
GAAGGAGCCGTGCAACTAGCACGCAGCGCTGCCTGTGAGCAACAAGCCTTCCAGTTCAATGACAACGTGATTGGATTACAATTTCATCTGGAAACAACTCCAGATAGTATAAACTCCATGATTCAACATTGTTACAGCGATATAATTACAAACAAATTCATCCAAACAGTACCTGTAATCAAATCTGCGAAATCAGACTGTTTTGATAAAATAAATACATTAATCTTTACGATTCTAAATTATATAACAGAAGGCGAATAATATTCTTCTATTGAGCGATACGGCGAAAACTGCTTATTACAAATAAATTTGACGTTCCAGCCCACGAGATTCACCGGACCCAGGCCAACCGTGGAGGGTGACCAGAGGCAGGCCTGCTGACCATTTTTTTTCTTAACTCAGATGTTTTACACGGGGTTTAACTCGGGAAGACCCATAACGAGTCACAAAGTCTGAGCCTCCTGCCCTAGCCATGGCGAACATGGTCGCCGCCATGGCTAGTATCTAAAAAAAATACAGCGCGGCAAAGACATGCCTTGACCACTTGGAGCTATCTACCTCCAATTGGGCTCTCCACAGTTTCAACACGCAATCCTCTGAATTCCGTGACCGAATCCGCCTTGGTCCACAGGCCGACATGCCCAAGAACCGGGGCCTCCGATGTGTACGTGATGAATTCGTTGGAGTTCAGGTAGGCACTCACCCATTCTCCACGGATCATAACCCGCAACAGGTGCCACGTCCCGGACGATACCTCCGCCTTGACCTGGGCACGAGAATAACGCTTCCCATTCTTGAATTCGAACAAAATGGCGTTGCCTTCGAGAGCATTGATGCGGAATACAAAATAGTTGTTCCAATCACGAACGCCGAAAGCCACCCCTCCGGCCTGATCGATATGCCCGCCGACAGGTCTGACCATGACTTCGACATTGCAGTCGGCTAGGAATCCTTTCCGGGAGATGGCCAGCGGGAAATAGTAATATGCTTCAATAGTGTCCAAAAACTCCTGGTAACGCTTGCCAAGCAGACGCGTCATGGCCTGGGCAACGCCTATGCTTGCCTGCGGGGCAAACTGCAACCCGTCCTGCAAGATCGTCCCGCCCCCTCGGATGGCCACACTCCGCCAGTCGCCGGTAATCACATAGAAGTCTTGCGGGGCGTCGGGACTGACGGGCTCCTGGATCCCATAACGCCCTGCGAAGAAATCATCCGCCAGGAGCAGAACCTGATCCGGAGAATTCAGAGCCATGTCCAGTTGCCGCGTGGACCCCAGCAAGCGACCCGTCTGATCCAATATCTCCAACATGTCTGCTTGAGGCAGGCGCCGCAGTGAAGCTTCGAGAAAATCGCCCTTGAGGACGACTGAATATCCGAGACGACCCAACACGCTGGACACATATTGGGCGCGAAGGGATCGCCCGAAGTACGGGGCCGATCCACCGGAAAAATGCAATTGGACGTAGTTGAAGTCCTGATCCTCCCCGCACAAGGCACCCACTGTGGCGAAATGGTGACCAAGCCGCATTTCGAAGTTTAGGTATTCACCCGAGACGAAAGCATAACATTCACCTTCGGCTTGATCATCCCCGCGAGTCTGAGCATCCTTTTTCAGATTCAGGAAACTGCTCGCGCCAGGGGCCATGGTGCTCCTCCAGTTCAAGCCGGGGTGGGACAGCCCCATCCACAGCGCCTGGAATGGCGAACTGACGACATCGCGTGCGCCGATCTCGTCGCAGGAGGTCAGACCGGCCCGGAACCCGCTGCCAAGATCCAGGACGTGAAGCCGCAGCGGAATACCCGTCTGGAGTGGCACGGCAGGGGGTACCTGGTCGCCGATTCTGCCGAAACCAAACATCCTCTGCACCGCCTGTTCATGAGAGAAGCGAATGATGTCGTAAATCGTGCGGCATCTTCCCAAGCGGGATTCTTCATTGCCCGGATCGGTCATGTTGAGGGGGGATATATGATCCAGCACTCGCTGGACACGCAAGTGCACCGGACTGGCAAAAAGAGGCCGCCTGACAGGTCGCGTTGATCGAAACAGATGCTCTGCTGTCCCGGCAAAGACTTTTTTGCCGCTGGCCCAAAGGGTTATGTCCTGACCCTGGGTCAGTATCTGCGTCGCGACCTTGGCTCCGAAGAGAGCCGGCACGCCGAATTCTCTTGCAATGGTCCCCAGGTGGCTGGTCGGACTACCGACGTCCGTTATCAACCCGGACACCTGGGGCACGACAGGCGTAAGGTTGGTCGAAGCGTTCGCGGCAACGAGGATGATTCCGGAATCATTTTGAGGAATGACCAGGGGAAGTTCCTCGTCGAGTATGAGGAGGACCTGACCGGCGGCTATTCCGCCCGAGGCGCAAACTCCGCCATCAAGGAGCACTGACAGTCCATCCTGCCCGGCAAACTGGTCCAGAATGTCGTCTTTCCCTTTCTCCACAACCATGAGAGGCCGTGCCTGGAGGAAAAACAATATTCCATCGTCACCGACAGCCCATTCGATATCCTGGGGACGTTGCAGAAATACCTCGGTGCGCCTGGAAAGATTCCAAAGCCTGTTGATCAGCGCCCTCCCTTCGCCGTCTTCATCAAAAAATCCCGGACTCGAAGCTGGGGAAATCTTTTCCAGATACCGAAATGATGACTTCTCAAGCACGCACGACCACAGCGG
>CALMTS010000087.1 GCA_937872685.1 uncultured Desulfomicrobium sp.
CTCATGTTGGCCAGAAATTCCGATTTGGCCAGGCTGGCGGCTTCGGCCCCTTTTTTGGCAGCCACGAGGGCCTTTTCGGTCTGGATGCGTTCATTCATCTGCTCCTGCAGATTATGCCGCATATCCTCGATCCCTTCTGCCAGGACGTCGATTTCGTCCCGCCGGGAGCCGCCAGGCAGCGCGGGCAGGGGAGTCTCCAGGGAGGACAGCCTGATGGCGCTGACAAAGGAGGTTATCCGGGAGAGGCGCCGGGCTACGGTTTGCTGGAAGGAAGCGGTGACCAGGATGGCGACCATGGCGGCGCTCAGGATCTGCATGAACGCGATGAACAGGATCATGCGTTGCAGCTGGGCGTAAACCTCTTCATATCCGGAGGCGAGGTGAACGGTGCCGAGCCGGAAGACGCTGTTCCCGCGGTGATGAAGCAGGGGAAACGCTCTTTCGACCATGGCCTTGTCCGGCATGATGCCGGCCTGGATCGTCTCCATTCCGTCGAGGACAATCCGGACGTGGGAGATGTGCTTGCGGCCGGCGATGCCCTCGGCCTGCGCCTGCAGCAGTTCCACGTTGGCGGTCCAGGCGCTCTGGGCCAGGGCACGATTGAAGGAGTGTTCGATATTGGTGAACTCTTCCTGGGTCTGCTGCCGGGCCTGGAGGTATTCGTAGCCCGTGAAGCCCAGGCAGGAAAGGAAGGCCACAAGAAAGGACGCGGCCAGGACCTGGCGGACAAAGGTCGTGCTCAGCGAGGAAAAGAATTGCTTTGGTTCAGGAGCGGACATGGTGTCAGGGAGCCGTGGCCTTGTTTCCGAAGATGCGGGCGTGGGTTCCGTCGGCCTTCATGTCCTTGAGCGCCCGTCCCAGCAGCGGAGCCAGGCGTTCGTGCCGGCGGTTGAGGTAGAGGTACATTTCACGCGTCGCCAGCGGCGGTTCCAGGGCGATGGCGTCGACCCCTTTCTTCTTGATGTAATATCCGCCGCCCCAGCGGTCGAAGAGGACAGCATCGACGCGGTGCAGTTCAAGGAGGGCGAAAAGCTGCTCAGCATTGTCGACCTTGGTGACGCTTTTGGCCCGGACATTTTCCTCCAGTATCTTCCAGCCGGTTATGAACCCGACATCCAGGTCCCTGAGGCCGTCCCAGTCGCGCACGGAGAGGTCCTTGCGCCAAGTGAAGGCCATGAACTCGTAGACCATGTTGCTCTCGTCCACCTGCACAAGCTCCGGGTACTTTGACGAGAGGCCGGCCACCCGGTTGATGTCCCCGTCGGTATCCCCCGATGCGGCGCTGATCAGCCCGCGTTCGCTGGGGAGCGTGACCAGCGTCACGGGCGTGCCCGTGCGGGCGAAGGCTTCCTTGATCAGGATGTCGAGCAGGCCGGAGCCATCGGGGACGCTCAGCGGGGGGGCCATTGTGGTGCCTATCCTCAGGGCGTCGTCAGCCAGGGCCGGGGCTGCCGCAAGGAGGGCGAGGAGAAGAAGGACGAGTCGGCGCATGTTGTGGGGCTCCCAGGAAGAAGGTGGCTGCCCTTGGGGCGCCTTTACCATACACTTCCGGTACGAATTGTTGCCGCTTATCGGTACTTTCATCGAAAAGCCAGTTCAAGGATTGAACACACCATGCGGCAAAGGGGACAGGCTGGCGCCATGAGCGGCCAGTCGGGTGTGTCATCGGCAGGCTTGCTGCCCGTAGCGTTTCGAAAATAATTATTTCAAATAATTTTGTTCGATCTCGTGGATGGTGCCATCGGCGCGCATTTTTTCGAGCTCGGCGTTGAAGCGGATGACCAGTTCCTGATGGCCGCGCACCTTGGAGAATCCCATGACCGTGCCCGCATCATCGGGTGTGCTGATCGTGAAGGGGGCCTGGCGCACGTCATCAATCCTTCCGGTGCCCAAGAGCTCGAAGCGTCCGGCCAGGCTGTTGACGATGATGGCGTCGAAGCGGCCTTCGAGGAGCATGCCCACGAGGCTCTCCATGTGCGGCGCCTCGCCCTTGCCGATGGCCGCGTCGTCCGTGAACGATTTGGGGAAGACGAATCCCCGTACGACGCCGACGGTCCTGCCGCGCAGGTCTTCCAACTTTTCAGGTGCGAAGGAGGAGTCTTTCCGGGTGAAGAAGGTGTAGTTCGTGCCGGTCCGGTAGGGGATGCTCCAGAGCAGGTAGGCGTCACGTTCGCGGCGGAAGCTCAAGGATGTGGTCATGTCCGCCTGGCCGTCTTCCAGCATGGCCAGGACCCGCTTGAAGGGGACCAGCCGCACTGTTGGATGTATGCCCAGCCTTTCGAGAATCCGCAGCGCGATCTCCATGTCGATACCCGGTCCTTTCAGGTCTCCTGCAGGCATGACGTAGGGAGGATAGGGCGAGTTTGCCAGTACGAATTCATCCGTCCCGGCCCCAGCGGCCTGGCCTGCGCCCAGAAACAGGATTGCGCAAAGCATGCCGAGTAGGGTTGTTTTCATGGATTTCTGACGCATCGGGGCTGTCCAGGTGCAGCCGGGTTGTTGCCTTCCCCGGGTAGTGGTGTTCTAATGCGGCCGCGGCACTTCGCCGGCTTGTCCGGCGGCGGTTGTACCTGCCGTCTAGCAGGGCGGAAGCGCAATGTCACCCCGGGCAGCCCCGGCCCCTGCCCGGCGCGGGAAAACCGGGCTCCGGATTGCCTTCCAGGCGCCGGTAAAAGACGTTTTTCAAGGAGAATTCATGCCGTTGATCAAGCGGGATGTCATCAAGAGTCTGGCCGGCAGCAAGAGGACCATGATCATGTTGCTGGCCATTGTCGTCCTGGCGGTCTGTGCTGACATTGTGGTGAGCCGCATGCTTTCACGGCAGTTCAGGCTTGATCAGGAAGTCTTCGTGACCCTGGAGCTCGGTGCGTTCCGGGCCCGTCTGGAGGAGAGGGTCAACACAAATCTCTACCTCGTCTATGGCATGGCCGCCAACATTTCCGTGCGGCCGGACATATCCGCTGCGGAGTACGAGGGTCTGGCCCGCGTGCTCATGGGCAAAAGCAACGCCCTGCGCAACATCGCTGCCGCCCCGGACTTCGTGATCCGCTTCATGTATCCTCTTGAGGGCAACGAGCAGGCTCTCGGCCTCGATTACCGGACGGTGCCGGGCCAATGGTCCCAGGCCTTTGCCGCCATGGAAAGCGGGAAGATGGCCGTGGCCGGGCCTCTGGACCTCGTGCAGGGCGGGGTGGGCCTGGTCGCCCGGGTGCCGGTGTTCGTGGACGGGAGCGGCAGGTTCTGGGGGCTGGTGTCGTCGGTCATCGATCTCGGCACCCTCATGCAGCTCGCCGGGGTGCAACCCCTGACCGAAAGGCTTGACCTGGCCGTGCGGGGCCGGGACAGCAAGGGGCCGCAGGGAGAGGTTTTCTGGGGCAGCGCCGCCCTGTTCGGGGAGAGTGCGGAGGCCGTCACGATGACCGTGTCGTTGCCCTCGGGGTCGTGGTACATGGCCGCGGTTCCCAAAGGCGGGTGGGCATCGGGTTCCCCCTATGCCTGGATGGTGCATTCCTCCGTCCTGCTCCTCGCGCTCCTCGGCATCATCGCCAGGCTGCAGGGCAGCATCAGCCGCATCTCCCTGACCGAGAGCGAACAGCGCATGCGCGCCATGAGCCAGGCCAGCCATGACGCGCTGGTCATGATCGACGCCGATGACCGCATCACATTCTGGAACCCTGCCGCGGAGAACATGTTCGGATACACGGAAAGCGAAATGCTCGGGCGGAAGTTTCACGACGTGGCGGTCCTGCCCGACGAGGTGGGAAAAGCCAAGACGGGTTTGGAGCGTTTCGGCAAGACAGGGACCGGGCCCATCCTGGGCCGCGTGATGGAAATGGAAGGCGTGCGCAAGTCCGGGGAGGTTTTTCCCGTGGAGAGATCGGTCGCGGCTTTCAGGCTGGGCAGGGAGTGGTTCGCCGTCGGCAGCATGCGGGACATTTCGGCCAGGAAGCTCGTCGAGAGAAGGCTCAACGAGTTGGCTACCCTGGATGAACTGACAGGGTTGTCCAACCGGCGTTATTTCATGGAGCAGGCCGATGCGCAGCTCAAGCAGGCCATCCGCTACCGTCAGGAGTTCTGCTTCATGATGTTCGATCTCGATCATTTCAAACGCATCAACGACACCTACGGGCACGACGTGGGCGACGAGGTCCTGCGCGGGGTGGGACAGACCTTGAGGCAGGTCATGCGCGGCACCGACATCTTCGGCCGTGTCGGGGGTGAGGAGTTCGCCGTGGCCATGCCCGAAACAGGCATCGAAGCGGCCCGGAGCGTAGCTGAACGGCTGCGCGAGAAATTCATGGAAGTGCGGATTCAGACGTGGACCAAACCCGTGGAATTCACCGTGAGCATCGGCATCGCACATCTCGATTCCCCGGAAACCATGCTTTCCCAGCTGATGAAGCGAGCGGATCAAACCCTCTACGAAGCCAAGAGAAGGGGGCGCAACCTCGTTGTCACGGACGAAGAGTCCGTGTCCCCTCCCTCGAACTAGAACTCCACAAGGCTCCGGCGCGAATTGCCCGCGATGTCCGGCCGGAGTGTAACCCTGAACGTTTTCCTGCCAGGAGTTCCGCCAATGGCCGAAGCCCCGACGAAAAAAACACGCCTGGAGCCGTGGGACGACCACAACCAGGATCTGGTGTCCCTTGTCCACCCGCAGGACTGGAAGAATCCCGCGCCCAAGCCCCGTTACAATTTGGTGGTCGTCGGCGCCGGAACCGCGGGGCTGGTCTGCGCGGCCGGTGCGGCCGGCCTCGGGGCGAAGGTGGCCCTGGTGGAGCGGGATTTCCTTGGCGGGGACTGCCTGAATTTCGGCTGCGTGCCCTCCAAGGCCCTGCTGCGCGCGGCGCGGGCCGCCGCAGCCGTCCGCGGGGCCGGGGAGTTCGGCGTGCGCGTGTCCGGGGATGTGCAGGTGGATTTCGCGGCGGTCATGGAACGCATGCGCCGCCTGCGCGCCGCCATCGCCCCCAACGATTCGGCACAGCGTTTCCGCGACCTGGGCGTGGATGTGTTCCTGGGCCAGGGGCGTTTCACCGGCCCGCATACCCTGGAAGTCGGCGGGGCGCACCTGGACTTCGCCAAGGCCGTCATCGCCACCGGGGCCAGGGCCGCTGCGCCGGCCATGGAAGGCTTCGAGTCCTTGCGCTGGCTGTCCAACGAGACGGTCTTTTCCCTGACGGAACTGCCCCGCAGGCTGGCCGTCATCGGCGCCGGGCCCATCGGCTGCGAGCTGGCCCAGGCCTTTGCCCGCTTCGGCTCCGAGGTGCTGCTCTTCGAGTCCCCGCGCGGCATTCTGCCCCGGGAGGACCGCGACGCGGCGGCCGTGGTGCGCGGGGCCCTGCTCCGCGACGGCGTGCAGATTATGAACTGCGGCAAGGACCTCAAGGGCTCGTCCGCCGATGGGGGGCGGATTCGCCTCCGCGCCGCGGACGGGGGCTGCGACGAGACCGTCGACGAGGTCCTCGTGGCCGCGGGCCGCACGCCCAACGTCGACGGGCTGGGCCTGGATGAGGCGGGCGTGGCGTACACCGGCAAGGGCGTGCAGGTGGACGACCGCCTGCGCACGTCCAACCCGGACATCTTCGCCGCCGGCGACGTCTGCTCCTCCTACCAGTTCACCCACGCCGCGGACTTCATGGCCCGCACGGTCCTGCGCAACGCCCTGTTCGGGGGCCGCGCCCGGGCCAGCGCCCTGACCATTCCCTGGTGCACGTACACCTCGCCGGAGCTGGCCCGCGTCGGGCTGACGGAAGCGGAGGCGGCGGCCAAGGGCATCGCCGTGGAGACCTTCACCCGCGAGCTGTCCCACGTCGACCGCGCCGTCCTCGACGGCAGCACCGAGGGCTTCGTGCGCGTGCATGTCCGCAAGGGGTCCGGCAAAATCGTCGGGGCGACAGTGGTGGCGGACAACGCCGGGGATCTGATCGCGGAGATCTCACTGGCCATGACCAACAATCTCGGCCTGGACCGCATCGCCAGCACCATCCACCCCTACCCGACGCGGGCCGAGGCCATCCGGCAGGTAGGTGACGCCTACAACCGGGGGCGCCTGACGCCGCTGGTCAGGTGGCTGTTCGGGAAGTGGCTGGCGTGGAGCCTGCGGAAGCGGGGCTGAACCTGTTTTTCTCGACGCAACGGCGTCTTCAACCGGCAACCAATACGCGTGAAGGACATGCAACACGACACGAGAATCAGACAGGCCAACAGGGAGGCGCTTCTGGCGCTGGCTCTCTACGGATTGTATTTCGTCTGGTGGTACGCTTTCGGCTACGGCATGGGTGACGAGGACCCCGGGACGTATTCCTACGTGTTCGGCTTCCCGGCATGGTTCTTTTACAGCTGCATCGTCGGCTACCCGCTTGTGACCGTCGTGCTCTGGGCTGTGGTGCGGCTCTTTTTCAGGCACATGTCCCTCGACGCCGACGCCCCGGACGCCTCCGGCGGGAAAGACGGAGCCGCGAAATGAGCGGCTCGATGCAGACCATCATCCCCATGATCGTGTACCTGGCCGCGTCCATCGGCATCGCGCTGTGGGCCCGCGGCAAGTCCGCGCAGAGCTCCTCGCAGGGGTTCATCGAGGAGTACTTCCTCGGCAGCCGATCCATGGGCGGCTTTGTCCTCGCCATGACCATCATCGCCAGCTACACCAGCGCCAGCAGCTTCATCGGCGGCCCGGGCGTGGCCTACCGGTTCGGCCTGAGCTGGGTGCTGCTGGCCATGATCCAGGTGCCCACGGCCTTTCTGACGCTGGGCGTGCTGGGCAAGCGCTTCGCCATCATGGCGCGCCGGACGCAGTCCGTGACCATCACGGATTTCCTGCGCGCCCGTTACAAGAGCGATGCGGTGGTCATCCTGTGCTCCGTGGCCCTGATCGTCTTCTTCATGGCCGCCATGCTGGCGCAGTTCATCGGCGGGGCGCGCCTCTTCCAGACCGTCACGGGCTACCCCTACGCCGCCGGTCTGGCCCTCTTCGGCATCAGCGTGGTGCTCTACACCGCCGTGGGCGGCTTCCGCGCCGTGGTGCTGACGGACGCCATCCAGGGCGTCATCATGGTCGTGGCCGTGGTCGTGGTGCTGCTGGCGGTCATCGGTGCCGGCGGCGGGGTGGCCAAATGCGTCTCGACACTGAAGGGCATCGACCCCGGCCTGATCACGCCCACCGGCCCGGACAACGCGGTGCCGCAGGCTTTCACCCTGTCCTTCTGGGTCCTGGTGGGCATCGGCGTGCTGGGCCTGCCGCACACGACCCAGCGCTGCATGGGCTACCGCGATTCCCGCGCCATGCACGACGCCATGGTCATCGGCACGCTGCTCATCGGCTTCATGATCCTTTGCGCGCACCTCGCCGGGGCGTTCGGGCGGGCCGTCTTCCCCGACCTCCCGGCCGGCGACCTGGCCATGCCGACCATGATCCTCAAGCTGCTCTCGCCGGTCTGGGCGGGCGTGTTCATCGCCGGCCCCCTGGCGGCCATCATGTCCACGGTCGATTCCATGCTCCTCTTGGTCTCGGCCGCCATCATCAAGGACCTCTACATCCAGTACCGGCTCGGGGGCGACGCTTCGCGGATGCCCGTGGCCACGCTCAAGCGGACGAGCACCTGGATCACGGCGGTGGTCGGCCTGCTGGTCTTCGCCGCAGCCCTGGAGCCGCCGGATCTTCTGGTCTGGATCAACCTCTTCGCCTTCGGCGGCCTCGAAGCCGCCTTCCTCTGCCCCATCGTGCTGGGCCTCTACTGCCAGTCCGGCAACGCCAGGGGGGCCGTCGCCTCCATCGTCTGCGGCGTGACGGCCTTCATGGCGCTGTCCATCCTGAAGCCTCCCATGGGCGGCATCCACGCCATCGTGCCCACGACGCTGGCCAGCGTTGCGGCGTATTTCG
>CALMTS010000088.1 GCA_937872685.1 uncultured Desulfomicrobium sp.
CCGGGCTCCGTCGTGCACGTGCGCTCCCAGGCCAGCGGAGCCGAACGCGAGGGCCGCATCCTGCGCCTGCGCGGCGACCTGGAGGACCAGGGCCGGCTGGCCCGCATCCTGGTCTCCCTGCCGCGGCCCCTGGAGGCAAAGCCCGCCCCCATCCTGCTGGGCGAGTACGTGCGCCTGGACATCGAAGGCCGGCGGCTTGACAACGTCGTGCGCCTGCCTCGGGCGGCACTGCGCGAAAACGACACGGTCTGGGCCGTGCAGAACGCCACCCTGGACATCCGGCCCGTGGCGGTCGTCTGGCGGGACACCGAGACGGTGCTGGTGGAAAAGGGGCTCACGACGGGCGAGCAGGTCGTGACCAGCGAACTGGCCACCCCCATCCAGGGCATGCCCGTCACCCTGGCGAAGAACGCGGGAAACTGAGCCATGCGCGAGAAAATCCAGCACGGCGCCATCGCCTGGATGGCCGCCAACCCGGTGGCCGCCAATCTGATCATGCTGATCTGCCTGGTCGGCGGCTTCATAATGACCACGCACATCAAGCAGGAAGTCTTTCCCGAATTCGAGTCGGACATCGTCACCGTGACCGTGGCCTACCCGGGCGCCAGCCCCGAAGAGGTCGAGAAGGGCATCGTCCTGGCCATCGAGGAGCGGGTCACGGGCATCGACGGTGTCAAGAAGGTCACGTCGTCCTCCGTCGAGGGCGCCGGGACCGTGACCATCGAGGCCCTGGCCGGCGCGGACGTGGACCGTCTGGCCCAGGACGTCAAGAGCGAGGTGGACCGCATCACCTCCTTCCCCGACGACGCTGAGACGCCCGAGGTGGTCATCGCCTCCAACCGCCGCCAGACCATGTCCGTGGCCGTCTACGGGGATCTGGACGAGCGAGTCCTGCGCGAGGTGGCCGAGACCGTGCGCGACGAACTCCTGCAGGACCCGGAGATCACCCAGGTCGATTTCAGCGGCGTGCGCGATCTGGAGATCTCCGTCGAGATCCCGGAGGAGAGGCTGCGGGCCCATGGTCTGACCCTGCGACAGGTGGCCGACATCATCGGCAGATCGGCGCTGGAACTGCCCGGCGGCAGCGTCAAGACGGACCAGGGCGAGATCCTCGTGCGCGTCAAGGACCGCCGGGACCTCGGCGCGGAGTTCGCCGCCCTGCCCATCATCACCACGCCCGAAGGATCCGTCGTCCGCCTGGAGGATCTGGGCACCATCAGCGACGGCTTCGAGGACACGGACCTCTTCGCCCGCTACAACAACCAGCCGGCCGTGCTGCTGAACATCTACCGGGTGGGCGACCAGACACCCATCTCCGTGTCCAACGCCGTGAAGAAACACATGGAGCGGCTGGAGGCGATGCTGCCCCCCGGCGTGTCCCTGGCCAAACGCAGCGACAGCTCGGACATCTTCCGCCAGCGCATGGACCTGCTGACCCGCAACGGCCTCATGGGCCTGGGCCTGGTCTTCCTGCTGCTGGCGCTGTTCCTGGAAATCAGGCTGGCCTTCTGGGTCAGCATGGGCATCCCCATCTCCATTTTGGGCTCCTTCCTGATCCTGCCGGGGCTGGACGTCAGCTTCAACATGATCTCCATGTTCGCCTTCATCATCACCCTGGGCATCGTGGTCGACGACGCCATCGTGGTCGGCGAGAACATCTACCAGCAGAAGGAACAGGGCATGCCGTACCTGCGTGCGGCCACGGTCGGCGCACGCAACGTTGTCGTGCCCGTGACCTTCTCCATCCTGACCAACGTCGCCGCCTTCATGCCCATGTTCTTCATCCCCGGCGTCATGGGCAAGATTTTCTGGGTCGTGCCGGCGGTGGTCGTCAGCGTCTTTCTCATCTCCCTGGTGGAAAGTCTCTTCGTCCTGCCAGCCCACCTCGGGCACCAGAAATCCGGCGGAGCGTCCTGGCTGGGCTTTGTCAACAGGGGTCAGGCCAAATTCAGCGCCAGCTTCATGCGCCTGGTCAGGGAAGTCATCGGACCGCTCCTGCTGTGGACCATCCGCATGCGCTACCTGACCCTGGCCCTGGCACTGGCCGTGCTGATCGCCACGGCCGGCTACGTGGCCAGCGGGCGCATGGGCATGGTCATGTTCCCCAAGGTCGAGTCGGATTACGCCTATGTCGAGGTGGCCATGCCCTTCGGCTCCCCCGTGGCGCGGACCGAGGCGGCCATAGACCGCATGGTCAGGGTCGCGCGGGAACTGGCCGATGAAAACGGCGGTGACGAACTGGTGGAAGGCATCTACTCGCAGGTCGGCACAAGCAGCGGCGGACACCAGGGGTCCGTCCGGGTCTTCCTGACGCCCCCCGAGCGCCGCACCGTGCCCACGGCCGAGTTCACCCGGCTGTGGCGGGAGCGCGTGGGGCCCATCGCGGGGGCCGAGTACATCAAGTTCGAGTCGGACCGCGGCGGCCCGGGCGCGGGCGCGGCCCTGACCGTCGAGCTTTCCCACCGGTCCACGGACATCCTGGAGCGGGCCGGCGAGGACCTGGCCGGGGCCCTGGCCAAATACGCCCAGGTCTCGGACATCGACGACGGGTTTTCGGCCGGCAAGGTGCAGCTCGACGTGCGCATCCGCCCCGAAGGCCGCAGCCTGGGCCTGAGCTCCGAAGACGTGGCCCGGCAGATCCGGGCGGCGTTCTTCGGCGCCGAAGCCCTGCGCCAGCAGCGCGGGCGCAACGAGATCAAGGTCATGGTCCGCCTGCCCAAGGACGAACGCGTCTCCCTGCAGAACATCGAGGATTTCCTGGTCCGCACTCCAGCAGGCACGGACGTGCTCCTGCGCGAAGTGGCCGACGTGTCCACCGGACGCTCCTACACCAGCATCGAACGCCGGGCGGGCCGCAGGGTCATCTCCGTCACGGCCGACGTGAACCCGCCGTCCGAGGCCGCGGGCATCCAGAACATGCTCAAGGACACCTACCTTCCCGAACTGCGCGAACGCTACCAGGGGCTGGAGTTCAGCTTCGAGGGCAAGCAGGCCGACATCCAGGAGGGCGTCCAGGCGCTCATCTTCGGCCTGGGCATGGCCTGTCTGGGCATCTTCGCGCTGCTGGCCGTGCCGCTCAAGAGCTACGTGCAACCCCTGCTCATCATGTCCAGCATCCCCTTCGGCATCGTCGGGGCCGTGTTCGGCCACCTGCTCATGGGCTACAGCCTGAGCCTGGTCTCGCTCTTCGGCATCGTGGCCCTGTCGGGCGTGGTGGTCAACGACTCCCTGGTGCTCATCGACTGCGCCAACGGCAAGCGCCGCCTTGGCCAGGGCGCCCTGGACTCCATCCACCAGGCGGCCGTGCAGCGCTTCCGGCCCATCCTGCTGACCACTGTGACCACCTTCGGGGGGCTCGCCCCCATGATCTGGGAGACCTCGCGCCAGGCGCGCTTCCTGATCCCCATGGCCCTGTCCCTGGGCTTCGGTATCGTCTTCGCGACCTTCATCACCCTGGGGATCGTGCCGTCGCTGTACATGATGCTCGAGGACATCAAACGTTTCATGCGCAGGCTGCGCGGCTAGGAGGCCATATGGAACTCGGGGTGTTGATCGTTCTGGCAGCCGCAGGGGCCGCCCTGGCCTGGTTCTGGATGAACGGGGTGGTCAGCGGCGACCGCCGCATGGGACACCGGCCCTGAGGGGTGCGGGAGCCTCTTCCGGAGGAAGGGGATGAGAAGGACGAAACGGACTCGCGGCTCGACAGACTTTGAAGAGATGAAAGGCAATCCATGCATATTCAAGGGACACTACGCCGTCCCCTGAAAGGACTTATCACCCAGGCGCGGCGGGTTCCGCCCCGGCGCCGGGCAAAAAAAAACCCTGCCGGAGCAGGGTTTCGGGCTCAGATCGACGCGACTACCATCTGGGCCGACGTTCACGCTCGGGGCGCGGACGTGCTTCGTTGACCTTCAGGGAACGTCCGCCGTAATCGGCGCCATCCAGTGCTGCGATGGCTTCGTCAGCGCCGCTCTCCATTTCAACAAAACCAAATCCGCGGGCTCTGCCTGTCTCACGGTCGGAAATGAGTTTCACGTTGGCAACCTGGCCGTAGGTTGCAAACAGATTTTCCACGTCCTGCTCGGTGGCACTCCAGGGCAGGTTTCCGACATAAATGTTCTTCGACATGATGCACTTGTCTCCTGTAAAAAAACTGAACAATCCAGGTTGAGTCTCCCATCGGATCTGTCGCGCCTTTGGGCCAAAACCCTTCCCGTCTCCTCATACCACGTATCACCCACATTTGGTTGATACATGGCTGTGAAAAATACGTGCTTTACAACAAAGAGGCAAGAGTTTCTTTCAAAAAAGAGAACGGTTGGCGCACTCTTTTCAACAATGCCCAATACCGCTATTTCCCAGAACCCGATGACTCCCTTTTTCTTGTAAAAACTAACAATATTCATTACCAAAAAGATATGCCCAACAACGCCCCATCCGGCACCCTTTTCGCCATCAAGCGATACGCCCTGCACGACGGCCCGGACCTGCGCGTGACCGTCTTCCTCAAGGGCTGCCCGCTGTCCTGCGCCTGGTGCCACAATCCCGAAGGCCTGGACATGGAGCCGGCGGTCCTGACCGTGCCCGGCAGGTGCGCCGGATGCGGCGAATGCCTTGCCGCCTGCCCGCAGGGCGCGCTGAGCGCCCCCTCGGGAGCCGTCCTGCGCGACCCCGCAGCCTGCACGGCCTGCGGGACCTGCGCCGAGGTCTGCCCGGCCCTGGCCCATGAGGCCGTGGGCGGCAGATGGACCGTCGCGGAGGTCATGGCCGAGATCCAAAAGGAACTCCCCTTTTTCGAAGGCACGCAGGGCGGGGTGACCTTTTCGGGCGGCGAGCCCCTGGCCCAGCCGCAGTTCCTGGAAAGCCTGCTCCAAGCCTGCGGCAGGCTGGGGCTGCACCGCGCCGTGGACACCAGCGGCTTTGCCGCGGCAGAAACCATCACTCGCATCGCCCCGCTCACGGACCTTTTCCTCTTCGATCTCAAACACACGGACCCCGCCGCCCACCGCCTGGCCACGGGCGTGGACAACGCCCCGATCCTCGCCAACCTCCGGTTGCTGGCCGAGTCGGGTGCGGAGATCCGCCTGCGGCTGCCCCTCATTCCGGGCTTCAACGACGACGAGAACAACATCCGCCGGACCGGCCTCCTTGCCGCCTCCCTGCCCGGCATCCGCTCCGTGGACGTGCTCCCCTACCACGCCACGGCCAGGGGCAAGTACGCCAAGCTCGACCGGCCCTACCCCGGGGAACACATCCCCGCCTCCAGCCCCGAAGATGTCGACAGGGCTGTGGAAATCCTGAAGAACTGCGGGCTGAACGTCCGCATCGGAGGATAGATGAACGACAGAATCGCCCGCCTGCGCCAGGAAAGCTTCGAGACCGAGCCATCCATCTCCATCGAGCGCGCCCTGCTCGAAACGGCCTTCTACCGCGAAAACTCCGGCAAGCACTCCCTGCCCGTGCTGCGCGCCATGGTCTTCAGGGACCTCTGTGAAAAGAAGGCCATCTGGCTGGGCGACGGGGAACTCATCGTCGGCGAACGCGGCCCCCGCCCCAAATGCGTGCCGACCTTCCCGGAGCTGACCTGCCACTCGGCCGAAGACCTGCGCGTGCTGAATTCCCGGCCCATGACCCGCTACCATGTGGCCGAGAAGGACATCGCAACCTACGAGCGCGAGGTCATCCCCTACTGGACGGGCCGCTCCATGCGCGACCGCGTCTTCTCCCAGGTGCCGGACGAATGGCGCGCAGCCTACGAGGCCGGCCTCTTCACCGAATTCATGGAACAGCGCGCCCCGGGGCACACGGCCCTGGACGGCACCATCTATTCCATGGGCATGCTCGATTTCAAGGCGCGCATCGCCGAGCGCACGGCGCGCCTGGACTACCTGAACGACCCCCTGGCCTCGGACCGCGCCGAACAACTGAAGGCCATGGACATCGCCTGCGACGCTGCCATCGTCTTCGCCCAGCGCCACGCCGCCCTGGCCTGGGAAAAGGCCAAGACCGAGGCCGATCCTGTACGCAAGGCCGAGCTGCTGCGCATCGCCGAGGTCTGCCGACGCGTCCCGGCCCACGCCCCGCGCGACTTCTGGGAAGCCCTGCAGATGTACTGGTTCGTGCACCTGGGCACCATCACGGAACTCAACGGCTGGGACGCCATGACCCCCGGCCACCTCGACCAGCACCTCACCCCCTTCTACGAGAAGGGCCTGGCCGACGGCACCCTGACCCGCGAATCGGCCAAGGAACTGCTCGCGTGCCTGTGGATCAAGGTCAACAACCACCCCGCGCCGCCCAAGGTCGGCGTCACGGCCAAGGAAAGCGGCACCTACAACGACTTCACCCACATCAACCTCGGCGGGCTGAAACGCGACGGCTCCGACGGGACAAGCGAGATCTCCTACCTCATCCTGGAAGTGGTGGACGAACTGCGCCTCCTGCAGCCCCAGACCAGCGTGCACATCAGCCAGAAAACCCCGGACCGCTTCCTCAAGGCCGCAGCCAGGGTCATCAGGAACGGCTGCGGCTACCCCTCGGTCTTCAACTCCGACGCCGTGGTCATGGAACAGATGCGCGTGGGCAAGACCGTCGAGGACGCGCGCGAAGGCGGCTGCTCAGGCTGCATCGAAACCGGAGCCTTCGGCAAGGAAGCCTACATCCTGACCGGGTACCTGAACGTGCCCAAAATCCTGGAACTGGCCCTCAACGACGGCCGCGACCAGCTGACCGGCCGACAGATCGGCCCCCGGACAGGCGACCCGCGCGATTTTTCGAGCTTCGACGCCCTCTACGCAGCCTTTACCCGCCAGCTCGACTGGGTCGTGGACCTCAAGGTCCGCGTCAACAACTACATCGAGCGCATGTACGCCGCCCACTCGCCCGCGCCCTTCCTCTCCGTGGTCATCCACGACTGCATCGAAAAAGGACTGGACTACTACAACGGCGGGCCGCGTTACAACACCAACTACATCCAGTGCTGCGGCATCGGCACCGTCACCGACAGCCTCTCGGCCATCAAGACCCACGTCTTCGACTCCGGCGCCATGCCCATGGACCGGCTCCTCACCGCCCTGCGCGCCAACTTCGACGGCGCCGAGGCCCTGCGCCTCAAGCTCTGGAACAAGACCCCCTTCTTCGGCAACGACGACGACCGCGCCGACGACATCATGCGCCGCGTCTACGACTCGCTCTTCACGACCATCGACGGCCGCCCCAACACCAAGGGCACAACCTACCACCTCAACATGCTCTCCACCACCTGCCACGTCTACTTCGGCAAGATGCTCGGCGCCTCGGCCAACGGCCGCCTGGCGCACCTGCCCGAGTCCGACGGCACCTCCCCCTCCCACGGCGCCGACCGCAACGGCCCTACCGCCGTGGTCAAGTCCCTGTCCAAGATGGACCAGATCAAGTCCGGAGGCACGCTCCTCAACCAGCGCTTCCTGCCCGGCGTCCTCAAGTCCGACCAGGACCTGGACAAGCTCTGCCAGCTCGTGCGCACCTACTTCCGCCTGGGAGGCCACCACATCCAGTTCAACGTCGTGGACACCGCCACCCTGCGCCAGGCCCAGGCCAAACCCGAGGAATACCGGAACCTCCTGGTCCGCGTGGCAGGCTACAGCGACTTCTTCGTGGACCTGGACCTGGACCACCAGGAAGA
Source organism: uncultured Desulfomicrobium sp. (assembly GCA_937872685.1). Lineage (GTDB taxonomy): Bacteria > Desulfobacterota > Desulfovibrionia > Desulfovibrionales > Desulfomicrobiaceae > Desulfomicrobium. The sequence goes on from CALMTS010000088.1 coordinate 7,664, forward strand.
AATCATCCGGCGGACCGAACAGGAGATGGCGTAGACAAGAATTGCCTCCGGCGGGTGACCTGCTCGGCTCTTTTCAAAACAGGCGTCTTGGTTTCGCAGGGTCGTAAATCTCGTGTCCCCTAACAGACTGTTGAAAAATCTTCAGAGATATAGAAGGTTGCCATGAACAAGGAGTTGTTATGGGACTTGGCAACCAGGGTGA